>JBKJJZ010000510.1:0-64861 GCA_046597705.1 Vicinamibacterales bacterium | reverse complement strand
GTGCCCGACGGCAAACGCGGGTTCTACACCAGCTTCATTCAGATTACCGCCACACTCGGACTCTTCGTCTCGCTCGTCGTCATCCTCGTCGTGCAGAACGCATTGGGTCCGGTTGCGTTTCGCTCGTGGGGCTGGCGCGTGCCATTCCTGATTTCAATCCTCCTCGTCGGCATCTCGCTCTATATCCGCCTGCGGATGGAAGAGTCCCCCATCTTCAACCACATCAAGAGCACGGGCATGCGCTCAGTGACGCCGCTCAAGGAAGCCTTCACCGAGTGGACCAATCTCAAGCGCGTGCTCATTTCCCTCTTCGGCGCTACCGCGGGCCAGGGCGTGATCTGGTATACGGGCCAGTTTTACGCGCTCTTCTACCTGCAGACGATTCTCAAGGTGCACTCGACGTCCGCCAACTATATTGTCGCGGGCGCCCTCTTGCTGGGCATGCCGCTGTTCGTGGTGATGGGCAGTCTGTCGGATCGCTTCGGCCGCAAACGGTTGATGATGGCCGGCTGCCTCCTCGCGGCGGTTTCCTACATCCCCATCTATCACGCGATGCAACGCGTGGCCGGATCCGGGGTCGTCAGCGTGCTTTCGCAGCGCCATCCGGTCACGGGTGCGCTGAGCCTCACGCCTCAGGCGATGGTGAATGGCGCACTGGCGCCGGCGGCCGAGGTCCTGACGTTCCGAAGCCTGCCGGAGCTGGCCTCGACGCCCGCCGCCTGGAAGCTGATCGGCCTGGTCTTCCTGCAGGTCGTGTTCGTGACCATGGTCTACGGTCCTATTGCGGCGTACCTGGTTGAAGCGTTCCCTGCAAGGATTCGATACACCGCGCTCTCGCTGCCCTACCACATCGGCAACGGCGTCTTCGGCGGACTGCTCCCGCTCATCGGTCTCTCCATCGTTGCGAGCACCGGCAACATTTACGCGGGGCTCTACTACCCGATCGGAGTGGCGCTCATCACGTTCATCGTGGGCTCTCTGCTCCTGAAGGAGACCCACCAGCACAAGATTTGGGACGAGGTGAAATGAGGTGTTGACGGGAAGGCGCATCAAGGACGAACCGCGGCAGCCAGTTTCAGCCTGGCCGTCCCGGCTTGAATGGCGACCACCACCTTCTTCAATTCAGCACCGAACATCGCGAGGTCTTTCTTTTCAACGGCCTCGCGTAACGCCGGGTATGGCCACGGTGCGTATCCGGTGGTGAGTCCGGGTCCAATCAGCTGATGCTTGAACCACGGACGCCCCGGCAGTCCGTCCGGATGCAGGAACGCGCGTTCCACCTGACTGAGCGCGTCGCTGATCCGCACGGCGGCCGCCGCATTGCCTGACGCGGCCACGCGATCGGACGCAGCATCAGCCGCGACGCCCGCCACTTCAAGTTCAGTCAGCGCGGTTACGATCGGCGCGAAGTCAGGAAGGAATGGAGTGCCTGCCGCCGTGCGTGCCCGCCTCGTGACATCTGTGCGTATTTCATCGAGATCTTCGCGCAACGCGCGCGAATAACTCGAGAAGCGCAGCGGCGCCACATCCGCCGACGCGATTCTCATCGTGAGCAACCCCATCAACCGGGCGGCTGCCTGGTGGTAGAGAAAGTCCGGATCGCCGTAGAGCGACATCCAGCGGAAGTTGTCGTAGACCGAGTGATACACACCGGAGCTGCCGCCGAAACCCATGTCGGTGGCAGGCACACCCAGGAAGTCGAGGAACGCGGTGTAGTCGGAACCCGAGCCGAGGCGGTCCAGTTGCTGGTCGAACTCACGGTCGGGACTACCGACGGTGACGGGCGTTCTGAGCGCCCATGCGGACTTTGCCTTGCCCTCCCACACGCTGCCCACACTGCCGGTTTTGGCTGGACTGGGAATCGCCCTGGCGACTTCACGCATGACATCACGCAGCGAAGGCACACCTGACGCACTGAAGTCCGGCCCCGACACGGCCGAGTCGAGGTTCAGGTACGCCACGGCCTTCTGCGACAGCATCGCCGCATTGGCCTCTGCCCACTCCGTGGAGCCCACCAGACCGTACTCTTCGGCGTCCCATGACCCGAGAATGATCGTGCGCTTTGGTTTCCAGCCCGCCTTCAGAGCAAGGCCAAAGGACCGCGCCACTTCCAGCATGGTGGCCGTTCCCGAATTTGGATCAATGGCGCCTGGCGTCCACGCATCGCGGTGATTGCCGACCACGAGTACCTGATCGGTGGTGCCAGGAATGGTGGCCATCACGTTGTAGATGGGCTTGAGTCCCTCGTCCATCTCAACCTTCATCTCAACCGATGCGCCACCCGGGCCGACGTGATAGGAAAACGGCAATCCACCCTGCCACTCATTCGGCACGCGAGGTCCACCGAGATTGCGCAGCAGCTTCTCCGCCTCGCGATACGCGATCGGCAGCGATGGAATCTTCGGAACGTTGTTCATCTGGTCGCGCGTAATGCGCTTTGCGCCGTCGGTGGACGGGATGCCGCCAGGTGTTGATGGGTCACCGGGCTGGATGGACAGATACTGCACAGACCCGCGCTGGATTGCCGACGGCGGACGCATCGGGCCGTTCGGGTAAACGTCGCCTCGCATGTAGCCGTCATCCGCGGGATCCGAATAGATCAACACGCCGATCGCGCCATGCTCCTGGGCTTCCTTCACCTTCAGGCCGCGGAACGCCCCGCCATATCGGACCAGGGCGATCTTGCCTTCCACTGAAAGTCCCAGCGCCTTCAGGCGCTCGTGATCGGCGGGCGAGCCGTAGTTGACATAGATGACTTGACCGCTGGCGACGCCCGATGCCCCATAGCCGTGAAATGCCGGGAACTGCCCGCGCGAGCTGGCCGCCGTATCCTGCGGATACACGTCTTCCTTGAGCGACAGTTCCTCCCGAGACGGCGAGGTCATCGTCAACGATACCAGCCTGGGGTGGTTGAGAAAGACGTCGTACTTGACCGTCTCGACAGAGAGACCGAACTCGGTCAGGCGGTCCCTGACGTAATCGGCCACCTTCTTCTCCGCCGGTGTGCCTGCGACGTGCGGCTGCTCGGTCAGCGCCTCCAGCCACTTGCGTGTGTTCTCGGCCAGCGGAGTGTCGAGCACAATCCGCTCATACCTGGCCATCGCATCAGCGGAGGCTTTCGAAAAACCGACGGGAGGTTTGGCCTCGTCCTGCGCGGCCAGCGACGCCGCGAAACATGAGGCAACAACGAGGGACGGGAGGACGAGGGCTGAAGGTCGGAACATATGGGACATTGTGCGCGATCTTCGCGTTGGCGGAAGCTGCGGATGCTCGCCTCATTGCCCCATTGCCCCATTGCCCAATTTCTTATGGTCTCCGACCGGAGACCTTGGCGCGGGCAGTCAAGCGGCTGGCGGGTCGCGGTACATGAGGCGCATCACCTCAGCCACCGTGGCCAGCAGTTCTCTGACAGTCATGATCCGGATTGTATAATGCCGGCCATCACATGGCCCCCGGTGCCGCTGCGAACAAGAAGATCGCCAACAGCCTCGTCACGCTGAGTTCCGCGGCCATCCTGGTGGTCTACGCCGCGGGGTTCATGAAGACGCGCGCGGCCGCGCAACGCATCGAGGACGCCACCAACGATCGACCTCCGGCGATGCCGGCACGTGCTACAGCAGGGGAATTGACGTCGCCGGTACCTGTCGAGCCTCCTGCGGCGGTTGCTGTACGTGAAACCGGAGTCTCTGGTGGCGCCCCTGAAGGGACGCCCTATGTACCCGGCGCCCCTAAAGGGACGCCCTACGTACCCGGCGCCCCTGAAGGGACGCCCTACGTACCGCCGACGCCCGTGCCCTCACCGGCTGTCGTGGTGACTTCAACGCCGGCCTCTGCGCCCGTGACAAAACCTGAAGAGACCCCCGCGCCTGCTTTGCGCATGCCGAAGGAGGTCTACGCCGACGGCACATACCTGGGCTGGGGCACCTCGCGCCATGGAGAAATCCAGGCGTCCGTCAAGATCGAGAACGGCCGCATCGTGAACGTGGCCATCGCGCAGTGCTGGACGAACTACTCCTGTTCGTGGATTAACCATCTCCCCGCGCAGGTGGTGACGCGCCAGGGTCCCGACGTGGACTACGTCAGCGGCGCCACGCAAAGCGCGAACGCCCTCTACTGGGCCGTCGTGGACGCACTCAACAAGGCCAAGTGAACCACGGCACGGCGTCCCGAAGCGAAGTCCATCTCGGGACCATCGTGACGATCTCGGTCCGCGATCAGCCTGAGGCCCTGGAAAGCGTTGACCGTGCGTTTCAGTGGTTCCGCGACGTTGAAGCGCGATGCAGTCGCTTTGATCCCGCAAGCGAACTGATGCGTCTGTCTGCGCAGCCGGGCATGGCCGTCGTGGTAAGCGATCTGCTGTTTGAAGCGGTGCGGTTCGTCATCGAAATGGCCGCGCACACGAACGGCGCGTTTGATCCCACGGTGGGTCGCACGATGGAGGCGCGGGGCTTCAACCGGGAGCACCGCAGCGGTGTCATCGTGCGAACAGACATCGTTTCGCCCAGCGACGTGAGCTTTCGTGACGTGGAGTGCGATGCCGATGCCAGGACCATCACCCTGAAACGGCCGCTGATTCTCGACCTCGGCGCAGTGGCCAAGGGCCTTGCGATCGACATGGCCGCCCGCCAGCTGCGGCCCCTTCACGACTTCGGCATCGATGCCGGTGGCGATCTCTATCTCGGCGGCACGAACCCGTCGGGCGAACCATGGTCGGTCGGCATACGGCATCCACGGATCGACGGCGCATTGATCGACGTGCTGCGTGCGTCTGACGAAGCGGTGTGCACGTCGGGTGACTATGAACGCCAGACCGGCAGCGGACATCACATCGTGGATCCGCGAACCGGCCGGCCCGCTGACCGTGTGGCCAGCGCCACGGTCGTCGCCCCCACCGCAATGCTCGCCGACGCAGTGGCCACTGCCGCGTTTGTCCTTGGCCCTGACGAGGGTCTGGCACTGTGCGAAGAGCTTGGGCTCATGGCGTTGATTTTCACGACCAGCCTTGATCGGCGTGAAACGCCAGGCCTGCGGCGAGAGTAGAGGGCAGCCAGTGTTGAAGTTCGTCCGGACGCCAAAAGGCCTTCTGCTGCTCGTGCTGGTCGCGCTGGCGATCGCGGCGGCTCCATTCGAGAACGCGAACAGCGTCATGACGGGCGTCCTGAGCGCCGCGGCCGCGGCCGGCGTCCTGGACGTCCTGCTCCTTCGCGTCCGTCATCCGCGCTGGGAGTTCCCCGCGGGTGGCATCCTCACGGGCCTCTTCGTTGCCATGGTGCTGAGCCCGTTCGAACCCTGGTATGTGCCGCCGGTCACGTCCGCGATCGCAGTCCTCAGCAAGTACGTCATTCGCACGAAAGCCGGCAATATCTTCAATCCGGCGGCGCTTGCGCTGGTGGTGTCCTTCTACGCCTTCGGCTCGGGACACAGCTGGTGGGGCGCACTGCCGGCGTTGTCACCGTGGGCGATCCTGACGCTGTTGGCCACCGGCGTGTTCATCACGGATCGGGTCAACAAGATGCCGATCGTCCTTGCGTTCCTCGGCGTCTACTACGCCCTCTTCACGGCGACGGCCTTTGCCGGCGACCCGCACACCGTGGCCGGTATTTTTCGAGCGCCCGATCTGCACGCGGTGCTCTTCTTCGCGTTCTTCATGCTCACCGATCCGCCAACCGTCCCCATCACGAATCGGGATCAGATGCTCGCCGGCGTGCTCGTGGCTCTGGTGAGTTACGCGATCTACGAAGCCGCCGGGGTGGTCTATTTCCTTCTTGGCGGGCTGCTGGTGTGTAACGCCTGGGAGGCCTGGCGCAGGGTGCGGTTCAAGAAAGCGCACCGACGGGCCTGAACAATCGGCAATTGGCGCGGCTAAAGCCACGCCCTACGTACATTTCCCAACCTCTCCGCTTCCCTACTTTCTTCGCTGAATCGCGATCGACGTGATGAGGTCGCCTTCGAGCACGCGATCGACAACGTCCATGCCCTGAACCACGCGCGCGAAGACGGTGTACTGGTCGTCGAGGCGCACGTTATCCACCAGGTTCACGAAGATCTGGCCGTCGCCCGTATCGTGCCCGCGTGTCGAGATGCCCAACGTGCCTCGAAGGTGGCGCACAAGCCCGACCTCATCGCGCAGAAACTGAGTGGTCGCCCCGTCCACTTCATCCGCGCCCGGGCTTCCCCCCTGGATCACGAAGTTCGCCGCGAAGCGGTGGAACGTGGTGCCGTTGTACTGGCCCTTGTCAGCCAGCGCTGCAAACGCCGCCACCGTCACCGGTGCGTCCTCGGTCAGCAGTTCCAAGGTGAATGAACCCAGGTTCTTCATCGTGATGACTGCCCGGGCGCCTCGCAGGGCCGCGATCGTCTGCGCCGAAGGGAGAGGATCGCCCACGTACACGGTGGTCTTTGCGACCGCTGGGCTGCTGGGGCCTCTTGAATTTACGATCTCGGCCACGCGCGCCGCCACAGCCGGATCACGGTCCCCCAGCAGGCTCCCGATTTCAACGATGCTCCCGGGATTGCCGTTTTCCCGCACGCGTTCGAGCAGTTCCATTTTGGGATCGCGGACGGTGGCGTGACCGGTACTGCTCAGGCGCTTGAGCGCGGCCACCACCTGAGGCATTGCGGCCGGAAGCTCAGGCGCGCCCTTCAGTTTCTGGGCGGCCGCCAGCAGCAGGCCGGCGTGGTTGCTCGAGAGTGCCCGGACCGCGTCGGCGCCGGTCGTCATCGCGGCAATCGCGACGTTCGGCTGTTTGTCCGCCGCCAGCGTCGCGAGCGTGGACGTGTCCTCGAGAAGCCTGGCGGCAGTCGCCGCGTACGTGCGCGCCTGCCAGATCGGCTCAGCCGCAAGCGCGGGCAGCAGCGGTCGAGCGGAGTCGGGCGCCAGGCGCGAAAGCGACACCAGCGCATGCGCGCGAATGCGCCAGGATGCGCCACTCTTCACGAGAGGCTCAATCGCCCCAGGCGCGCACGAATGTGTGCCGGCGAAATCGATGGCCGCCAGAGCCACCAGTTCGCTCTTGTCAGTCAGCGCGGCAGTCGCGCGCTCGCAGGTGCCAGCCAGCCGCATCGCCTCATACCGAACCATCGGCGACGCATCGTCAACCCACTGTCTCGAGCCGAGGACCGCCAGCCGTCGCACTTGCGGTTCCGCGTCGCGGAGCGCCAGCGCGAACGTGTCCGGATCCTTGTCACCGGCTGCGTTGAGTGTCAGGAGCACGAGTTCACGAAAGAGTCCTGCGGTGTTGGCGCGGAAGGCCTGCCTCAGCGCGGTCACGGTCTCCGCCACGGGCTTGAGCGTGCGGTTCATCCGAAACAGCGACTCGAGTCCGCCGGCAGCACCCAGTCGCGCCGCCGGATCGGGATCGGTCAGGCCGGCCGCCAGCAGCCGCTCGCTCTCACCGGCCACCGGTGCGACTCTGCCAATCGTCTCGAACAGTACGGCTCGTACTTGACCGGCCTTCTCGTCGCGCAGCAGCGCGCCGTAGTCGTAGCCTGCCCGAATCTGCCCCATGGCATTTGCGGCCTCCGCGCGGACGCCGGGATCTGTTGCTAGCAACAGCGGCACGATCGCATCTTTCAGAGAGGCCCGCTCGAGGCGGCCCGCTGTTCGCACGGCAAGACGCTGCACCGCCGGGTTGGGGCTCTTGAGCGCAGCCAGGAGTGCCGACACGTCATCGGCCCGCGCGTGTTCAATCTCCAGAAGGCTTCGCTCGATTGATGGCGGAGGCGACTGGAGCAGCAGGAAGAGGAGTACGAACATCATGGCGCCCAGAGTCTACCGCAGAGCTCAATTCGCCTCCGAGATCCTTTGGCCCGGCGATAATAGGCTGCATGGTTCAGGTGCGCTATCAGGCGCCAACGTTCACGTCTGCTGACGCCGCCAGAGTGGCTACGAATCGCTACGGACTGAACGACGCCGCCATCGAGCCCTTGCCCAGCGAGCGCGATCAGAATTTTCATGTCGTCACGAATGGCCCGGAGTCCTTCGTCTTGAAGATTTCACACAAGGACGAATCGCGCGCCAGCGTGGAGCTGCAGGAACGCGTCTTGACTCACCTCGGCACCAGCGTTCCCGAACTCATGATGCCGCGCGTGGTACCTACCCTTTCCGAAGAGACGCTGACGACAATGACGGGCGCCGAAGGCGACGAACACCTCCTTCGCATGGTGACATTCGTTCCCGGAGATGTCTGGGCAAACGTGCACGAACACTCCCTCGGATTACTGCGAAGCCTGGGGCGCGCGCTCGCGTTGGTGGACGACGCGCTCACTGACTTCCCCGCCTCCGACGCGTTCGGCGATCTCAAGTGGGACCTGACGCAAGCAAGCTGGATTCGTGACTACTTCCACCACCTGCCCGCTGACCGGCGGGACCTGGTCGAACGCCTCTTCGCCCGGTTCGAGTCGCACGCCGAGACTCGACTTGCCTGCCTGCCGTCCGGTCTGCTTTACAACGACGCCAACGACCACAACGTCCTGGTGGCCGACGGCCGCGTGGTGAGCCTGATCGATTTTGGCGACATGGTTCACGGGCCGCATGTCTGTGACCTGGCGATTGGCATCGCCTACGCCATCATGGGCTCGTCCGATGTGCTCGCCAGCGCGGCAGAGGTGGTGGCGGGCTATCACCTCGCGCGGCCCCTTTCTGAAGCTGAGCTGGAGGTGCTGTTTCCGCTCCTCTGTGCGCGACTGTGTGTGAGCGTCACCAATTCCGCCTATCAACGACAGGCCGCACCCGAGAATGCGTACCTGCAAGTCAGCGATCAGGCCGCGTGGATTTTGCTGGAGGCTCTGGACCGCATCCAGCCGCGCGAGGCGGTTGACGCGTTTCGCACAGCATCCGGCTTCACGCCGTGGCTCCCGGACGCGGCCGTCCTTTCGGCGCGGCAACATCACCTCAGCCCCAATCTGAGCCTCGCCTACCAGAACCCCCTGCACATCGTCCGCGGTCACCTGCAATATCTCTACGACGCCGACGGTCGTGAGTACATCGACGCCGTCAACAACGTGGCTCACGTGGGCCACTGCCATCCCCGCGTCGTTCAGGCCGGACAGTGGCAGATGGCCGTGCTGAACACCAACTCGCACTACCTGCACAGCCACATCGTCCGATACGCCGAGCGTCTCTGCGCCATGCTGCCTGAACCATTGCGCGTCTGTTTCTTTGTGAATTCAGGCAGCGAGGCGTGTGACCTGGCTTTGAGACTGGCCCGCACGCACACCCGGAGCCTCGCCACGGTCGTCATCGACGGCGCTTACCATGGCAACAGCAGTGAGCTGGTTCACATCAGCCCCTATAAGTACGACGGACCTGGAGGCGCCGGCCAGCCGGATTACGTCCGCAAGGTTGCCACTCCGGATGCCTACCTTGGCTGGGATGGTAACGCTGGAGTTGAAGGCGCGATTGCTGACCTCGCACTGGCCGGTCATTCGAAGCCGGCGTTCATAGCGGAGTCACTGCTGGGCTCGTGCGGTCAGATTGTTCTTCCCAACGGTTTCCTGGAGGGCGCGTACCGGCATACGCGCGCTGCCGGCGGCGTGTGTATCGCTGATGAAGTGCAGGTGGGATTTGGCCGCGTGGGCACGCACTTCTGGGGATTCGAAACACAGGACGTCGTGCCGGACATCGTCGTGATGGGCAAACCGATGGGCAATGGCCATCCCATTGGCGCCGTAGTGACCACAGCCGAGATCGCGGCCTCGTTCAACAACGGCATGGAGTACTTCAGCACGTTTGGCGGAAATCCCGTCTCCTGCGCAATCGGCCTTGCCGTGCTGGATGTCATTCGGGATGAGGGCCTGCAGGAGAAAGCGCTGCACGTGGGCGAACATCTGCGCCAGGGCTTCCGCGAACTCGCGACGCACTACCAGCTCATCGGCGACGTTCGCGGCCTCGGTCTCTTCGTTGGCGTGGAGTTCGTGTCAGACCGGACAACCCACGCGCCTGCTCCGGATGCGACGACGTATGTGTGCAACCGGCTGAGGGAGCTGGGCATTCTGGTCAGCGTGGACGGGCCTCGGCGCAATGTGCTGAAGATCAAGCCGCCGCTCGTGTTCTCGGACGCCAACGTCGCCCGATTTATCGAAACTCTCGATCGCATTCTGGGGGAAGATGCCGCGCGATCATTCAGTCGCGCGGGGGAGTAGAATCCCCGGACCATGTCCGCAGTCCAGCTGAGCGCCCAGCCCCAGTACGACAATCCGAAGGTGGTCTGGTCCTGGGCCATGTACGACTGGGCCAACTCGGCGTTCACCACGCTGGTGGTGACGTTCATTTACTCGTACTACTTCTCGAAAGCGTTCTTTCCCGATGAGACCACGGGGACCTTGTGGTGGTCCCGGGCCGCGATCGTCAGTTCCATCTTGACGGCACTCGCCTCACCGGTGTTTGGCGCGGCCGCCGACCGCGGCGGCTCGCGCAAGAAGTTTCTCCTCATCTCCACCACGATGTGCGTGGTTGCCACGACCTTGCTGACGTTTGTCAGTCCGGAGATGGCAAACGGACCCATCATTGCGCTCGCCATTTTTGTGGTGGCTGATGTCTCGTTCGAAATAGGCAACGTGTTTTACAACGCGTTCCTTCCATCCATCGCATCACCCGCACGCATCGGGCGCATCTCGGGCTGGGGCTGGGGCCTGGGATACGTCGGCGGAACGGTGTGCATGCTGCTGGCGCTCGTCGTGTTCGTGGCCGACGATCCCTGGTTCGGAATGACGAAAGTGGATGGCTGGAACGTCCGTGCCACCAACCTTCTTGTCGCCGGCTGGTTTGTGCTGTTCTCGTTGCCCATGTTCCTGTTCGTGCCCGAGACGCGCACCGGGGCGCCGCGCATCAGCATAAAGGCGGCGTTCGACGAACTCCGGCAAACGGCCAGCAACATTCGCCGCTATCGGGAGCTCGTCAAATTTCTGGTGGCCCGGTTGGTCTTCAACGACGGGCTCGTGACTGTGTTCGCGTTCGCAGGCATCTACGCGGACAAAGTGTTCGGTATGACGTTGCCCGAGGTGATCGTTCTGGGCATCGTGGTCAACGTGACGTCAGGGCTCGGGGCGTTCCTGTTTGGCTTCATTGACGACCGCATCGGCGGCAAGAAGACCATCATGATCACCATCGTCATGATGACCGTGGCGACGGCAATGGCGGTGTGGGCGCCCACGCGGTTCTGGTTCTGGGTGTCCGCCATGCTGATCGGAGTCTTTGTCGGCCCGAATCAGTCGGCGTCCCGTTCGCTGATGGGCCGCTTCGTGCCGCCAAAACGCCAGTCCGAGTTCTTTGGCTTTTTTGCGTTTTCCGGCAAGGCCACAGCATTCATGGGACCCTTCCTGATGGGCCAGCTGACTTCCACGTTTTCGTCACACAGGGTGGGAATGGCCAGCGTGATGCTGTTCTTCGTCGTCGGTGGCGTGTTGCTATTGTCGTTGGATGAAGCAAAAGGCATCGCCGCAGCCGACGAAGGTTGATTTGGCGCCCCTGAAGGGACGCCCTACGTCCGCAATTTGGCGCCCCTGCAGGGACGCCCTACGTCCCCAATTACCGCTGCCGGACGACCTGTCCGTCTTTCATGACGAACAGGACCTGTTTCAGCGCCGCGATGTTTGCGAGCGGGTCTCCCATGGTCGCGATGAGGTCGGCGGCCTGGCCCACCTTGATCGCACCGCGTTGCCCGTCGAGGCCCAGCAGGCGATGCGCTTGAGTGGTCATGGCCTTGAGAATTGCAGGCGCGGGAACGCCGGCTTCCACCCACGCGTCGACGCCGCTGATGGCCACTTCGCCTCGGGTCTTGCCCGCTACAGCCTCGATCGCGTCAGTGCCGTAGACAAGCGTCACGCCAATCTTGAACGCGCGCTTCAGGCGATCCACCACCTGCTTGTGGAACGCCCCGTCAAATAAATCGGTGGCCACCAGGAACTCCGTGCCCACAAGCGTCACGTTATTCTTCTTGGCCAGCGCCAGGATCTCGTCGGTCATGTCGATGCCGTGTTCAATTGAGTCCACACCGGCCTCGGCCGCATTCTGCGCGCCTTCGCGAGTCCACGCGTGTGCCGCAAGCTTGAGCCCGGCTCGAGCGGCCTCCGCTTTGATGAACCGGATGTCCTCAACCGAGTAGATGTAGCGCTGATCGTCCACGACGATCTTGATCACCGTGGCGCCGTAGTGCGCATTCTGCCGGACGGCCTTGATCATTTCATCGCGGGTATCGGCGAAAAAGTATTCGGGCTCCGCCAGCGCCGGTTTGTCCGGCTGCAGGTGGAACTGCCCCCCATACGGCGCGATAATCCGGCCGGCCGTGATCATCGTCGGGCCGGGAATCAACCCCTGCATGATCCCCTTTCGGACCTGCACACAGGCGAAGTTGCCCTCGTTGCCCACGTCGCGGACCGACGTGAATCCGGCTTCGAGCATGGCCCTGGCATTGGCCGTGCCTTCAACGGCCCGAAAAGCATCGGGATCGTTGAGCGTCGTGTAGTAGTAGCTGCCGTGGTCGCGCTCCGCGACCACTTGCATGCACAGGTGCGTGTGCGCATCAACCAGACCCGGCATCACGCTGGCCTTCGACAAGTCGATGACACTTGCACCAGCCGGGATGGCCACGTCGCGACCCATGGCGGTGATCCTTCCACCGGTGATCAGAATCACCTGATCGGTCGCCGCCGTACCCGCATCTGGATCGACAAGGCGGCCCGCTCGAATCGCCGTGACCTGCGCCTGCGGCTGAGCCGCGTCGGGCCTCGGGGCCAGGAAGAACAGCACGGCCGTGAGCGCCATCGCTGTGAAGGTGACTTTGGTTCGCGTCATGCCCGGGAGCATACTCTAGGCCATGACAACGCGCCCATTTCTCCCCGCGCTGATGCTGACGGCAATCGTGACACTCACGGTGGTCGCTTCCGGCGCACCACAAGGCCCACCAGCCCAACTGCCGGCGCCGCCAGATGTTGCGGCCGTGCCACCTGACGCCATCGTGACCGCATCGGGTCTGGCGTCGAAAGTGATCACACCCGGCAATGGCACCGAACATCCCACGCTCGCGTCCACGGTGAAGGTTCACTACTCGGGATGGACCCCCGACGGACGGATGTTCGATAGCTCTGTGGTGCGCGGAGAGCCGTCGTCGTTCGGCGTGACCCGCGTCATTCGGGGATGGACTGAAGGCGTGCAGCTCATGGTGAAGGGCGAGAAGCGCCGCTTCTGGATTCCGTCGGCGCTTGCGTATGGCGAAAACCCCAGACCGGGCGCCCCACGAGGCAACCTGGTGTTCGACGTCGAACTCTTCGAATTCACGACGCCCACGGGAGCCGAGGCACACGCTATCGCCTACGGCACTCACAAAGCGATGACGACGGCATCGCCGTACAAGCTCATTCCATGGCAGTCGATTGGTCCATCGAACCACACCGGGCGAATGACGTCGATTGCGGTCGCCGATGTGCAGGGCCAACGGACCATCTACGTGGGCGCGGCCACCGGCGGCGTCTGGAAGTCCGCGAACCGTGGCCTGACGTGGCGGCCGATCTTCGAACACGAAGCGACTGCCAGCATCGGTGATGTGGCGGTGGCGCCGTCGAGCCCGGCCATTGTCTGGGTGGGCACCGGCGAATCCAATCTCTTCCGCGCAAGCGTATCGGGCACCGGCGTCTACAAGTCCAGCGATGCCGGCAGGACCTGGCAGCACATGGGTCTCACCGACACCGGCACCATCGGCCGGGTCCTGGTTCATCCGACCAATCCCGATATCGTCTACGTCGCGGCGTCGGGACATGAGTGGACGCCCAATGACATGCGCGGTGTGTTCAAGACGACGAATGGCGGTGCGACCTGGACGAAGTCGCTGTATCGCAGCCCGAATACCGGCGCGGTTGATCTGGTCATGGACCCGAAGGATCCCAACACTCTGTATGCCGGCATGTGGCAGCGGGTGCGTCGAAAGTGGAGCGACCCGCGCGTGGAACCCACCTACACCGAAGGCGGGGTGTGGAAGACCACTGATGGAGGCGCCACGTGGGCGCCCACAAACACCGGTTTGCCCGAGCCGAGGTTCCGCGGACGAATCGGCCTCGACATCGCGCGATCCAATCCAAATGTCGTCTATGCCGTGATTGACAACTACGACACGGGCCGCCCCGCCATGCCGGGCGAGAACGACGCGTACGGACGGCCCCTGCCGCCGAGCAGCGGCATCATTCGCGGCATGGAGATTTACCGGAGCGATGACAAAGGCGCCACCTGGCGCAAGACCAGCGGCCAGACCCCCGAGACCGCGAGTCAGATGATGGGCCTGGGCAACACCTACAACTGGGTCTTCACACAGATTCGCGTTGATACGAAGAACGAGAACCGTGTCTACGTCCTCGCGTTGGAGGTCAGTGTGTCTGACGACGCGGGTGCCACGTTCAAGCGGTTTGCCGCAGGCGGCGGCGACAATCACCGGATGTGGATCGACCCGATCAATCCGAAGGTGGTCTACACCGCGCACGATCAGGGGTTCACGATGACCAATGACGGCGGGCGGACGAAGCGCGAGGCCACCGGTATTCACGGCACGCAGTTTTACAACGTGGAACTCGACATGGCGATGCCATTCCGGGCCTACGGATCGGTGCAGGACGCCGGAAGCTTTCGTGTGGCGGTGGACGCGCGCGCGGGGCGCCGGATGTTCGCGCCCATGCCGTGGCAGGGCGCCCCGGGCGGCGAGGGCAGCATGCACGCGATTGATCCCGTGCATCCGAACATCGTCTACTCCCATGGCTTCTACGGGAATTTCTCACGGACGGACGTGACGCCGGCACCGGCCGGTCGTGGCCGTGCCGGCCGCGGCGGCAATGCGCCTGCTGCGGGCGGGGCGGGAAAGTCGACGAACATCCGTCCGAAGACCATCGACGGAGAACCGCCGCAACGCGCGCAGTGGATGGCGCCGATTGTCATCTCACCGTTCGATCCCAACACGATCTATGCCGGCTATCAGTATGTCTACCGATCGCGCGATCGCGGCGACACGTGGCAGCGCATCAGCAACGACCTTACCGATCAGAATCCCCGCCAGATGGGTATCAACCCGTCTGCAATCCCGTATCAGACCCTCACACACATCGCTGAATCGCCGCTGACCAGGGGCGTCATCTACGCCGGCACGGATGACGGCAACCTGCATGTGACCAGAGATGATGGCCGGACGTGGACCGGCATTGGCACGAACCTGCCGATGGCGCTCAAGAAATGGGTCTCGCGCATCGTGCCGTCGAAATTCGACGCGGGCACGGCATTCGTCGCTCTGCGCGGCCGGGAAGACGACGACTTCGCGCCCTACCTGTTCAAGTCCACCGACTACGGCGTGACGTGGACCAGCCTCGTTGGCAACATTCCATCCGGGTCGATCAACGTGGTCCGCGAAGACCCGGCGGTAAAGGACGTGCTGTACGCCGGTAACGACTTCGGCGTGTATGTGTCACGCGATGGAGGCCGGCGTTGGGACGTGCTGGGTGCCAACCTGCCGTCAGTGCAGGTGTCCGACCTGCAGGTCCATCCGCGCGATCACCTCATTGTGGTTGCCACCTACGGTCGAGGAATGTGGATCACCGATGCGCGGAAGGTCAGGGCGGTCAAGTAGGCGCGGGGGAAGAATTGGGCAATGAGGCGATGGGGCAATGAGGCAGTGGAGTGAGGCAATGCAACCAATTTGGCAATTAATTGTGGAATTGCCTCATTGCCCCATTGCCCCATTTATCGCCGCGTGCGAATTGCTCGAGCGCCACGCACACGCCCACGCCTGCCGAGTAGCACACGATGTCGGACCAGAGAAATCCGTATCCCAATATCAGCCCGCCGAGTCGGGTGGCGCGGATGCTGTCGATCCACGGCGCGTGATAGAGCTGACTGATTTCTACGCTGTAGGAGACGAGCAAGGCCGCGATCGCCACGCGAGCCGTTGACCAACGGGCTGCGATCACGCCGATGATCCCGAAAACCATCACGGCCCACAGCGTGTCGCCAGCGTACTGCGCGATAAAGGATGGCAGAGCCGCAGCGTACCGCCGGCTGGCCAGACCCAATGCCACGACAAAGCAGACGCCGGCGAGGTACAGCAGCCGATTTCGCACGCCAGTCTCTCGCAGCTTAGACTCGACGTGCGGTCAACGCGGACCGCAGCATCATCGTGGCCGCATAGACGACGACCAGCACAACCGTCCAACGGAGCACGTTCAACGGTAGCGACTGCACCAGCAGTCCTGCTACAAGCACCCCTGGAATGCCGCCAATCGCCAAGCCCAGCGCGGCATTCTTGTCAAAGCGGCCGGCTTTCATGAATTGGAAGCTGCCAACCATAGCCATCATCGCGCCAGAGCTCATCATGATGGGGAATGCGGCGCGCGGATCCATGCCGAGTACGCTGATGAGAATCAGCGACGGCGCGTAGCTGCCGATGCCAAGCATCAGCAAGCCGCCAAGGATGAAATTCACGACCAGGGCAATGACCAGTTTTCCCGGCGTGAGTGTGAGGGCGGTTCCCCCGCTCGGAAACAGGCCGAGCTGACTCAGCAGCATGAAGAACGCCGCGGCGAACAGGCCGATGCCGATGAAGATCTGTATCGGCCGCCTGGGAAGTCTGGATGCCACACCGGCCCCCAGCCAGCTGCCCAGAACGGACACGGCAACCAGTGAGACGAGCACCACCGGATCCACCTGCACCGCAACGATGAAAATGAACGCCTGCGTGACAACCGGCAACGAGTGGCCGATGAGCATGGTGCCGACAATCTTCTCGTCGGGGACCACCTTCAGCACCTTGTACGCAGTTGTGGTCGTCGCAAACGAGCCGATGCCGAGCGTATCGAAGAAGTCCGTGACGAAGCCAATCGCGATCTGCACCAGCGAAGGCCGACGGGTCCCCGCAGCCGCCCGCCTCCATTTGACGATGAAGAGCAGGGCGAGTGCGGCGAGGGCCAGCAGTAGAGCGTTTCTAAACACCATCAACGACGCCGTAGTGGCCCGGGGTTACGACGTCAGGCGGTGGCCATGACCTTCTGCAGCTGTCCCGTATCGAGATACTGCTGGAAACTCCGGAGCTTGCCGTCCTGAAACTTCAGCACGTGGCACACCTGCGAATTCAGGCTCTTGCCAGAGGGTTTGTAAGTACCGTTGTAGCGGCCTTCCATGACGACGGATTCACCCGCGTCGTGAAGCCTCCGTACCGTGATGGTGAAACCGTCCCAGTCCGCACCAATCGACATGAAAAGGTTATCGAGCACGGCCTGTGGCCCTATCCAGGCGGCCCCATCGAACTGAATCGGATGGCCTTCGGCTTGTCGCCACTCGATCTCAGGGTGGAACGCCGCCAGCACAGTGGGAATGTCGCCCTTACCGAATGCTGCGTAGATGTCTTTCGCAAGTTGAACGTTGGTCATGCGAGAGACTAACACGACCGGTTTAATCTAGAATCCATCCCGTGAATCGCGCAGCCGTCGTCGTCGCGGTCAAGAAAGCTGGAACGCTTCCCGAGCTGAAGGCGGCGCTGGACGGCGCCCGCAGATTCGAGGCCTGGGCCCGCCAGGAGAAGTTCGAGACGGTCGTCACCATTACGGACGAGAATGAACCGGTTTCGGCCAAGGCAATCAGAGATGCAATCAAGGCTTTGGTGACAACTGACAGCGTGGAGCAATTGTTCGTCTATTTCGCCGGCCATGGCGTGAATCTGCATTTCAGCGAGTACTGGTTCCTGAGCGATGCGCCGGAGGATCCCAACGAGGCGGTCAATGTGGCGGGTTCCGTGCAGCTGGCGAAGCGCTCTGGAATTCCGCACGTGGTGTTCATCTCCGACGCGTGCCGGACGGCGCCTGATGGCATTCAACTCCAGGCCATCAACGGCAGTTACATCTTCCCGAATCAACCGCGGGGAGGACCGCAGAAGGCCGTCGATGTCTTCTTTGCCTCCGTCCTTGGCGAACCGGCGCTGGAGATCCAGGACAAGTCGGCGTCGTCGCTCCGCTACGATTCGCTGTTCACGTCCGAGCTGATGGCGGCGCTTCAGGGAGAGCGGCTCACAATCCTCAGCCCCGGTGCTGATAAGTCCAAAGTGTTCTTGCGGCCGCAGCCGCTCAAGCGTCACCTGATGAGTGAGGTGCCGAAGCTTGTGGCAGCCAAGCTCGGGGCGGCTTCGGAGCATACGCAAACACCTGACGCCGAAATCCTGTCGGACGAATTCGCGTTCCTGCAGGCGTTCGACGCAACCGACCCCAGGTTCAGGCCGGCCGCCGCACCTGCGATATCACCGGCCCGGACCGTTCGCAGTGGAAAGCGGGTGGGTGAATCGAAACTGACTGCCGCGCAAAAGGTACTGAACACCGCGGTCCCGGGCGCAAGCTTCATCGGACTGGTCCCGTTCGAGAGCGAACTGGTCGAAATGCCCTGCGGATTCAGGGTGCGGGGAGCGAACATCGTTGCGGCCTCGGCCGGCGCCAACGGCAACGTCGAGTTGCTGGCGGCGGGGCTTGCCCAGGTTCACCTTCAACACCAGGCCGCGTCCGTGTTGATCGAACTTGCCGACGGACGCGCGGTGGTGTTGCCCGCCATCCGTGACTTCGTCGGCACGCTCGTGTTCGAGGGCGGAGCGCTGGTGAAGGTCTCATACGAGCCGACGGACGCATCGCGCCGACAGGACTTTCTGGCCCAGCGGGGGTATCTCGAGACGCTGCGCCGGCTGGTGGTTTCTTCGGTACATCGCGGCGAGTTGAGGCTGGAGCGAGGCGACGCGCCGAAGCTGACCGAACGTATCCGGAAGCTCAAGTCCCTTGATCCGACCCTGGCCGTGTACGCGGCGTATTCCTACCATCGGCTCGGCAACCTGGACCAAATCAGGGAAATGGAAGACGTACTCCTCGCAACACTTGGCGTTTCTTTCTTCGACATTGCGATGCTGGCCGACCGTGAGTCCGGCAGCCATTCACAATCGGTTCCCTTCGTGCCGCTGCTCGCGCAGGGCTGGTCGCTGCTTGGCGCCTTCGATGCCGAGACGCCGTTGCTGCGGGGGCTGCGGACGCACGTTTCCAGCCGTTCGCTTTGGACCGTGTTCACCGCGTCGGGCGTCGAACGCCTGCGCGCAGAGTTGAAAGGATCGCCATGACAAAGAAACTGGTCTTCATCCACGGGCGCGCCCAACAGAAGAAGGATTCGCTGGCGCTCAAAGGCGAATGGATTGCCGCGTTTCGGCAAGGACTCGCGAAGAACAATCTCCAGCTCCCTATCCCCGAGCAGGACATTCGGTTTCCGTACTACGGCGACACGCTCGATCAGCTCGTCGCCGGCGCTTCGCTGGCGGACGCGGCCAAGGTGATCATCCGCGGACCACAAAGCCAGGCAGAACGTGCGTTCCTTCAGGACGTGCTGGAAGAGGTGCGCAAGAAAGCAGGCATCACCGAGGCCGAGATTGACGGAGAGATTCCGGCCGAGGTCGTGGAGCGGGGTCCGCTGAACTGGGGCTGGGTCCAAGGCATACTCAAAGTCATCGATCGAAAAATTCCCTTCGGCAGCGGCAGCTCGGTGGCCCTCTTCACCAGGGATGTTTTCGAATACCTGACGAAAATTGGAATTCGCGACGCGATCGAAACGGGCGTGCTGCAGGCCGTGCATCCGAATGAGCCGACGGTAGTGGTCTCGCATTCGCTCGGCACCGTGGTTGCTTACAACATCCTGCGCCGTGAGGGCGTGGCACGACAGTGGGACATTCCGCTGTTCGTCACGCTGGGTTCGCCCCTGGGGGTGACGAAGATTCGGCAATCCATTTCGCCCACGACCTATCCCGAGTGCGCACGCAGGTGGTTCAACGCCTTTGACGACCGTGACGTGGTAGCGCTCTACCCTCTGGAAAAGCCGCACTTCTCAGTCACGCCGGCCATCACGAACAAGGTGGACGTGCAGAATCACACCGAGAACCGCCATGGAATTGGCGGCTATCTCGACGATGCCGTTGTGGCGAAGACCATCTACGACGCACTGCTTTAATGACCACCTTCGAATCGCTGTTCGCCAGGTATCGGGAGATCGCGGATCCGCCGGACCGGTTCAGGTTCGCCTGCCAGAATCCGGCGCTCATCTCGATCGACACCCTCCGAGCGCTCGTTAGCGAGTTTGAAAGCGATCAAGGCCCCGAGGCCCGGAGCCGAATGGAGCGGTTTGCCGAGCTCGATGCCATTCGCCGGGCCATCGCGCAGGCCGCGTCGCGATATCCAGCCGGCCTGGGACCCGTGGAGGTCCAGGCCACGCGCGTGATCGACGGCGAGACCTCGCTCAAAGCGGCGCTGGAGCATGTACGGCGTCCTGAGTTCCTGGTGCAGCTCGCGCCGATCTATGTGCACGCCCTGACGTGGCATGCCGAACAACTGGTGACAGGCAAGGACGCTGCCACGGCGATGCTCTGGACGCGGCTGTTGTCCGAAGCGTGTCTGGCCACCTGTCCCGGGAAATCCATGAACGAAAGGCTGGAGATCGCGGCAACGGGATTCATCCAGATCGCGGGCGCAGGTCTCGGCTCGTTCCCGGATGGCGAAATGCTGCAGGCCGCGGAGGCGCTGGGCAGGAACGTACTGGAGCGGCTGGTCTCCAGCGAATCGGATCCCCGCCGCGGTGCACTGCTCCACGCGCTGGGTGTTTTGTACTCGGACCCTGTCTCCGGACCCAGCGGCTGGGGAGTTGACGAAATCAATCAGCGACAGCAATTGCGCAAACTCGAGGCGGTGAAGGGCCCGGCGCTTGCGCGGCAACATCTGGACACGTACCCGCTCCCCAGCGCGAAGGACGCCTTGCAGACCGCGATCGACTACTACGAGCGTGCCCTTCCGGATCGAGCCGGGGAACAACAGGGGATCACGCTCAAGGCGATGGTGCAGACGCTGGAATTCCTCGCACGCGCCCGGAACGAAGAACCGGATCGCGCACGCATGACGAAGCTTTGCGCGGAGGCTCTGCCACTTCTGCCGGCGGGTGAATATCAACACCGCGCGCTTGTCGCTCTGATGGCCAGACTGGGGTTGGAGGGCGCTCCGGCTCCCGCGGCCGACTTCAACCCCGATTCGCCGGAGGCAGCGCTTCAGCTGCAGGCGGCCTTGAAAGCCACCGACCCCGCACGCGCCCTCAGCGTTCTTGTGGACGCCGCGGCCCTTTTCCGTGACTCTGCAACGGAAGCACTTCGCCGAAAGCGACTGCTCGCGATGATGCAGCTGATCCCCCTCGCACACGGTGGCGCGCTGAACTCACCCATCGAGGGTTCCTTCAAGGAGACGGTGGATCGCGTCATGAAGACGGCGGACGCTGAGCACTGGCCCATCGATCGCGCGTGCGCCGCGCTGGTCTGGCTGGCGATGCGCTCGGAAACAACTGACGACGAGGAAACGGGACTGCGCCTGTTGAAGACCGCCATCCAGAAGTCTCCCTCCATCGCCGCGTATCAGGAACCGCTCTCTTTTCTTTACGCGCATCTCTGCATCGGCATCGCGAAGAATGCGGTGAAGGCTGGGGATGCAAGCGCCGCCGTTCAGGCGTACGCCCAGGCGCTGGCACCCACGCTCCGGCTGGGCATGCCGTCGGCCGTGTTCGACCTGCTCGCGGCCATTGCGGATATGGCCGGAAAGCCGGGCGAAGACATGTTGTTCGCGGCCCTCGCCGCGCTTGCGCCCGTCGCGTTCGAAATCGATCGCGAGCTCGGTGCGTCCGGCGACGAGGCGCTTCAGGCCGTCTACCGGAATGCGTTCGCAAACCTGGGAGACTCCATCAACTCGGCCACCGTGGCGATGCTCCTTCAGTTGGCCAAGGGCGCGCGCTTCAGCGCGCTGCTGCGACAGGGCCCGGCATTCGACTGGCGTGAAGACGAGGCTGCCGCCCAGATGTCGAACGCAATCGTGCAACTGCAGAATGCGGTTGGGCTGGACGAAGACCTGGAACCAATGGACGAAGTGCTGCTAGTCAGCGCATCGAGCGCCGGCGAACCGCAGAGCGGGGACACCGAGGCCAGCCGGCTGGCCAATCTGCAGCGCGCACTCGATCGCCGCCTGACTCAATTGCTGATCGAGGGCGTTCGATCGAGCGCGATTCTCGACCCCGAAGCCATCGGCCAGCTGCTGGGTCCGGACACCGTGCTGCTGGACTACTACTACGCCCCGCACGACGCGAAGCAATACGCCGTGTATATCCTCGCGTACACGCGCGAAGAGATTCTGTGCTTCAAGAACCTGGTGCCTGGCGACCATCAGGAATACCTGGTGGGCAAGGAAGGGTCGCAGGCGGTGGTTGATGACATAGGCATGCAGACGTATCGCCTCCGCCACTCGCTGCCCCTCGATCCTCTCGATCCCGCAGTGCAACTCCTGCACGCTGACGCCAGGGAGGCGCTGGCCAGCGATTTCAACATCCTGCTCGGCATGCCCACGTGGACGCACCTGGAGACGCTGCGAAAGGCTGGAAAGACTCACCTGTGCATTCGCCCCTATGGCGCGCTTCGGTACTATCCGCTCCACATTCTGGGTCCTGGCGACGAGGACCTTGCCCAGCACTGGACCGTGACGACAATTCCAAGTCTGGAGTGCCTTATGCAGCCGGCACCTGAGACTCGGGAGGGAGCGGTGCAGGCCCTGGGCCTGAGCTACAAAGACGGAGAGCCATTTCCGCTCGTCGAGCTACCCGGCGCGCATCATGAGGTGCAGGCAATTGCCGCGGCAACCAAGACGGACCCGCTGCTGGACGCCGAGGTGACGGAAGCGCGCATATTTATCGCCCTGACATCGAACCGGTGGGTTCACCTCTGCGCGCATGGTGCCAACAACGCAAGCTCGCCACTGTTTCAGCATCTGTTCGTGACGCCCGACGCGGAGTCGGACGGCCGCATCTGCGCGTACGAAATCTTCGGGCACGATCTGCGCGGCCTCGAACTGCTTTCACTCGGGAGTTGCGACTCGGCCCTGGGAAGGTTCGACGCCGGCGACAACCTCAGTGGACTCCCCGCGGCTCTCCTGGCCGCAGGCGTCTCCTCCATCGTCGCCTCCCTCTGGGAATTATCGGACGATGCAGCCGCGACGTTTTTCCCTAGGCTGTATGGTGAACTCGCCCAGGGCGCAACCCGCCTCGAAGCGTTCCGCCGGGCGCAGCTTGCGGTTCGTGCCGCTTACCCGCAACCGCGCGACTGGGCCGCCTTCTGCTACATCGGCGCGTGGTCTCATCCAGGCGCCGCCGTGCTCGACGGCAAGAGCCCCTACATCAACCTGGGCTAAGAGCGCTTTTGACTTCCGTATAGTACGTAGGGCGTGGCTTCAGCCGCGCCAATTCGGCGCCCCTAAAGGGATGCCCTACGTACCTCCCTATCGCTTCTGCGCGAAGGTCTGCGCCAGTTTCACGCCAAGAGAAAACGTGTCCGCGTACGCGGTATTCGACAGTACCGAGACGACGATGCCTTGCTTGGGAAACGTCATCAACGACGACACCATCCCGCCACTCATTTCCCCGTCGTGACCTACCAGAGTGGTTTGTTCACCCATTAGCGTGGCCACTTCAAGGTCCCAACCGAGGCCGTAACCCGTCTCTTCTCCCGACGACAATCGCTGTCCCGTCTGGAGTAGTTGGACCGTGGCGGGCTGCAGGAACTTGCCGCTGTTGACTGCCATACCGAAGCGCACAAGGTCCGATGGGGTTGAAAGGAATGCGGCGGCTCCGGCGAAGCAGGAATAGTCCACGTCGCCTGGTTCCTGCGGGCCGTAGCGAGGATCGCCTGCAAACTGCGGGAAATAGAAAACCGCCCCGTCCGTGCTTGGCTCCATTGCGGAGTCCGCCTTCGTGTCGACCATGCCCAGCGGCTCGAACACCTGCCTCCGCATGAAGGTGAAGAACGGGTCGTCCGAGGCCTTCTCGACGGCCCCGCTCACCAGAATCCAGCCATAGGTGGAAACACGGAACTCAGTGCCAGGCTCGAACCGCAGTGGCGCCTTTGAAAAACGTCCGAGCGCATCGAGAGTTCCCTCGCATCGCACCGTGACAGGTTCCTCATCCCCGTTGTCTCTCATGACGCCGCCGACATGCCCCATCAGTTGGCGCAACGTCACAGGCCACTGCTTCTCCGGAAACTCGGGCACGTACGTCTGTATCTTGTCGTCGAGCTTCAGCCGGTCCCTCTCCAGCAGCAAGCCGACGGCGGCCGAGGTGAGCGCCATGGAAGCGGTGCCGATCCTGAAGCGCGTATCCAGGGACACGGGCACGCGCTTCTCGAGATCCGCAAAGCCAATGCCTTCGGCCCAGACGATGCTGCCGCCAACGCCCACCGCCACCGAAAGTCCCGGCAGGTTCTGCTCGACGAGGCTCGCACGGACGATCTGCTTGCCCTGCTCTACCGCGGCAGCCCATTCCACGCCAGGGGCCGACTGCGCTGACGATGGCACATCCTGAGGATTCGGGTGCAGGGGCGGAGTGGAGGACATCCAGATAAACAGACCCATCACGAACAGAATCAGCAGCCCGGGGATCAGCACGATCACCGCGAGCCATGTTTGTTTCTTAGTCAATCGTCACTCCTCGAAGGCCTTGCGACCGGCCACTCGCGCGCAACGGGCGGAAGCAGCCGCTGCGAGGCTTTCAGCAATCTGATCCATCGCGCGAGGGCTCGCTCGTCGCGTGGGCGCCACTCGAATCCGTAGGCCTGCCGGATCGATGCCGGAAGCGAGCCGACCGTCAACAGCTGCATGGGCCGGAAGGCCGGCCAGAGCAGATACCATCGCGGCGGGTACAGAAGTGCTTGTGCCAGCGCCCGGCTGTTGTCGGTCACAACCAGTGTGCCTCCGGCCAGCATCTGGCGCATGTAGCTGTCGAGTTGCGCTGAGTCTCTCGGGAGCCATCCGTCCGGCATCCCCATGAGCGGTTCCATGATCGCGGCTTCCACGCAGTACTGATCCCGCTCACGCAGAGTCAGTGGGCCGACGAGACGTTCGTATGTGAGTGGAATCGTGTCGAGCATTGTGGCGTGCACCCACCGTTGCAGATCTGGATCGTGGGCGGAGTACGCCTGCCGGGCCGGCCCCGGGACGTGGCCGCGTACCCGGTCGTGAATAGCGTTGATGCCGGCGGCGGCTCTGATCATCTGCTCTGTATCACCGAAGGTGAGGGACAGCATCGCGCCAGCGGTTGAGTGCAGGCGCTTGAAGCTGGAGCACAGGCTGCCACGGAATGTGCTGTGGCCGTGCACGCCGGCAGCGACCGATGGATGCGCAAGCTGCAGCAGGATGGCCCGGCCCCAGCCAGCCACAACCACCATTTCGCGGTTGACTTTCCACGTGACGCTGCCGGGCCGCGTCCGCACGTGGTTGGAGTGAATCAGTCGCGCGCGCACGGCGTCGCGGTGGCGCTGGAGCGAATCGGGTGCTGCCACTAGTGCGGGCCCCCTCTGAACGCCTGAAGTAACCGGCCGATTTGCTGGAACGACTGAAAAGACAATCTCGCCTGCGCAAGATGGAAGGCAAGCGAGCGGCGCCACACCGACGTGAAGCTCGTCGTCAATTCCTGAGCGACATCTGCGTCTCCGTAAGCAACCAGGATGGCCTGGAGCGCTTCTGGGACTTTCTCTGGAGCGGTGCGGACGAGACACGTGAACAGCAGTGATCGCAGATCATCGGCGCGCCGCCAGACCACGGAGTGCCTCGAATCATGAACGCACTCAAAGTCGAGCCAGTGGGCGACGCGCGAATCATCGATCAGCACGTTCTCAGCCATGGCGTCTCCATGGGTGAAGCCGAGCCGATGGAACTGGGCGAGGGCGACGACCGCTGATTCAATCGCCTCCTTCCGCATCGATTCATCGCGGGCCGGGTCCTCCAGCAGGGTGGCGAGTGTTCTTCCCTCGATGAACGGCAGGACGAGCGTCCCATCGGCATCGACCTGGATGGAGGTCCCGCGCACCTCCTGGTAGATCAGCCGCTCCCGCTCCTCCCAGTCCTTCTGTCCGAGCACACGCTGACCGGTATTCAGAATCCGTGCAACCAGTCCACCCATCCAGATCAAGACGGGCGCGTGGAAGCCGCGGCGTTTGCGCACCTTCCGGTTGCCGTTGTCATTGATGACCCGGATTCGCGAGTACGTGGCAGATCGGAGCAGCCATCCCAGAGAAAGGCTCGCGAAAAAGTATGCGCGTTCAGCCACGATGAATCTCGTGTCGAATATCGGTAAGCGAGGTTCGCGCCCAGGGGAAGAGGACCACCGAGATCCACTTCAGGTATGTTCGAAGGTATCCGAACGGCTGGAGTTCCATCCGACGGCTGGAGGTGCGAGCCGTGATGCTTCGATCATAGAGGAATCGCTCGCGGTGGTGCCGATACGCCGCGCCGGTAAGGGGCCACTCTTCGGCAATCGCGCAGGACTCGTTGAAGGGACCGTAGCGCTTGAAGTGGGCGCGGTCACAGCTCATGAACGCCGGCATGGACTTGGCCCTGGCCAAAGGGACGCGCCGAGCCATGCCCCAGAAGCTCCACCAGAACCACGCGCGGACGCCGGGCTCCCTGGAGGCGAGCCGATACAACACCAGGCACCGCCCTTCATCTTCATGCAGCTTGAGGATGCGAACGACCGCGGACTCCGGAACCAGGGTATCCGCGTCAACGAAACAGAGCACGCGCCCCACGCTGGCGGCTGCCCCCGCGTTGCGGGCCGCGGCGCAGGTTCCGCCGACGCAGCGAACCAGGCGCACACCGTTGTCGTCGCTGAACTTCCCAACTGCGGCCGCCGTGTCATCGTCGCTCGCATCGTCGGCCACGATCACCTCGAACGGTGAATCGGGGAGCCAGAGATCGCGCCGGCACACGTCTGTTGCGCGAGCCACGCTCTCGAGAATCGCCTGTAGGGTCTCGCCAATCAGCGCCTCCTCGTTGTGCGCCGGTATCACGAAGGAGAGCCGGGTTTCGCTCATCGCGCCTGCAGGCTCCAGCCGGCGATCACCAACGCTCCGCCCGGCAACACGGTTCGGTGTCGCTGCGACCGAACCTGAAGGCCGGCGGCTGCCACGTCTTTCTGAAGTGCCTCGGCGGTATAGAACCGCTGCGTATTCATGCTGAACCTGGCGCCTGCAGGCACATAGCCAAGGGCCTTCGACACACGGAAGGCCACAACGGTCCAGACGAACTCGCGCGCGCGAAGCCACGCGTAGCCCAGCCGGCTCGAGTGAATCGACTGCACCAGAATGATGGGACCGCGGGTGACGCGAGCCACTTCCATCAGCACGGCCGTTGGATTGTTCGGGTACGCGAGCATGAAGAAGAGCATCGCGGCCGAGAACGCGTTGTCCTGAAATGGCAGCGCGCCTTCGGCGATTACGACCGGGGGCCGGCCCACCACATGAATATCGCTCACGTCCACGGTGACCACTTCGAGCGCCCGCTGTTGTTCAAGCAGTGCGGCGAAATGCCCAGTCCCTGAACCGAAGTCAAGCAAGGGTCCGTCGCTGGGGAGCCACGCACCAACCTGCTCCATCAGCACGCGAGCCCGTCGCTCCATGACTCGGTCGAAGATCTGCTTCAGCATGCGCGGCTCTGAGAACCCCGTTGCGCTGCCAACAGCTGCGCCGGAGTGCCTGGTTCGTACCCTTGCTCGAGAAGTTCGTTGGTGAGCCGGAGGATCGTGGGCCAGAAGCCTCGTTGCACGTCTCTGGGATGAATGGCCAGGACCGGCACACCGCGATTGAGTGAGTGTGACAGCCGCCCGATGCCATGGCCGATGTGTCCCAGCCAGCCCCACCGGCCGCAGTCCCACGCCCATGTGGCCAGCGGAATGTTTCGGCCCGTGCTGGACTCGAGCGAGAAGAATCCAAGGACGTGTTCGATGCCTGGCGCGTGACTGCTGCCCGCACGCACATGGCCGGGCTGCCACGCCGGCGCGAGGAAGCCACGCGCAGGCGCTCCGAACATCTCGATGAAAACGCGCTGCCCGCAATCGAGGACGTAGTGTGTTTCGTCAGGAGTGAGGCCGTTCATTTCGTCAGCTGATTGCGTCAACAACGACACGAACGCACCGCTGGTCCGGCGAAGCCAACCATAGCTGCGAGCGTCGCGAGCGATTAGCGAAGGTTGGTGATGCAGGTAGCCGTGCAGGAGTAGCTCCTCCGAGTTCTCGAGGATCAGCCGGCAATAGTCGGGAGCGGCCGCCAACGGCCAGTTGCCGTGCCAGTCGGGGACGACCGCGAACGAGAGACGACGCCCGAGTAACGGGGCGAGATCCCGGATCATCTCTTGAGTCTCGCGTGCGTAGGCCGGCGTGGCGTCGTGGATGCAGACGAGAAACCGGTTGTTCATGGAGCGGCCTGCCGTATTGCGCCGTATCGCCGATCACGGGCTGCGAATGCCTGAACGGCGGCCGCAAGATCGGCCTTAGTAAAGTCTGGCCACATGACGTCGGTGAAATAGAGCTCAGCGTAAGCGGACTCCCACAGCAGGAAGTCACTCAGACGTTTTTCTCCACCGGTGCGGATGAGCAAGTCCACGTAGCGCGTATCGGGCGCGGCGTGAATCGCCTCATACATGGAACGTTCGAATGCCTCACGGGTGGGCGGCGTTCCCCCTGTGACATGGCCAGCCGCCGCCAGGAGCGCCTCCCGGGCCGAATAATCGATGGCAATCCTGAGATGAAGAGCGGCGCCATCACGCGTGCGGGCCTCGACGGTTTCGATGCTGTGCCGAAGACCTTCCGAGATTCGATCCCGGCGCCCGATGACACTGAAACGCACGTCACTGTCAGTGAGACGCGCGCACTCGGAGTCCAAATACTGCTGGAACAGCAGCATCAGGTTATCCACTTCGCCGCGGGGCCGTCGCCAATTGTCCGAGGAGAACGCGTAGAGCGTGAGGGTGGTGATGCCGAACGAGGACGCGGCCTGCACTGTTCGTCGAACCGCCCTGCCTCCCTCGACGTGGCCGGCCTCCCTTGGCTGACCCCGAAGAATCGCCCATCGGCCATTCCCATCCATGTTGATTGCCACATGGAACCTGTCCCGGCCTCCGGGTGCAGGTTGTTCGGGATCGTGCCAAGCGGATGTCATCGCACCGGCACCCGCGCAAGCCAGGTCTTCGTCCAGTCAGCGGCCATTCTGGCGCAGTATCCCGGTTCGAGCCTCCCGAGTCTTGAGCGATTGGTGAGGAGCGCGTGAGATGTGGGTGAGACGGGCGCTATTTGCGGCGCCGGGTCAGTCCGAACGAGAGACCAAGGCCGAAAAGCACACCTTCGACGATGCCGCTGATGGCGCTTGATACGGGACCGAAGTCCGGCTCGCCGATGAGTCGGCTGAGCGGAGTCAGCGCAGCCTGGGACCCGGTGGCGCCTGTGGCAATCGTGTGAATCGTGCCGCCGACCAGCGGCCGGCCCGCGGTGCTCAACACGAGGGCGGCCAGGCCACAGAACATGGCGGTCACGATTGCCACGCGAAACCGGCGTGCTCCCCGTGGGGCGGCCAGGCCCGCCTCAGTGCCGGAAGTGGCCAGGCCATATCCCAGTCCTGCGGCGGCGCCGATCATCACGCCCTCCAGGGCTCCGCCGATATCAAGGTGTACGCCAACGAGCGCCGCCAGGCTCCATCGGCCCAGCCATTGGGCGGCGGTGCCCGCCAGCCCGCCGCCGGCCGAAGCGCCGAACACCAGCGCAAGGGTCCGCCGCGAGCGGGCCGCCGCCTCCGCTGCAGACAATCCCGCGCCAACACCGGCGCCGCCGAGCGCGCCGCAGGCCGCACCGATCAGAGCCAGCACCGGAGCCACCGCGAACGACGCTGCGCTTCCAGGAACGCTGGCCAGCAGCAAGCCGCCCAGCGCACCTCCAATCATTCCGGCCACCGCGGCTCCGGCTGACGCGCCTTGCCACCTGGCAGCCACTTCTCGCGATGCTCGCCGCAAGCGCAGCCGCACCAGCGCGCGAGCCGTCGCAAGCGGCGCGGGCTGCCCCATCAGCGGAACGCTGCCCGCCTCGGCGGCATCCCAACGGGTATCGCGCAGCAGCGCACGACCGAGTGCATGGCCTGGCCGCAGGTCGAGGCGTCGCAGCGCTTCCGCGGTGCCAAGACTATGAAGAAGCTCTGCGGCCTCGCGCTGATCTTCTTGCTCGGCGGCGTCGGCTGCGACCCGTGTGATACGAGCTATGAGGACCTCGAACGGGTCAGTTGCCGGCAGCGCGACTTCGATCGCAGGCTCGACCGCCTGCACCGGCGGCCACGCCGCATCTTCATCCTCTTCACGAACCTCGGCGAAGACGAAGCGATATCCATGCCGTGAGACCGTTCCGATAAATCTCGGCTCCCGGTGGTCGTCGCCAAGGACGCGGCGGATGGTGCGGATCGCCTGGCTGAGCGCGCTGTCAGAAACGATGGCGTCGGTCCAGACGCGATCAAAGATGTCGCGCCGATGCACGGCCTCGTGGCGATGCTCGACAAGAAAGACCAGGAGATCGAAGTAGCGTGGAATCAGCGGTTGTTTCGTCTCGCCGCGCAGTAGCAGCCGGCGGCGTGGCGACAGGACGAAATCGTTGAAGTGGTAACGGGGCACGCGGCTTTTCTCAAAGCTGCGGCGTCTTGGGCCGGCCGGGAAATGTAAACCTGAAGGTTGATCCCACACCAAGTTGGCTGTCGAACGTCACCACACCGTCGTGGGCCTCGACGAACGTCTTCACGATGGCCAGGCCAAGCCCCAGACCTCCCTCCTTATCGGGGTCGGTCTCGTGCTTGTCGAAGACGGTGCTCCGATGTTCCGGCGGAATCCCCTCGCCGTTATCACGCACTTCAATCTCCACAGCACCGGACGGACCTGCCTCTCTCGCGTCGATGATGACTTCGCCTCGTGGCGTGTAGGCAATGGCGTTGGCGATGAGGTTCTGCAGTATCCGTCTCAACAGGCTGGCATCGGCGTAGACGACGCAGTCTTCGTTGACGGCGTTGGTCAGGAGCGTCCTGCGGGTGCCGGCCACTGGATGGAGGTCATGAATGAGGGCTTCAACCAGCGGCCAGAGATCGCAGTCCCGGCGTTCCAGCTTGACGCCCACTTCAGTCTCGAGATTCTGGTTCTCCTCGATGACCTTGCTGACCAGCGCCTCCAGATGGTGCACGTTCCGGCTGAGCGTCTTCAACATCTGCCGGGTCTGCGGCGTTTCCGTCTCGTCCCGGGTCAGGACCAGTGCCAGGGCCCGGCCTGACAGCGCAATCGCGTTCAACGGCGTGCGGAGGTCGTGGGCCACGAACGCCAGGTATTCCTCTCGCCGATGCTGGACCTCCAGCGCCTTTTGCGTGGCGAAGGATTCTACGGCCGACCCAATCGCGCCATCGAGGACGCGGTTGAGGACTCGAAACGGGCTGCCCTGCATGTTCAAACCGTGCTGCTCTGCCAGATCGTGGATGCAGCCGCGCAGGATGTTGTACTCGGCAACGACCTCCTCGATGTCGAATGCGTCCTTGACGCGCTGGAGTCCATGCGCAGGCGGACTGTCGTCGAGCAGGGCGTCGGCAATGGTTTCTCCGGGGCCCGCCCGGAGCGCCGTGGCCAGTTCCATCAGCAGGTCCGGTATGTGATCGTTGAGTGTAGGCGCGTCCAGATTCTGCGCCGACGGCAGTTCCCGAACCTGCGCGCGCCACGTGGAAAGCAGAGCATCGCGCTTGTTCTCAATCAGCTGGGCAAGTTCATCGAGAACATCAATTGTCATCTGTTGCTGGCTCTCCGGCCATCGTATCAAACGCGCCGCTCTCCGCCTCTACCCTTACTGTCAATTGAGAGCGTGGTGTTCGCGCCGGGACTACCGCTACTTGTGGGTATCGGACCCAGACGTCGGGCCCGCAGAATCAGCACCGCCGCCATCCCGGTTCCCAGCATCGCTCCCAGCGTCATCGTCTGTCCGATCCTCGGTATGGACCACGCCAGAGTCATCGCCATCGCGACGAGACCCAAGCCGCCAACGCCCGCGACCCGAACGGACGAAATGTTGATCACGTCGGTCCTGCCCGCCCCGCTTCCCCTCGCAAAGGCGTCGAACTGCACTGGGCCGACATGCCAACGATGGGCAACCGCAAGCAGAAGCGCCACGACGCCCCCTCCGACTGCGCCAGCAACGACGATGAGCGAAAGCATCTCCATGTGTCCCCCTCCCATTTTCGCCGGTTTCATTGAAGCTGCCTTATTGTACTAGTGTATTAATACAATAGTCAAACGAAGTGGCGTCGCGTTCGCGCAACGGACCTTGAAACGCACGTGAGGCGCCGGATTGAGCCGTGTACACGATTCTGGAGCCAGTCCTGCTTGGCTCTGCCAGACGATGGTATCGTCGTCGTTCGGCAGTGGAGGGGCGATGGCTGAGGAACGCTTTGACGAGATCGACCGGCGATTCGACCGGGTCGATCTGCGACTAGATCATTTGGCGGCCGATGTGACGGGCCTTCAGGGCGATCTCACAAGTCTCAGGGGCGATGTCACAAGTCTCAGGGACGATGTCACAGGGCTCAAAGCCGACGTCACAGGGCTCAAAGGCGATGTCACAAGTCTCAAAGGCGATGTCACAGGGCTCAAAGCCGACGTCGCAGGGCTCAAAGGCGATGTCACAAGTCTCAAAGGCGACGTCGCGGACTTGAAGACCGGCGGGGTGGACTTGCGGCGACATATGGGGGTGCTTCACGAAGACGTGATTGACCGGATTCGCGGCATCCGGGAAGATGACAGCCTCCGGCAGGAAATGCGCGCCGGTTTCGCGATGATCCTGAAGCGGCTCGACGACCACGCGATTCCCGGAGAAGCCGCGGACCGCGCCTTTGCCGCTACTCTGGCGGACCATGAAAAACGAATCTCAACGCTGGAACACGAGGGCGGAAGTTCGCGCCGCTAGAGCTGCAATCCGCCCACGTCGCTGACCATGACGTAGTACCCGTCAGGATCGCGCAATGCGAACTCTCTGGCACCTGTGTTTGGATTGTGCAGCGGATAACAGCGGCGTGAGTCGTCATTCGACGCGCAGTTGCTCCGCGAGTGCAGCGACGCTATTCGCTGGATGCTCCTGAAGTATTAGCGCCAACAGACCGGCCGCGTTCGCGACGGCGAAGCTGAGGCCGCTGAAGTTTCGTTCTGGAGGCACACCGGGGATGGGGCGCGGGTAGCCGGACGCCGCAAGGCGGATACGCCCATCCTCAGTCGTGGTCACGCGACATTCGTCGCGAGGACAGTCCCAGTCGACATCCACGGACACCACGCCCGAAAGGCCGCCCGGCAACCACGCGGCGTTCTCCTGCGGCGCGGCAGAGACGACGATCGCACCAGTTTCCGCGGCCCTCGCGACAGCGGCGGCAAGTGCGGACGCGTGGTCCTGATTCGAAGTGCCCAGACTGAGGTTGATCAGTTGCACGCCCTGCAGCGCGGACCACTCTATCGCGGCCACCAGTGCCTGCCCTGTGGCCGTGAGCGTACGGTCGAACACGCGCACAGCCAGCAGTTCACATTCGGGGGCCTTCTCGCGGATGGCGGCGGCTACCGCAGTGCCGTGGCCCAGGGCGTCGACGAAGTCGCGGCTCAACTCGCCAGTGGGGCCCACTGCGATGCCGCCCGAGACTCCGCCGACATGCGGATGCTCGGCGTGCACGCCGCTGTCAACGACGGCAATGCGCACGCCGCGGCCGGTGCGACTCGGGACAGTACGGGGAGATACGATCACGAGCAACTGGCACGGCTAAGAGCCATGCCCTCCAACGGACTGCGTGCCAAACAATGTCGCGAAGGGGCCCCCTGCCGCTGCCAATTCAGACGGCGTTCCGCGCTCTACGACGCGTGCGCCCTCCAGCATCACGACATGATCTGCGGCGCGCACCACATCGAGTCTGTGCGAGATCACGATCGTCGTCCTGCCCTTCATCGCAACGCGATAGCCTTCGATCACCTGTCGCTCCGCCGCAGGATCGAGGGCCGCGCTTGGTTCATCCAGTATCAACACCGACGGGTTGGTGACGAGGGCTCGGGCCAAGGCGATGCGTTGGCGCTCGCCCGCTGACAACGCGACTCCGCGATCACCCACCACTGTCTTCACACCATCGGGCAGCGCAACCACAAACCGCGAGATGCCGGCCGCCTCAAGGGCGCGCCACACTTCGTCGTCACTCGCATCGGGATTGGCATAACGGACGTTCGCCGCGATTGAAGAGTGAAACAGCAGCGGCTCCTGCTCCACCACCTGCACATGCTCTCGCAGGTCTGCGAGTCTCACGTCCCTGAGGTCATGGCCATCGAGGCGCACTGTGCCGGAATCAGGATCGAGCAAGCGCAGCAGTACGTCCGCAATCGTTGACTTGCCGCTGCCGCTGGCGCCGACGATCGCTAATGTCTCACCCGGCGCGACGCGGAAGCTGATCTCCTCAATCACCGCACCACCCCGGCCGTAAGTGAGCGTCACTTTATCGAACTCGATCTCACCGCGCACCGTGGGCAACGGGATCGGGTTCGTGCGCTCCACCACTTCCACCGGGGTCTCCAGGATCTCGGCTACTCGCCGCCACGACACCTTCGCAGTCGCGAGTGCTCCGTACAAACCCATCAGCGCCTGGACCGGCGCCACCACCCGCGCCTGATACGCCATGAACGCCGCCAACGTCCCCATTGTCATCGTGTTGTCAACGACGCGATAACCGCCATAGAAGAAGACGGCCGCGGTGCCGCCTGCCAGAAGAATTGACGGCAAGCCGCCCACCAGGTAATGCACCCGTTGCAAGCCCATCACGGTTTCAACAAAGGCGCCATTGAGCGTGCCGAAGCGGCTCACTTCCCGCTTCTCGGCGCCGGAGGTTACTACAGTCCGATTAGCCTGAAGCGTCTCGATCAGGAAGCTGCCGATGGCCGCACTCCGCTCGCGAAGATCGGTCACGCGCGAGTCCAGTCGCCGTCGATAAATTACGAGCGCCCACGCGCTCAGCGGCAGCGTGGTCAAACCGACGATGAAGAGGCGCCAGTCGAGCCAGATGAGGATACCGATGCCGCCGACAAGGAAAAGCACATTCCCGACCCAGGCAAGCGCCGCTTCCGCAGCGACGCGCTGAATCTCGCTGATGTCGCTGTTGATGCGCGAGACAATGTCGCCCAGACGAGTAACCGCGTAGAACCTCGGTGACAGGCGCTGCAGGTGTTCGTACAGCTCGCGCCGCATATCGAACAGCACATCCGCCGAGACGCGCGTGTAGACCAGGCCGCTCGCGACGTTGAGCACGAACCCAATCGCGCCGATGACGGCAAAGAGAATGACGATGCGGAAGAGGGCGGCGCTGTTGCGTCCGATGAGCGCCTCATCGACGAGATCCTTGGTGAGGTACGGCAACCAGAGCGACAGCGCAGTGCTGACGAGGCTGATCACCACGACGACGGCCAGTTGAGGCCGGTAAGGACGAAGGTAGCGGAGTACAGAAAAAGACGTCGGGAGTCTTTCTGGCCCTGCGTCTTTCAAAAAGATTCCCGACGTCTTTTTCTCACCGCTTGGGCGGCACCAGCGTGAACGACGTCATGTCCGTGTCGAGCGTCAGCGTGCGCAGCTTCTTGAGCGTGTTGACGTCGTAGTAGTCGATCGTGTTGCCGGCCGTGTAGATGTAGATGATGTTGCCGTTACTGCTGACGCGATTGCTCATGCGCGGCCGGCCCGCAATGGCGGCACGGGCCACCACGGTGCCAGCCTCCACATCAATCGTCCAGAACTCGTACTCGCCGATGTCGCTGAACAGGCCGTAGATGCGCTTGCGGTCCGGCGACAGCGCCCACGACAGCGGCTTGGTGGGTCCAATCGGCCGGAAGTCCACCTTCTTCTTCACCAGATCGACCGTGCCGATGCCCAGCATCCGCCGGTTGTTCAGCGGGTCGTTCATGGTCAGAAGGCCCGTGTAGATTCCGGGCGTCGCTGTGAACGGATCCAGGCCGCCAAAGGTCACGCGGCCGGCGCCAGGCTCCAGCGGCAGAGCGAGGTTCCACGTGTCCACCTGCTTGAACGTTTCGGTCTCGTAGATGAGGATGTCATCGCCGAACAAGTACATGAGCTTGCCGTCCGGCGAGAAAATCACGGACGCGCGCTCGCGCTCCTCATCCTTCGGCCACGCAATCGTGCGCGCGATCTTTTTCGTCGCCAGGTCGTACTGCACCAGCGTGGGGGGGCCGATTTCCCAGGAGTCGTCGTTCAGCGTGTACTTCTTGATGACCAGGATCAGGTACTTGTCGAACGGGTCCGGCTGCATGCCCCAGATGCGGACCTTGGTTTTGCCCTCGCTGAGCGTGTGCACCTCGAGGCTCTGGCGATTCTCGCGATCGATGACCTCGATGGTTTCATAGGAGATGCCAGCCACGTAGAGACGCGACCGGTCGTTGGAAAACGCGATGCGGCCGGGGATGCCGGCCTTCAGCGGAATCTCTCCGATGATTTTTTCAGTAGCCTCGTCGATCACCGAGATCGTGCCCTTGTAGTTGCCGACATAGATCGTGCCGGTGCCGGGAACGGCGGTTGCTGGAGCGGCCGCCCGGTTCGGTCGCGGGTTATTGACCGTGACCTGAGCCACGGCAAGCGTCAACAGAAGCGCAAGGATCTTCATGGGAAAATAACGTCAATGCGGCGCCAGTCCTTCTGGGCGGCGGCGCACTTCTTGGTCCAGTCAGGCGCGTGGTTCAACTGGTCCGGCACCTGCGCGGGCCAGAAGCAGCCCAGATGGCAATCGAACAGATCGCGTTCGACCGGCTGACACAGGCCAGCGGTGCCGCCGGTGCGGTCCACTTCCCACCCGGGCGCGAACACGGTCGAACATCCCAACGGAATGTGCGGGCCCTGCGGCTGCTGCGGGGTGTGAAGGGCCACTACGTCGTTTGCCGGGTTTTCAGACCCGGCAATCGCGTGTGAGAGGCGACGGGCTTTGGCGTTAACTGGGCTGAGGTGTTTCATTGGCGTCCTCGAACTGTTGAAGGAATCCCGGGTTGAGTTGCGCAATTGTTCCGTAAATTTGGAGACAGGTATCGGTCCATCCTCGAATCCAGTCGCAGTAGTGCAGGTTGGGCTGGTTGGTGGTGCCGAATCTGGTGTGGGCCTCGTGATAACACCCGCCCGCGCACAGCGGCCGCGCCCAGCACGTCTGACAATCGGTCTTGTTGCTGATGTGATGCGACTCGAGGAAATCGTGCTGCTTCGTCCGATCGATGCCGCCCTTGACGGTGCCGAACTTGTGGTCGTCCGACCCGGCGAAACGATGACAGAGGCCCACATCGCCTCCGGTCGAAACACCAAGCAGTCCGAAGCCGGCACCGCATGGCCACGCCTTGCTCGCGCCTTTGTGAATCTCGCCGAGCGTCTCGCGCACGTTACTGAATCCGTGATGCCGATTCTCGAGCGCGGCCGCCAGATAGTCCTGCGCCAGCGCCCGGAACTCCGACAACACCTGCTCGAAGCCTTCGTCGCCGAATGCATGCGGGCGCTCCGGTGATGCCGTCACTGGCGCGAAGCCCACCTCCCAGAAACCGATGTCCTGCGTCAGGTGGTCGTAGATGCGCCGAACATCCAGCGTCTCTCTGGTCAGCGTCACGCGCGCGCCAATCGGCCGCGAACGGTGCTTCGCAATCAGCGCCTTCGCCTTCGGCGCCATCACATCGTAGCTGCCCGTGCCGTTGTGAAACACGCGAAACTTGTTCTGCAGGTCCGGCGGGCCGTCCATCGATATCGTCACGCCGAACTTGTGCTCCGCCAGGAAGTCGATGACCTCCGGACTCAAAAGCGTGGCGTTCGTCGTCATGCTGAAGTCGATGGTCTTGCCCAGTGCGGCAGCCTGCTCGGTTGCGTACGCAACCGTCGTCTTCAACACCCTGAAGTTCAGCAGCGTTTCACCGCCGAAGAACGTCATGTGCGCGTCCTTGCCGGACTCACGCAGCAGGAAGTCCACGCTGTCGCGGGCGGTCTGCTCGGTCATCATCTTCGGCTGCTTGCCGTTTTCGGTCTGGACGATCTTGTCTTCGCCGTACTCGTAGCAATACGTGCAGCTGAGGTTGCACTGGTTGGTGACGTTGAGCACCATCGTGCTGAGCGGCACCGGCGTCAGCGGCACCACCACGGGAGGACGACGGGCCGGAGTGTCGACGCGGCGGAGCGCGCGCACTCTCACCAGTTCATCAAGACTCTCGTCCACGGCTTCCGCCGGGAACCGATCGGCGAGGTCGGCCACGATCTCTTCCGAGGACCTTGGCCGCGCCTTGATCGCATCGAGCACAGCTGCGGACACGTCGTCGACGGCCATGACCGCGGCGCTGGGCGCGAGGTAGAGGAAGCGCTGCCCGCCTGCGTCGAACGCATGGCAGTCACCGGGTTGCAACGCGTTCAGCAGGGTGCTCACCGGTTCACCGTTGAAAAATCCCACCGCAGATAGAGCGGCACGGTCACCACCAGATGCGCACGCGCGCGCATCGGCGCGCCATCCGCTCCCTTGTGAGTCGCCACCACCCACACATCCCCGATGTTGTTCCGGTTGCCGGACCGCGCGGGGTTCGGTCCGTCCAGTGCCGGCGTGAACAATCCGGTTGAGGGATTGACCTCACCCACAAACTTCATGTCGTCATCATCAAACGTCGCGGTGTATTCCTCGACGGACCACGCGGCGTCAACGGGGCCGATCGGCAGGTCGTCTTTGGTGTCGGGCTTGCCGTCAGGTCCCATCGAAAACGCAAACGCTTCGAACTGGGACACCATCTTCGGGAAGACCACGCCGCCCACGCGTGCCATGTTCCAGCTCGGCGTCACCTTGATGAAATCCACCTTGTCGTAGACCGTCAGCGCGCCCTTGCGAAGCATGCCGGCCAGGAAGAGATCGCGCGCTCCGACGGCTGCTGTCTGCGTCACGTCAACCTCAACCGTGACCATCGTGGGAGTGGCATTGACGACGCGAGAGACGGTGACTCCGGGGCCGAAGTCCACATCGCGTGCCGCGATGCCAGACGGGAAGTTCGCGCCGAAGATGCGAAGCGTTTGTGCCGTGCCGCCACGACGGGCAGACGGCCTGTCGAGGCCCGCCACGACCGGCGCACTCGCAATTCGCGTGAGTGTTACGTCGGGACCAAGCTCGTCGTAGTCGCCGTTGAACCAGCGGCCTGACATGGACTGCCAGTCGCGCTCCACTTCCATCACTTCCCGCAGCGACGTGGCCGCATCGCCATTCACCATGGTGCGTCCACGCCATTGGTGCCCCGTGTAGACCACGGACCGGCCAGTGCGCGTCACCGTGCGACCCGACCTCGCATACTGATACGTGGTCTCGGTGGTGAACTCATCCGGCACCGACGGGTTCGCCTTCAGCGTCACCGTCCCGAAGATTGGTCCGGCGCCAGGATCGTAGCCACTCAGCAGCCACGAACCCTCGAGGCGCGGGCTGCGCATGGTGGCGGACCATGACGTCCAGTCGGGCGTGGTGAAAGGGAACGTGGGCTTGAGGTGGGCGAGCGCCTTGTCCATCGGATGACGGTTGTCGGGTGGACGACCATCGGGACCGGGCTCGGTGCCGGCCGGCCCGCCGCGGCGGAACACCTGCCCATCGACCAGCGGATACCAGCCTCGATGCATGGCGACGACCAGGTCCCATTCCTTGCCGGTGCGTCGCTGCAGCATCACGCGGCCCATCGAGTGGCAGCTGGCGCAGATGTTCTCGGTGTCGTTATTGGCCGTGTACTTGAAATCAATCAGGCGGCGCTCGCTCTCGAAGTACGCGGGCTTCGTCTCCTCTGGCGCAAGGCCAAGCGTGTCCGAGAGGTACTTGACGATTTCACGCGCGTCGGCCGGTTCAATTTCGGCCTTGTTGAGCGTGACCATGCGGCGGATCGTTTCCTGCCACCCTTCCGGCGTCGTGCGCCGATACGAGATGCGCGACATGCGGCCCTTGTCGTCGGACTTGTGACAGTCGCCGCACACGGTCTTCACCTTCGCGTTGGTGATCGGGATGCCTTCGTCGGGTGTCGCGCCGGGCTGGTTAGGCACCGCGGGCGGTGTCGCCGCCTGCTGAATGCGTGCGGCCAACGCGGTGCTGAGGGTCAGGACACCGAGTGTCAAAAGCAACAGACGCTTCATATGGAGACAGAAGTTTCTCACATTTGGCGCGGCTGAAGCCACGCCCTACGTGTCGGTGTGTTTCAAGGCCCCTCGCGCGATCATCGTCGAAAGGGCCCCGAGAAAGTCCGGTAACGATACACCCGGCTGTGCCTGGAACAGCGCGTCATAGAGGGCACCGACGTCTCGATGGTCGGGTGCCAGCCGCAACAGCATCAAGAGATCGATATTGCGAAGGTAGCGGATGCCCTCGGGCCACGCCGGCAGGAATAGATGGTCCTCCATCACTATCAACTGCCCTCGAATCGCGGCACGAGGACCTGTGCTCACGCAGTCACTTCGCTCAAGGTGGATCTCGGGGCGACGACGGATGTCGTCGAGGGCGGCGAGGACGGAGTCGTCCTCGGCGTGCGTAGAACGTCCCTTCAGGGGCGCCAAGTCGGCAAATCGATCCACGCGCGCCTCCCAGAACGGATGGCCGGATGTCTTGATGGTGTCAGCGGCGTATCGAGCGGTCTGCTGGCGGAAGCTGTCAACAACCGCGCGCTCGCGGCGTGCGTAGAATGTCAGCGCCTCATCGCGCATGTCGGGCGCCTTCAGAATCGTGTTCGCGGCGATGGCCGCCAGCCATCCGGAGGCGAGCGCCTTCTTCACCCCGAAGGACGACAGCGGATCGATGAACGACGCGGCATCGCCCACGAGCAGGAAGCCCGGGCCCGCGTAATGCTCGGTGCTGTAGAGCGAGGCATCAGCGCCCCACGGCCCATCGATCAGAGCAGCCTGTTCCAGCAGCGGCACGAACGCGTGGACCTTCCTGAGTTCGGCGAGGTAGACATCAATCGAAGGCACCCCGCGTGAAAGGTGGCTCCGCTCGGGATCCACCATCACAGTGACATAGCGCGTGTCCTCTGCCGTCGGCACGGACCACGCCCAGCCGTCCGCATGCGAGGCAACCAGAGTGTGTCCACGTTGCCCGGCTGGCCACGCGGCATCGGCGCGCCACACTCCCACAAGCGCCACCGTTCGGTGTGATGCCTCGATCACGCGAAAGCCTTTGCGCGCGACGACTCCCGCGCGGCCCGAACAATCGAGGACGATCTTCGCGGTGACCTCTATCGCTGTTCCCGTTGCTTCGACGAGGGCGGCAACCGAGGTTTCCGAGAACGACGGGTCGAGGCCGAGGATCGTGACGTCGCGAACGACGCCGGCGCTTACTTCGGCTCCGGCGTTTAAGGCCACGCCGCGCAGCACCGCATCGAAACGATCGCGTTCCACCTGATAGCCCACGTCGCCGGACGCGAAAGACTCCACTCGCGCATCCGCGCTGCCCCACCAGACGGTATTACCCAGCCAGGGATGGAAGCCCGCGGCATCCACGGCGTTCTTCATCCCGAGGGTCACGAGAATGCGCCGCGCGCTTGGAGGGATCGATTCGGCAAGGGCCGGTCGACTGTTGGATGGGCGATCGACCAGTAGAACGCGATGGCCGCATTGCGCAAGCACGGTTGCGGCGGCGCACCCTGCTGGTCCGGCGCCGATAACGAGGACATCCAGAGCCTGCCCTGAGCGAGCCAAACGCGAGTCGAAGGGGCCGGGGTCCGGTGTCACTGCGTGGCAAGTATAGTCATCGTCTCGGGCGCGACCACTTCGGTCCGGCCGGAACCGGACGGGTTGCGTTCGCCTGGCTAGTTAGAATATCTATCTATATAGAATGACGAGACAGCTGACTGTGACGAGCGTCGCCGTGATGCACGCCATCGCGAATGGCGCGCGGCACGGGTTCGAGATCATCGACGTCTGCGGCGCGCCGGGCGGCACCGTTTATCCGGCACTGACGCGCATGGAACGCGACGGGCTCCTGTCATCCGATTGGGAAGGCGTTGAGGTGGCGCGTCAGGAGCGCCGGCCGCCGCGGCGGTACTACGCGCTCACGCCGGCCGGTGTAAGTGCGCTGAACGAAACCCTGTCGCGCATGCACGCGATGGCCCTCGTCAAGTCTCGCAAGCCGCGACGGAGCGAGCGATAGGTGGGCGATCAACTGCCGTGGCCGCTACGCATGGGCCTAGACGCGGCCGCGACGCTCGTGCCGAAACGCGACCGCGCGAAATGGCGCGACGAGTGGCACGCCGAGTTCGTGCATCTGCATCAGATGGCCCCGGCGACGTGGCGCAAGCTGGCCGCGCGCCGGCTCGCCATCGCCGTTCGTCACGCGTGGTGGTTGCGATGGCATCCGCCAGTCCCCGATTCTCGAATCAACAGAGGTGGCCTCGTGCTCGATCAGTTTCGCTATGCCCTGCGTGCGCTCGTGCGCGAGCCGGCCTTCACCCTGCCCGCGTTGTTGACACTCGCGCTCGGCATCGGCGCCAGCGCCGCTGTCTTCTCCGTCATCGAGGCGGTGTTGCTGCGGCCGCTCCCCTACCCGTCGGCCGAGCGCGTCGTGCTGCTGCGGCACCACGATCTGCGGACCGGCCTGACGAAGAGCAACGTCGGCTCTACGGATCTGAACGACATCATCGCGCGGCAACAGAGCTTCGAGGCTGTGTTGCCGTACAACTCTGGACGCACCACGCTGTACGGCTTCCCGGAACCCGTGGACGCCTATGCTCTGGCGGCGGGACCTGCGCTATTCGACATCACCAGCGTGCAGCCACACCTGGGCCGCGGGGTGACGCCGGACGATTGCCGACTCGGCGCGGCGCCCGTCGCCGTACTCGGGTACGAGTTCTGGCAGAAGCAGTTCGACTCGGACGACAACGTCCTCGGGCGCACGTTCACGTTCGGCACCACGCCGCGACAGATTGTGGGTGTCGCACCGCCGAACTTCAAGTTCCCGCCGGCGACACACGTGGACGTGATTCTGCCGTTTACTCCGCCGAGTATCCCGCCTGTGCCGCGATCGACCGGCGCGTGGATCCTCGGGGCGGCGCGGCTGAAACCGAACGTAACGCTGGAAGGCGCCGTGAGCGAACTGAAGGCGCTGTCGTCGCAACTGTCGGTGGAGTTCCCGGCGACGAACGAAGGCACCGAATACTTCGGCGTCTCCGTGCGGGACGCGCTCGTGGGCGATGCACGGCAACCGCTCCTGTTGCTCATGAGCGCGGTATCAGTCGTGCTGCTGATCGCGTTCGTGAACGTCGGCAACCTGCTGCTGGTGCGCGCGACGGCAAGACGCGGCGAACTGGCGTTGCGTGTGGCGCTGGGCGCAGAGCGATCGCGGCTGTTCGGCCAGTTGCTGGCAGAGAACCTGCTGCTGGCCGTCACGTCCGGCATCGTGGGATTGCTCTTCGCGCACTGGGGCACATCGGCGCTGGTCACGCTCGTGCACATCGGCGCTGGTCACGCTCGTGCCCGAGTCAGTGTCCGTGCCTGCGCTCGCCGATGTCGGCGTGAACCTCACAGTGCTTGGCTTTGCGTTGCTCGTGTCGTTTGTCGCCGCCGTCGGCTTCAGCCTCTTCGCGGCCAGTTACTCCGACGGCCAGGGCGCTGCCCGCGCGCTGACGTCGCGCACGCGGCAATCGATGTCGAGGGCCGCCAGGCGCACGGCCTCCACAATGGTCGTCGTCGAAGTGGCGCTCGCGGTGATTCTGCTCGTCGGCGCCGGTTTGATCCTGCGGTCGTTCGCGGCACTGCTCGGGGTGGACGCCGGATTCGATCGACGCGGTGTGACGGTGGTCGGCATGTCGCTGCCGGCTGGCCGCTACAGCCAGGCGCCGGCACGTAAGGCGTTCTATGACCGGCTCATGCCGGCCCTGGGCGCAATCGCCGGCGTCGATTCCGTAGGCACCGCGGCAGTCGTGCCGCTGACGGGCAACAACTGGACCGTGCCGTTCGTCCGTACGGACAGGCCGCTGGCTGCCGGGCAACGTGCACCGGACATCGGATGGCAGGTGGCGTCTGGAGGGTACTTTGCCGCGCTGCACATTCCCGTCAAAGCCGGCCGGGTGTTCACACCGCAGGATGCGACGGGCCCGCCCGTGGTCGTCATCAGCGAGAGCGTCGCGCAGAAGTTCTTCGACGCGGGTGAGCAGGCCGTGGGTCATCGCGTGAAAGTGAACGATGGCGATGCGCAGATCATCGGCGTCGTGGGCGACATCCGGCGGGGAGCGCTGACCGAATCTCCCCGAGCCGACATGTACCTGCCATTCGAACAAGGGCAGGGAACGGCGACCACGTTCTTCCTTCGGAGCCGCAACGGCGACGCCACTTCGTTCGCCGAGGTTCGCCGAGCGATCCGTGGCATCGAGCCGAACGCGCGCATCGAGCCCGGAGAGTCGCTGGACGACATCGCCGAGGAGTCGGCAGGTTCGACCCGCCTGTTGATGTGGCTGCTCGGCGTCTTCGGCATCATCGCGCTGACGCTGGCCACCATTGGCGTCTACGGCGTGCTGTCGTACGCCGTCCGACAACGCATGCGCGAATTCGGCACCCGGGTCGCGCTTGGTGCGAGCGGCTCGAGCATTCTCTGGCTCGTCCTGCGTCAAGGCACGACGATGGTGGCAATCGGTCTGGCGGCCGGGCTGGCCGTCTCTCTGCTTGCCGTGCGCGTCCTGCAGTCGCTGATCTACTCGGTGCGTCCTTATGATCCGGCCACACTCGGCACGGCCACCGCCCTGCTCCTGCTGACGACGTTCGTGGGGTGTTATGTGCCCGCGCGACGAGCCGCGCGGGTGCAGCCTTCACTGACGCTCGCGGAGTAAGTAAACGTAGAGCACCGGACCTGGAGGTCCGGCCCCCCGAAGAGTCTCCTGCAATGTGGATTTGGTAGTGATAAAATATCCACATGAAACCTATACAGGTCATGTTCGACGAAGCGTTGCTACGGCGCCTCGACGCAGACGAGGAGGTGCGTCAAACAGGCCGATCGGCGGTCTTGCGACGCGCGGCGGCCGAGTACCTCCAGCGGCGCAGGGTCACGCGCACCGCCGAGGCGTACCAGCGGGCTTACGGCACCGGGCGGGCCACCCTTGATCGCGAATTGACCGGATGGGCGGACGAAGGCGCATGGCCCGGGAAATAGCGCGCGGAGACATCTGGAACTACACCTTCAAACCGCCGGACAAGCGGCGGCCGGTGCTGGTGATCAGCCGGCAGGACGTGATCGGATTGCTGCACACCGTGATGGTCGCGCCGATTACATCGACCATTTACGGCGCACCGAGCGAGGTGCGCGTTGGATCTGACGAAGGTCTGAAGCACGACTCGGCCATCAACCTCGATCACGTTCAGACCGTGGAGCAATCGCGACTCACCACACGCGTCGGCCATCTAGGCCCGGCGAAACTCCGAGAGGTGTGCCGCGCGCTGTCGATCGCGACCGGCTGCGCGGACTGACCTCGGGAGTCTTTTACTTCGGCTGCAGGTTCCGCTTCTGAATCGTCGAGGCGGCTGCCTTCATCCGTGAGGCGTTGAGGCCCATCGCGCCTGCGGCGTCCTTCGCCAGTGCGGCTGCCAGGCCGTTCAGACGCGTAACTGCGCCCGTACGGCTTGCGCCGGTCCCGCCCTCGACGTCCTTCATGGCCGCGTTGAGCGCGTCGATGCGCTCCTGCGACAGCGCCTTGTCGCGCGCGAGCTGATCAAGATACGCGCGTGCGACCACGTAGCTGGCCGGCCAGGTGTAGTGCGGCTGGCACTGCACGTTCAGATCATTAGATGCGCCACAGCCCTCACGCGTGGCGAGCTTTGCCGCGTCGATTTCGTTCTGCGAGAGGAATTCACTGGGCGTCAACTGGAAGATGTCGAGGCCGCGCGCAATCTCGGACCCGTAGAGGAACCCGTTGTAGTAGTAGACCGACCAGTAGCCGCCGATGACCAGGTTGTCCGCGTCGATCGGACCGCGATCGAAGTACGCGATTTCCTTGATGTTGGCGGAGCTGGTGAAATCGAAAACCGTGGCGCCGCCCTGATAGAAGGCCTGAGCCATGATGTCGCGCCCGGGAACGGGGACAAGGCTGCCGTTGTGCGCGACGCAGTTCTCGGTCGCGGTCTGCCACGCGGCGGGTTTGAAGTAACCGCCGAACTTCATGCGCCGGTTGTCGCCGGTTCCCTGAATGTCGAAGATCGCGTTGCCTCCCCACATCGGCGGATGGATCGACTGGCACATTGGCGACGTGCCGCCGCCCCATTCGTCGGAGAAGAGCAGCTTCGTGCCGTCGTTGTTGAACGTCGCGGAGTGCCAGAACGCGAATGCGGGGTCGGCCACGTCATCCAGGCGCTTGGGTTTCGTCACATTCTTGGTGTCGAGCAACAGTCCGTTGCCGGAGCAGGCGCCGCCCAGCAGATTGTGGAACGGATAGCTGGTCACGTCGTGGCACCCGGACGTCGGGTTCGGGCTGGGTTCGCCCGTGCCCTGGCGACGGCCGTGGAGGCTGGCGAGCTGGCCGGTGTTGGCGTCCGCGAAAATGTAGGCGTGGCTGACCACCGCGGCCTGTTCCGGGTGCGCGAGCGGCACTTTGATCACATCGATGCCGTAGGTCGATGTGTTCGGCGCAGTCGGATCGGCGACGCAGCCCGCCTTCTCCTCGGCCGAGCGAATACCCGAGCTACCGGAGACGTAGATGTAGATGTTCAGCTTGTCGTTGGGATCCGTGACGATCGAATGCGTGTGCGAGCCGCGGCAGGTCTGCACGGCCGCGACCTGCTTCGGCTTCCGGGGATCCGAGATGTCGAAAATCCGCACGCCGTACATCCGCATCGGATCGGCAGGCGCCGCGCCGCGTCCGGCGGCCGGAGCCGTCGGAGCGGGCGCTCCCGCTGCGGGAGGCGTCGCGGCTCCGCGTCCGCGAGCCGCGGCCGCTGCCGCGGCCGGCGAGGCCTCCGCTCCACAGTCGATCCGTCCATAGCCCTCGACGGACATGAACGCGAGGTTGCCGTAAATCGAAGTATCGCCCTGGCCGCCGGGGCAAGCCACGATCGTCTGCAGCGTGGTCTTCGCGGGGTCCTCAATGTTGTAGAAGATCAACCCGTGAAAGTTGCCTTGGAGCGCCAGCCTTCCGTTCATGCCGAAGGCGATATCGGAATTGGCGTAATCGAGGCTGCGACCTGTGGCATTCGGATCGAACATGCCCTCGGGCTGACGCATCGTGGTGACCAGCTTCATGTTGAACGCGGCCTCGCCGGCGTCGTACTTGCCGGCCTTCAGGCCTTCGCGCGGATCGGGCATGTGGCAGGCCGGGCCGCCGCCGCGACCGCCACGACCACCGCGGCCAGCGGCTGGGTCGGCCGGCGCCTGGGCCGCTGCAATCTGCTCGGGCGTGCACGGCTGCGGAATCGGGATTTGTCCGACAGTTGGGGTGGCGCCGCGCCCCTGCTGCTGCGGTGCGGTGCCGGCAGGCGGCGCGACCGGAGGATTCTGAGCGAAGACCGTGGTCACTGCCAGAAAAAGAGCGCCGCCAACAATGACGCGGCTAACGTGAGTACGCGAGTTCATTTCCATTCCACTGGCCTCCCTAAGAGTCCGTACATGCGAACAATCTCCATCCGCTGATCGTTGTCGACGTCGTTCAGGAAGCCGCCGATGTTCGGCTCCTTCCCTCCCCCGGCTTCGCGCAGATCGGCCACCATTTTCAGCGCGCCCTTGTGATGCTGAATCATGCCGGTGAGAAACAGCTCGTCGAACGTGGCGCCGCGCGCGGCGTCGAGCGCCTTCATCTGCGCGGGCGTGAGCATTCCGGGCATCGGAGCCATGTCACCGTGGTCCATCACCGTTCCATCGGGCATCATCATCGGCACTTCCTGTTTCCGGCCGGTGAGCCATTCCTTCATCGCCTGAATCTCGCCGCTCTGTGAGAGGTGGATCTTCTGGCCCATCGCCACCAGCTCTGGAGTCTTCGTGTGCGTGCCGATCATCGCCACCATCACCAGCGCCTGACTGTGGTGATGGATCATGCCCTGCATGAATTTCACATCGCCGTCCGTGAAGTTGTTGTCAGAAAACCTGGGGACGCTCGAAACGACCGTCGAGGCCTGGCCGGGCGCGCCGGGCTGAACAATGGCCGGTGGCCCACCTTGGGCCGCGCCGGCGGTGGCCGGCTGGGCGGCCACCGGGTCAGGCGAAGGGTTGCAGGCGCCCAGTCCCACGGCAGCAATCAGCGCGAGGTTTGAAATCTTCAGCACGGCCCGCAGTTTACACCGGGAAGAGGGTCCCCGGCATGCTTCGAGCTGGGTTGGCGGAGCCGGCTCAAGTCCGGCACGTTCGCGGGAACTAGTGCGTGGTGCCGGAACTGCGCAGCACGCGCACATGTTGCACGCGCGTAGTCTGCACGCCATTGTCGAACTCGATGAACATGCCGGGCGCCGCGATCATTTCGGTGAGGATCGCGCGGCCCCCCCACGTGCAGCCGAGAATACGCACGAGCCGCGCATGGCCGCCGTGTGAATGGAACCATCCGCCCGATACCTGAAAGCGGCCATCACCAAGAGAGGCCAGCGAGTAGACGGAGTTCTTCGTGCGGACGATGACCCAGTCGCCGGCCTTCAGATCGCCCGACCAGACACCCTGAATCGTGCGGGCGTTGTCGGCCATCCGTTCGAGAGAATGCGCGCCAGTCATTCGCGTGGTGCCTGTTTTATCATGGTGCACCTATTTCAGGGAGGAACATGTGTCATCTAGCACTTTTCGGGTAGCCTTCGCGGCGCTGGCCTTCAGCGTTTCTGTAATCGCTGCGTCTGATTTTCAAGAACGGCTCGCGCCCAACGCGGTGCCCACTACCGAACGCCCGTTTGGCACGCTGCGGGAACAGGCGGTCATGCAACAGTCATGGCTGAAACAGCGTCTCGACACGTTTCTGCCCGCATTGATGCGAAAACACGGCATCGACCTGTGGGTGGTGCCGATGCGCGAATACAACGAGGATCCCGTCTTCTCCTCGCTGGTTGCGCCCGAAACCTTCGCCGCGCGCCGCCGCACGATATATGTGTTCTTCGACAGGTGCGCGGCCGCGAAGACGCCGGTAACGGCGACCTGCGTCGATCGCATCGCGTTGGGCGGAACGTCCCAGGGCGGCGTGTTCGAAGCGCGCAGGTCCACGGCGCCCGTCCGGGCCGCGGTGGGCGGCCGCCAGGCCGAACTCTGGGGTGACGAACAGTGGCAGGCGCTCAAGCAAGTGATCGAGGAGCGCAAGCCGTCGGTCATCGGCATCAATCGTTCGACCGTGTTTGCCTTTACCGACGGCCTGACAAGCGGCGAGCTGCAAGGCATGACCGCCGCGCTCGGCACCACGTGGTCGGCGAAGTTCAAGGACGCGGAGGGTCTGCCGCTCGAACTCATCGCCTCACGACTGCCGGATGAAGAAGCGTTCTTCGAGAAGATGACGGCGCACGTGTGGCAGATGACGCAGACGATGTTTTCCGAAAAGGTGATCGTGCCGGGCCAGACCCGGGCGAGCGACCTGGTGTGGTGGTGGCGGCAACGCGTGAACGATCAAGGCATGGCCACGTGGTTCCAGCCAAGCATTGAGGTCCAGCGACAGGGCGCGACCGACGAACAGCTTGGCGCGGATCCGATCATCCAGCGCGGCGACGTGTTGCACTGCGATGTCGGCATCACGGTCGCGCGGCTCAACACCGACACGCAACACAACGCATACGTGCTGAAACCCGGCGAGACCGATGCGCCCGCCGGTCTGAAGAAGGCGCTGGCGAATGCGAACGCCATGCAGGACATCGCGATGGCTGAAATTCGTCCCGGCCGTACGGGCAACGAGATTCTACTGTCGGTGCTGGAAGGCATGAAGGCCAAAGGCATTGACGGCACGATGTATTCACACCCGATTGGCGTGAACGGACACGGCGCGGGACCGCTGATTGGTTTGTGGGATTACCAGAACGGCGTGCCCGGCCGCGGCGACGCCAGGGTGATTCCGTCGATGTGGTTTTCGATCGAACTTCAGGCGACGACGCCCGTGCCGGAGTGGGGCGGCCAGCCGGTGCGCATGGCGCAGGAGGAAGACATGATCATCGGCGCCGACGGCAAAGTGCGCTGGGCGCTCAGGCGCCAGGACAAATTGTTTCTGGTGAAGTAGCAAAGGGGACGGGCCTCGAACTGTGGGAAACTTCCGGACTCAGTCATCAATGTCCGGAAAGTTTTCCACAGATCGAGACCCGTCCCCCTCTGTGGAAACCGCCGACGCTACGTCCCGAGCTGGCAGGGCCCGCCCAGGTGCGCCCAACAGGCGTTGGTCGAGACTTCGATCTCGATGACCTTGTTATTCGTCGGAGCCTGAGGGCCTCCGCCACACTGGCCGCGGAGCTGCAGCGAATCATTGCGGTGGCCAGGCGTGTGGCAGATCACCACTTTGCCGCCGGGTCCCTGCGCGCTTGCCGGGGCCGGGGCCGTGATGCCCGCGATCAAGAATGCCGCCGCCGCGACCAGTCCAATCTTCAGTTTTCTCATGCATGTCTCCTTGTAAAAATGCCCATCCGCGAAAGGGAGACAGAGGGTATACAGGTGCCAGCGAGGCGTGTCAAGAACGCATCCTGTAATTGGCGTCGATCGATTTGGCGCCCCTAAAGGGACGCCCTACGCAAGCTGCTCGTACTGGCGTCCCTTGAGGGGCGCCACGCCGCCGGACGTAGGGCGTCCCTTGAGGGGCGCCACTCAGCGGCGCTTGAAGACGCCCGCGGTGACGGCTTTGCCGCGCACGTGGGTGGCCATGGCCGCCATGACTGCGGCGCGCGTCTGCGGCACGCTGGCGCCGGTCGGCCCCAGGGCGGGGACATCGATCGTCGCATCCAGCGCATACAACTCGAACACGTAGACATGCGGCGGTCCCGATGCCGCGGCGCCGGGGCCGCGATAGTTCGGTCCCGTCGCGCTGATCTGACGTGTGCCATCGGTCAGTTGCGATCCGCGGGGCACGCCCTCGGGCAGCCCGCGCGATGCCGCGGGAATGTTCCACACCATCCAGTGCAACATGTCGTCGGTTCCCGGATTCACCGGGGCGGATACGTCGTGAACAATCAGCGCGAAGCTGACGACCGTTTCCGGCGGATTGTCCCAGTTCAATGCGGGCGACAATTCGCCGCCGGCTTGTGTGTACTTGACGGGAATCTCGGCGCCCGCCGCCCAGGGCGCGGTGAGCGTCATGATGACCGTGCCACCGCGGCCGCGCCCACCTCCGCCTCCGCGTCCCGGAGCGGGCGTCTGCACAGGCGTGCCTGGGGGAGGCGGCGTCTGAACGGTTGTGGTGGCCGGGGGCGGTGTCTGGGCCGGCACCAGTGCCACGGCCGCAAACACCAGCATCAGCGCGAGCGTGATTCGGAGGGTTCGCATCAGCCTTCTCTACTTGAACGTCGCCGGTTGAGTCTTGCGCCACGCGTCATAGCGCGCGCGCAGCGTCTTGACCGGGTTCAGGTTCTCCCCTGCCACAATTACGCCCGGGCCGCGATTCTCACCGGGCTGCGCCACGGTGATGTACATCGAGTACTTGCCGTTGTTGTGCGAATCACCATTGGTGTCTTTCGGATCCGACATCAGGATGTACGCCACGTGCGCGGTCTTGCCGTCGCACGCAAACGCGGGCTTCGATCCGTCGGTGGGCCACGGCGGGCAGACGCACCGGCTGTCGCCGCCCGATCCATCGGCGGCTTCCATCGCCGCCATGACGCGATCGGTCAGCGCGCCTTTTGTGGCCAGGAACGCCGCCACGGCATTGGGCACCACCTGGCCGGGCCGCAGGATGTTGCCTTGAATCGAGTAGTAAATCTGCGTGCCTGGCACCTGACCTTGAATGTCCTGTGAGACGTAGCCATTGGTGAGACCTGAATGTCCCGCCATCCGTCCCTGAAAATCGAGGATGCCGAACTGGCGCGATTGATAGGCCGGATCGGCACTCAGCATCTCGATGATCTGTTTCGGGTCGGTGCCCTTCTGCAATTCACGAAACACCAGCATCTGATTCTGGTGCGTGCCGTCCACGCCGGCCTGGCAAGCCGCCACTCCCATTCCCGGCACCACCACGGCCTGCACGCCCATCAGGAACTTGTCGTCATTGTTGACGCAGGTGGCCGAGGCAATGACCAGGCGCTTGTTGGAGAGGTCAACGGCGATAATCGACCACGTGGCCGACGCTGTCGCCGGCACGAGGCATGCGGTGATCAGAGCGAGAACAAAGAGGGGTCTGCGCATGCGCGGATTATGCGCATCCGGGAGGAATTAGGCAATTGGGCAATGAGGCAATGGGCCAATGGAATGGGGCAATGCAACAAATGGGGCAGTGACAATGCCGCAATTGAAATTGCCTCATTCGTTGCATTGCCCCATTCCATTGGCCCATTGCCTCATTGCCCCATTGCCCCATTTTCCACGCGCGCCTAGTCACCCCTCAGCGTCTGAATCGGGTTGATGCGCGCGGTCCTGTGCGCCGGCACGTAGCAGGCCAGCAGCGCGGCGACCGCCAGCACGCCGACCGCAACGGCCAGGGTCAGTGGATCGCCGGGACTCACATCGGTGAACAGACTATCGATCAGTTGCAGCGCGGGAATCGCGCCGGCCAGTCCGATAATTGCTCCCACCGCAACCAGCCAGCCGCCTTCACGCACCAGCGACCAGATCACGTTCCTCCGCGTGGCGCCAAGCGCGAGCCTGATCGCGGACTCACGCGCGCGCTGGCGCGTGGCGTAGGCCATGACGCCGTAGATGCCCAGCACCGCCAGCAGCAGCGCGAGCACACCAAATCCGGTCAGGACGCCTGCCACCAGCCGCTGCGGCGCCAGTTTCCGGCGCATCAGTGTCTCGATCGTGTTGATGTCGTAGACCGGCAGCGCGGGATCGAGAGCGGCCACCTGCGCGCGAATGCGCGGCATGAGTGAGGCGGCGTCGGTGTCCGTGCGAATCACGAGTGCCATCGTGCCCCAGACGCCTGCCGCCGCCGGCACATAGTACGTGGGCGCTGGCGCCACTGCCGGATTGTGGTGGCGCATATCGCGCACGAGGCCCACAACTGTGGCGGGCGTGCCGCCCCCGCCGCCCAGATCCAGCTGACGGCCAACTGGCTCGCGCTCGCCCCACACGAGCCGTGCCAGAGTCTGATTGACGATGATCACCTTCGGCGCATTGCCGTCGTCTCTCGCTGAAAAATCGCGGCCCGCAAGCAGCGGCGTTTCCATCGCGCCGAAGTAACCGTCGGTCACGATGCGCCAGTCTGCCTGGACCGATTCGGTGGCGGCAATTCGCGCTTCACCCACGGGGAACACATGGAGGCTGAGGTTGCCTGGCGCCATCGGGGCGTGACTGGCGGCGGCGGCCATCGCCACGTCGGGAATGGCGCGGACACGTGCCAGCAAATCTGCGAAGAACTTCTCTGGCCGATCTCGCGGCGCGATGCGCGCGGTCAGGACCAGTGAAGCAGTGAAGCCGGGATCAACATGGCTCAGGTGATCGAGTGTCTGTACGGTCACGCCGGCGGCGGCAAGCAGGATGACGGAGAGCGCGAGCTGGCCAATCACCATGGCGTTGCGTGTCCGGTTCGTGCCTGCCGCCACAGATCGAGAGCCGTCGCGCAGGCCCTGAATCACATCAAGTCTGGCCATCTGCCGGGCGGGCGCAAGACCGGCAAGCACACCCGCGGCCACCGACACCGCGCATGCAAACGCGAGCACCCAGATGTCCACGGTGACTTCGCCTGCGCGCGGCACATCGCCAGCCATGAGGTTGCGCCAGAGCCGCATCCCGCTCAGTGACAGAACCACACCCAATGCGCCGCCGGCGCCGGCAAGCAGAAGGCTCTCGGTCAGCAACTGGCGAAGAATGCGGCCACGCCCTCCACCGATTGCGGCACGAATGGCAATTTCGGAAGTACGCGCCGAGGCTCGGACCAGGAACAGGCTCGAGAGATTCGCACAGGTAATCAGGAGGAGCACACCGACGGCCACGAGGAGCAGATACAACAGTCGCGGCGTTGCGGGCCCGACCACCGATTCTGCAAGCGGCACCACGCTGACACCCCAGCCACCGTGGTTCTCCGGATGCTCGCGCCCCAGTTGCGCCGCAATGGCGGTCATCTCGCTGGAGGCCTGGTCGATCGTGACATTGGGCTTCAGGCGGGCATACACGTCCAGGTCCGAGGATCCACGGCGGTCCTCTGTGACAGGCACGACGGGCAACAAAACATGATCGGTCGTGTTCAGCGCATCGGGCGGAGCGACACCGATGATCGTGCAGGCACGGCCGTCGATGGTGAGGGCGCGATTCAGCACGCCCGGATCTGCGCCAAAGGCGCTGCGCCAGAATCCATGCGACAGCATCACCACCCGGCCGGCGCCAGGCACGTCGTCTTCCTGCTGGAACGTGCGGCCGAGCACGGGCGTGAGCCCCAGCAGCGAAAACATGTTGTGCGTGATCCACCTGGCGTCCAGATGCCTGGGATCACCCAGCCCCTGCACGGTGACGGCTCCGCCGCGTTCGGCGGCGACTGCGCTGAAGCTTCCGCTTCTTGCCTGCCAATCGCGGTAGAGCGGCAGTGATGCGTTGAATGCCTTCACCCCACGTTGTTGATTCGTCTGTGCGAGGCGCACCAGTTGTTCGGGCTGTGCGAACGGCATCGGCGCCAGGACGACGGCCTTGAGGGCGCCGAAGATGGTGGTGCTGGCACTCACCCCAATGGCAAGGATCAGGATCGCGCCGAGGGTGAACGCCGGAGTCCGGCGCGCCACTCGCAGGGCGTATCGCAGGTCCTGCCCCGCCTGTTGCAACCACAGCGGGAACCAGACCGTGCGTGCATCCTCACGAACCTTCCCGACATTGCCGAAGGCTATGGCCGCGGCGCGGCGCGCGTCTTCTTTGGAAAGGCCTTCGGCCTTTCGTTCTTCGGCTTCGAGTTCCAGATGCAGCCGTATCTCGCGCTGGAGGTCATCGTCTCGACGCGAATCGCGCGTGCCCATCAGGACCTCACCTGGCCGGGCCGCAGCAATCGCGTCATGGCCTCCGTGAGTTGCGCCCACTTGGACTCTTCAGCCTTCAACTGAGTCCGGCCCTTCGGGGTCAGCCGGTACAGCTTCATCTCGCGGCCGGTGTCCCTGACTTCCCACCCCGAGGTGATGCAGCCGAGTTTTTCGAGCCGCTGCAGAGCCGGATACAGCGAACCATGCTCAACCGTGAGCACCTCGCCCGACACGGACTTGATATGTTTGACGATCCCATGACCATGGAGCGGGCCGAAGACCAGGGTGCGCAGGATCAGGAGGTCCAGGGTGCCCTGAATGATGCCGGGCTTCTTCGCGATAGGGGCCATGGTAGGCAATCTACTATACGTGGTAGATTGCCTTCCGGTTCGCTGCATTGGCCCCATTGCCCCATTCCATTGCCCCATTGCCCCATTGCCCAATTGCCTCATTATTGAGCCGTCATGATCGAAGGCAAGACCGTTCTCATCACCGGCGCCACCAATGGCATCGGCCTGGAATCAGCCGTGGTCCTGGCCGGCATGGGCGCCAACGTCATCATCGTTGGCCGTGACGCGGGTCGCATCGAAAAGGCCCTTGCGCTGGTGAAAGCCCGATCCGGCGTGAACGCGGCGTCTTACCTGTGCGACTTCGCGTCGCTCAAGAGCGTGAACCAGCTTGCAGACGATGTGTTGAGGGATGTGCCGGAGTTGCACGTGCTCATCAACAATGCGGGGAGTGTCTTCGCGCGGCGCACGATGACCGTTGATGGGGTCGAAGCCACGTTTGCGGTGAACCATCTGGCGCCGTTCCTGCTGACGCAACGGCTACTGCCTCGTCTCATCGCCAGCGCACCCGCCCGCATCGTGACTGTCGCATCCGGCGCGCACTACGGCGGCACGCTGGACTTCGATGATCTGGGTCTTGCCCGCGGCTATCAAATCATCCGTGCTTATGCGCGATCGAAACTCGCGAACGTCCTGTTCGCCTCGGAGCTGGCGAGGCGAGTGGCGGACTCTGGTGTGACGTCGAACAGCCTGACTCCCGGAAGAGTGGCCACGAACATCTGGTCGCGTGCGCCGTGGTGGTCGAAGCCGCTCATCAGGTTCTGGCTCAGCCGCGGTTTCATGCCGGTCGCTGAGGGCGCCGCGCCGATCGTCGCATTGGCATCGCAGCCGGAGTTCACGAATGTCTCTGGCAGGTACTTCAATCGCTTTGATGCCGTCGATCCGTCGCCGGCGGCCCAGGATCTGACGCTCGCGGCGAGACTGTGGCGCGAAAGCGACGTGCTTGTGAGTCAATTTCCAGATCGATCGAGCCTTCAGTCAAGTCAGGAAGGCAGTAGCCGGCGATGAATTCGTCGAGCGTGAGCACCTGGCCTTCGTATCCGCCGTCGGGGAAGAGTGACTGTCGCAAGGCCTCTTCCACGCCATGCGGCATGCCGTCTGAACCGAAGTAGAGATCAACGCCGGGCGCGAAGCCAGCTCGATCGATGAGCATGCGGAATGGATTGTTGTTGGCCGGATAGCCAATCGGGAGCCGATCGGCGTAGGTGACGGAATCCTCTGAGAAGTTCGGCTGCATGGAGAGATGCAGACCCAGCGTCTTGGCGCGACTGGCCGTGGACTCGGAGATGAATTGCGCGTGCTCGATGCGAATCACGTGACTCGACGGGACTTGTCGCCGTACCCTTTCAACGGCGGACACGACCTGATCGATGGCGGCGTCGCCAATGGCGTGGATGGCCATCGGTTTCTCAGGCGAGTAGCGCGCGATTAGCGACTCCAGCTCCTCGTCGCCATACAACAGCATTCCGTGGTGATCCGCCGTCCTGTACTTGTGGTTCAACGCTGCGGTCGTGACGCCGATGGCCCCGTCCGTGAACAGCTTGATGCCTCGAATGCGTTCGCGATGCGCGAGTGACGCCGATTCGTAGGTCTCGGGCGCTGCCCAGAATTGCGTGCGGCTCTCCAGACCCGCCGCGTCAAATAAGTGAATCTCTTCCTCGCCGACAAGCAGCATTTCCTCTGCGCTGTGCACGCCAAGCTCGCGCAGCCGGCGGAAGAAGGTTCTCAACCGTTCCGTTGAGGCACCGGCCCGGGCAAACAGATTGAGCACTCTTCGAAGATTCCGCTCAATCCAGTCCTGGTCATCAAGATGTTCGGCCACCGTCGCGTCGTGCTCTCGCAGAAGCAACCGGCCGTTGTCATTCACGATGAGCCCGTGGATCGACAGACTGAGGACGACGATTGGAGGCAGGCCGTCGAAGTCGGATTTCTCGAGCGGGAAACGGCCGCTGTTCCAGCCGGTGGCGATCGTCCAGCCCGTCCCGCCGCGGGCAGCGGCCGCGGTAATGCGTTCGATCGCGGATTCGCGGGATTCCCCAGGCCGATTCAAATCCACCGCGTCCATCAACGCGGCGTACAGCAGCGGATGCGAATGGCGGTCCCTGAGCAGAGGAATGGTGTGCCGGCGAAGGGTCACCTGACTTTGTCCTTCAACTCCCGGACCCAGTTCAACACCATCTCGAGCCGTGTCACGGGTTCGTGCGTACGGCGGACGGCCAGAAACCGTCCGTCTGGCGCGACCCCGATGACGGCCAGGTTCGACTGTGTGAAGACGATGCGCGGCTCGGAAAACATCACTGACGGACCGCGCGTGACGCTGGAGGCCATCACCGAAGGGCCGTTCAGGTAGTACAACGTCTGGCCATTTGATGACCAGAACGGGTTGCTTCCCCCCACCCTCGACACAGGCATGGCAGGCCGCGCCGGGTCAGCCGGAAACGGCATGACCCAGATGTCAGGCTCACCCAGTTGAGTTGATGTGTACGCAAGCAGGGTGACGTCTGGAGAAAACGCGGGGTGATCCTCACGAAAAGGTGTGGCCGTGAGCCATTGGGGTTCCAGCGTTTTCGACGTGAGGTCGATGACGCCGATATCGGCGCCGCTGCGGTTCACAGCACCGCCGGGCACATCGTCGGTGACCGCCAGCCACCGGTTGCCGGCCGACAGCGACCAGCTCCGAACCGCGCGGTTCTGCGGTATTGCAACCAGCGACTCCAGGACTCCGCGCACAGACGTGAGGTACAACCCCGGTTTGTCTCGCCAGGCCGAAAAGAACACCTGCGACCCATCCGTGGAAATCGTCGGAGCGTATTCTTCGCCACCGGTGCTGGTCAGCGGGGAGCGGCGTCCCGCCGTCAGGTCGAACGTCCATAGTTCTTTTTCGCGTTTCGCATCCGTGCTGACGAAGACGATGTGCCGGCCGTCAGCGGAAGCACGCGGCGTTTCAATGCGCGAATCCTCGAATACAACGTCGGTCGCTCCATCGGTGGACACCCACACGATCGCAGCTGCCGACGCCGTAAGCGGCGCGGGCGCGTACACCAGGGCGCCTGCGCTCGATACATCGAATTGCGACGTGGCATACGCGGAGTCGGTCAACACACCATCCAGCATCTTCACAGCGCCCGACTGGCCAGTGCCTCCGGGGTATGGCTGCGCCAGCAGTTCCGCGCCTCGGGCGTATACCAGGTGCGTGCCGCCGACGAGGTGTCCCTGGCTGCCGCCTTCCACCAACTGCGTGGTCACGGCCCTGGTCTTGCGCGAGTACTTGAAGATGTTGCCGTCCGTATAGAGTCCACCGGTCCACATGGTCACCAGCAGGTGTTCAGCATCGAGCGCGCGAGGAAAACTGTTGTCGCGGTCGAGGCGCTCGACGCGGCTGAGCAGTTCGGGCTTGCCGCCTGTGTCGGAAACGGAAAACAACATCTCGCCTGTCGGCAGTGGATTTGCGAACACAATCGTGTTGTCAGGCAGCCAGGCGGTGCCCCACACGTTGGCGATGCCGGTCGCGATGACGCTGGGCGCGCCGCCGGTGAGCGAGGCTCTCTTGAGAGTGCCCTTGGCGATAAACCCGACCGACCGGCCGTCATACGAAAAAAACGGAACGCGCGCGCCGGCACTGTCAGGCACCGGCGTAGCCGCCACATCCTGAAGTCTCCTGAGATACAGCGTGGTCTCGGTTGGTGCCGCGCCAAGCTCGGTCGCGGCGAAGGCAATCGTGGTGCCGTCCGGAGAAACCGCGACGTTGGGCGGATTCGAGGCCTCGATGGCGTACTCGGTGCCCGGCGGCAACTGTATCGACGCACGGATGATGGGCAACTGCGCCGGTGCGGCGCGAACACTCCATGCGGCAAGACCCACCGCGGCGACAGTGCTTGCGATGGCGAGCACCGGCCATACGCGTGTCATTCGACCCGGCGCTGACGCGCGAGCGGCTTCTTGCGCAATTCCCGGCGTGTGCCCGCCCGCGCCCGTCACCGCAATGGGAAGGTCGAGCCAGATGCGAGCTTCGCCGATGTCACGCAGGCGGCGACGTGGGTCTTTTTCGAGGCATCGCGACAGCAGGTGCCGAATTCCCGGCGGCACCGCGGCCGGCAGTTGCGCGAGATCGATATCAGCGCGAAGCACCGCGGCCAGCACGTCGCTGACCGTCTCGCCCTGAAACAGCAGGCTGCCGGTGAGCATTTCGTGGAGCACGACGCCAAACGACCAGATGTCCGCGCGTTTGTCCACCGGCTTGCCGCGTGCCTGTTCCGGCGACATGTACGCCGCGGTCCCCAGGATCAGTCCCATCGCGGTCATGGCGGGGGATGTCATGGTTGCGGCCGATGACGGAACGTAGGGCGTCCCTTCGGCGACGCCTGGATCCATCGCCTTTGCCAACCCGAAGTCCAGCACCTTCACCGTACCGTCCGCGCGCACCTTGATGTTCGCGGGCTTCAGATCGCGATGGATGATGCCCGCCTCATGTGCGGCCTCGAGCGCGTCGGCGATCTGTTTCGCGATGGCGAGCGCATCGGTCAGGGGCAATCCCGCTCCCGATGGAATCGTCGCCGACAGGTCCTGGCCCTCGACCAGTTCCATGACCAGCGCGCGATCTTCGATCCCATAGATCGCCGCGATGTTGGGGTGATTGAGCGACGCAAGCGTCTTCGCCTCGCGCGTGAAGCGCATCAGCCGATCCGGATCCGTCGCGAACGACTCGGGCAGGATCTTCAGCGCTACGTCTCGATCGAGCTTCGTGTCGCGCGCGCGATACACCTCTCCCATGCCTCCGGCACCCAGGGGCGACACGATCTCGTAGTGGCCGAGTCTTGATCCGATGGCGAGGGGCAAGGTAGCCCGGCGATTATAGCCGTCTTGGAAATGGGGCATTGAGGCAAATGGGCAATGAGGCAATAGGCACGTTCCGTGTCATGATCAGCCTCGGTTGAACATGGCCGACAAGTCCCGAACACCCTTCTCTTGGAACGATCCTCTCCTCCTGGAACAGCAACTGACACACGAGGAACAAATGGTGCGCGAGACGGCGCGCGCCTATTGCCAGGACAAACTGGCGCCGCGCGTGCTCGAGGCGTTCCGCAAGGAACACACCGACGTCGCCATCTTTCGCGAAATGGGCGAGCTCGACATGCTCGGCCTCGTGATCCCGGAAGCCTATGGCGGGGCCGGGCTCAGCTACGTGAGCTACGGCCTCGTGGCGCGCGAAGTGGAGCGCGTGGACTCCGGCTTCCGTTCGATGATGAGCGTGCAGGGTTCCCTGGTGATGGTGCCGATCAACGAATTCGGCACCGAAGCGCAGAAGCAGAAGTATCTTCCGAAGCTGGCCACGGGTGAGTGGATCGGTTGCTTCGGCCTCACCGAACCCAATCACGGCTCCGACCCCGGCGGCATGACCACACGGGCCCGGAAAGTTGACGGCGGCTTCTCGCTCACGGGCACCAAGTCCTGGATCACCAGCAGTCCACTGGCCGACGTCTTCATCGTGTGGGCGAAAGATGATGGGGATGAAATTCGGGGGTTCATTCTCGAGAAGGGCTGGAAGGGATTGAGCGCGCCGCCGATTCACGGCAAGGTGGGATTGCGCACGAGCCTCACGGGTGAAATCGTGATGGACGACGTGTTCTGTCCTGAGGAGAATGCGTTCCCGGAAGTGCGAGGGCTGAAAGGGCCGTTCACGTGTTTGAACAGCGCGCGGTACGGCATTTCCTGGGGCGCGCTTGGCGCGGCTGAGGACTGCTGGCTCCGCGCACGCACGTACGTCCTGGAGCGTAAACAGTTCGGCCGGCCTTTGGCGGCGAATCAACTCATCCAGAAGAAGCTTGCGGACATGCAGACCGAAATCGCGCTCGGCCTGCAAGCGGTCCTGCGATTGGGCCGCATGAAGGATGAGGGGATTGCGTCGCCCGAGATTACGTCCATGCTCAAGCGCAATTCGTGCGGCAAGGCGCTCGACATCGCACGCGTCGCGCGCGACATGATGGGCGGCAACGGCATCACGGACGAGTTCGGCGTGATCCGGCACATGGTCAACCTGGAAGTGGTCAATACGTACGAAGGCACGCACGACGTCCACGCGCTGATTCTTGGTCGCGCGCAGACGGGGATCGCCGCGTTTTCAAACTGAGGAGCACCGATGGGTGACGTTCCAACAACTCTCTTTCAGGACTACGACCTGGGCCGAATCAGCCGGCGGCAGTTGTTGGCCGCGTTAGGGTTCGCCGTGGCCGCTCGACCACTTTCCGTCTTCGGTCAGGGCCAGTGCGGCGGCGCGCGCGCCGGCACACCGGGATGCGAGACGACGCCGGCGAAACCGCCATTTGCGTCCACTGGATGGAAGACCGTGCTGCTCGATCACTTTTCGGTGCAGGTGGCGGACGTCGAGAAGGAAGCGGCGTATTACGCAGCCCTCATGAACTGGAAGATCCGGAGCTACGACGGCAAGCAGGCGGTGCTCGACATCGGCGACTGGGGAGGCCTCGTCATTCGTGGTGGTTACCAGGCGCCAGCGCCGGCGCCGGCGACAACCCCGGCCGCCGCCGGCGGGCGCGGCGGGCGCACGCCGCGCACGGCCGCGTTCGATTCGTACTGCTGGGGCATCGAACCCTGGGATGCGAAGAAGGTCGAAGCCGAATTGCGCAAGCGCGGTTTGGATCCGGTGGCTGACAACGACGGTAAAGACTTCCAGAGCTTCCGCATCAAGGATGCCGACGGATTCAATCTTCAGATCAGCAACGGGAGCACACGGACTCGTCGGCGCGACGCCGCCAACGGCAAGGTGTCTGACCCGGCTCCGTTCGCGGCCACCAATTGGAAGACAGTCTGGCTCGATCACATTTCATTCGAAACGTCGAACTACAAGGAGCAGATCGCGTTCTACCATGCGCTCCTGGGCTGGACACCGGGCGCCGATGAAGGCAGCCAGAGCGAGTGCCAGATCGGCGACATCGGCGGCATCATCATCCGCGGTGGAGGCGGCGGGCGTGGTGCGGCAGCGGGCGCGACACCGGCGGTCACGCCGGCACCGGCCGCGCGACGCGCCGCAATTGGGCACATCTCATTCGGCATCGCCGGGTTCGATCCCGATGCTGTTAAAGCTGAGCTCGACAAGCGCGGCCTCAACGCACGAGTGGACATGGGCGGGGGGCCCAACACGCTCGAAGCGATGCGCACGGCGAAGTACCAGAGCTACCACACGACGACGCCGAACGGGTTCGATCTGCAGATCAGCAACGTCACACGCGAGACGCGCTGAGACAATTGGCGCCCCTGAAGGGACGCCCTACGTAACGATGGATGTCGCAACGGTACGCACGGGGTCCCTGAAGGGACGCCCTACGTGCAGACGGTTGTTCGCGACATTACGTAGGGCGTCCCTTCAGGGGCGCCGATCTATTTGTACCCGAAGCTCTGAATCGCCTGGGCTTCGTCCTCGAGCGTCTCGAAGGCCGTCAGGATCTTCATCATGCCGAAGACGCGGGAGCTGCGCGAGGTCAGGTGCAGCAGCTTGATGTCGCCGTGCTTCTCATGCGCGGTATTGAGCTTCGCCACGAGCATGCCGACGCCGGCGCTGTCGATCTTCGTGACGCCGCCCAAGTCGAGCAGGATCTTGAGCCGGCCCTCTTCCAATAGTTCGTGAATCTTCCGCCTGAACACCAGATCCCCATCGTCGAGCGTCATCTCACCCACCAGCTCGAGGATGGTGACGTCATCGACCCGGCGCTCGATGATCTGCAGCTTTGATCGTGGTTCAAGCACGGGGGATTCTAGCTCGGATGATGATTGCACGCCGGCAGGTTCGGTCACTTCACGGGTTTTCTGGGCACGCGGTCCTCGCTCATCGCCGCATGATACGCAAAGGACGCCATGATGACGGCGTTCTTCATCAAGTCTTCCGGTGGAAGTGTCTCGAGAAAGTCCAGATTCGTGTGCCCACCCGTGCCACCAACCCGATCCTGGATGAACTGGAAGCCCGGCAGGCCGACACGGTCGAATGAAATGTGATCGGTGCTGCCCACGCCGCGCGGTGACACGGTGGTCATGCCGAGGTCGCGGAATGGGACCGTCCACGCCAGCATCATCGCGTGAGCATTGTCGTTGCCTTGCAGGTAAATACCGCGGTACTGACCGGGTCCGTAATCCTGATTGAAATAGGCGGACAGCTTCTCGTACGCGGGCGTCACGCCCTTCGGGCTGGCCGGGTCGCCGAAATGCTTCAGCACGTACTCGCGCGAGCCGTGGAGCCCCTGCTCTTCCCCGGCCCACAGCGCCGCTCGAATCGTACGCCGGGGTTTGGCGCCAACCGCGCGGAGGATCCTCATGGCTTCAAGGACCACTGCCACCCCGGACGTGTTGTCGCTGGCATTCGGACTCGCGTGCCACGTGTCCAGATGCGCGCCAATCATCACCAGCTCATTACCGAGATCGGTGCCGGTGATTTCTCCCACCACGTTGCTGGCTTGTTCGACAGAGGCGCCAATCCGGTTGCGGATCTCGATCTCGATCGTGACCGCGATGCCGCGCTCCCGAAGGCGGAACATCCGGTTGTAGTGTTCGGGTGTGAGCGCAACGATGGGCGGCGAAGCCAGGGTCTCGGCTCGTCCCCAATTGTCGGTTCTGGTGCCTGGGCGCGCGAAGCCGCGCACCGCGCCGGGCCATCCGCTCTCGGATTGCAACACCGCGACGACACCCTCGGCCTTGTAGAAGGCCATCTTCTCTTCGGGACGCACCACGTTGGGATTGGGCGCGGCGGCGGGTGCCGCAGGAGCCGCGGGTGGCGCAGGCGATTCCAGGATTTTCAGTTCTTCGGCGGTGTAGGGTGTCACTCCGATGCTGAACCTGGTGCGATCCACCGCGGCCGGCGGCGTGGACAGGACCGAGGCGCCACGTAACGTCCCGCGCAGTTTGTCCAACTCCTCGCGCGTGCGTATCACGGCTGTCACGACGCGTGTGGTCTGTTTGCCGTTGGTGCCGGGCGTGTGTGAGAGCGGATAACCCACCATCGGCTGGTAGTCGGGTTCCATGAGGTGCAGCGACACGTATTCGTTGTCCCACCGCGTGCCGTAATCCATGAACGGTTCGGCGGCTACGCGCGTGAGGCCGATCTCACGCATGTGGGACTGAACCCACGTCTGCGCGCGAGCCATGTCATCAGACAAGGTGAGCCGCGCTCCCAGTACGTCCGTGATGTACGAAACCACGTCCATCACGCGGGACCGCTGCAGTCCCTCGTCGCGAATGCGGGCGACCATGGCCAAGTCAACCGCGGGCGCGGGACTCTGCGTGGCCAGCGGAAAGGCGCCGGCAAGCACCACGATCGTGACTGCACACGCGAAGATCAAGCGACGGGTTGGCATCATGCGCTAGATTCTAGGCGGAAATATCGTGCATTACGTCTATATCCTGCGCTGCGCGGACGACACGTTCTATACCGGTTACACCACGGACCTGAAGGCGCGCGTGGCCACGCACAACACCGGCCGCGGCGCCAAATACACGCGTGGCCGCTGCCCCGTCACGCTTGTTTACTCCAGAGGGTTTCGCTCGATTGGCAAGGCCCTCTCGCGCGAACACGCGTTGAAGCAACTCACCCGGGCGG
>JBKJJZ010000050.1:0-8617 GCA_046597705.1 Vicinamibacterales bacterium | reverse complement strand
CATGAATTCCGATCCCATTCGCGAGTACGGGACCCAGGTGACACCGAGTACGGCGATCGTGCTCACCAGCACCGCCCACCGCCACCGCAGCACAAAGTGCAGCACCGGGTCGTACATTTTGGTCAGGAGCCAACTGATGGGGTTTCGCGCCTCGGAGCGAATGCGCCCACGAATCAGGTAGCCCATCAGCACCGGGACCAGCGTGACCGACAGCAACGCGGCGGCGGCCATCGCGTAGGTCTTGGTGAACGCCAGGGGCTTAAAGAGTCTGCCCTCCTGGGCCTGGAGGGTGAACACCGGGGCAAACGACACGGTGATCACCAGCAAGGCATAGAACAGCGTCGGGCCGACCTCTTTCGCCGAATCCGCGATGATCTCCCAGTGGGCCTTCTTGCCTGCATGATGCTCAAGATGCTTGTGCGCGTTCTCGATCATGATGATGGCCGCATCCACCATGGCCCCTATCGCGATGGCGATGCCGCCCAGCGACATGATGTTCGCGTTGATGCCCTGGTAACGCATCACGATGGACGCCATCAGAATGGCCACCGGCAGGGTCAGAATGGCGACGAGTGCCGACCGTACGTGCAGCAGGAACAGCAGGCAGACCATCGCGACGACCACGCTCTCTTCGATCAACTTCTCCTGGAGGGTCTTGATTGATCGCTCGATTAGTGGCGAACGGTCGTAGACCGTCACCACTTCGACGTCGTCCGGCAACCCGGCCTGCAGGGCCGCCAGTTTCGCCTTTGTCCGTTGAATCACGTCGTACGCGTTCGCGCCGGATCGTACGATGACGATGCCGCCGACAACCTCACCTTCGCCATTGAGGTCGGCCAAACCGCGACGCATGTCGGGACCGACCTGCACGTGTCCAACGTCTTTGAGCAGAATCGGCGTTCCCCGTGCATCGACGCCGAGGGCGATCTGTTCGATGTCCGCGACGTTCTTGATGTACCCCTCGCCACGAATCATGAATTCCGACTCGGCCATCTCAATCACCCGACCGCCAACCTCGCTATTACTCCGCTGGACGGCTTGCCGAATCCTGGAGATCGAGATGTCGTAGGCGCGCAGACGGTTCGGATCGACCGTGATCTGATACTGCTTGACGAATCCACCGATGCTGGCGACTTCCGAGACACCGGGGACCGAGGTCAATTCGTACTTCAGGTACCAGTCCTGGAGGGAACGCAATTCGGCCAGGTTGCGCGTCTCCGACTTAAGGGCGTACATGAAGGCCCACCCCACACCGGTCGCGTCTGGACCAAGGGCAGGGGTCACACCTTTTGGAAGCCGCCCGGCCACGTAGTTCATGTACTCGAGCACCCGGCTGCGCGCCCAGTAGAGGTCGGTGCCATCCTCGAAGATCACGTACACGAACGAGAACCCGAAGAACGAGTACCCGCGGACCACCTTGGCGTACGGCACGGCCAGCATCTGTGTCGTAATCGGGTAGGTGATCTGGTCTTCGACGACCTGTGGGGCCTGGCCCGGATAGTCGGTGAAGATTATGACCTGCACATCCGACAAATCCGGGATCGCGTCGAGCGGCGTCTGGCGGATCGCATACACCCCGGCCAGAGACACAAAGAGCGTGGCGAGGATGACGAAGAACTTGTTGTGGACTGACCAGTCGATGAGTTTTTCAAGCATGGTTCACTCGTGCGACGACGGCGCGGATCCGCCTTGGCCGCCGACGATCTTGCGAATCGCTTCGCGCAGGTTGCTCTCGGAGTCGATGAGAAACTGCGCCGAGACCACGACCCGCTCGCCCTCAGACACCCCGCTCGTCACGGCCAGCACGCCGTCACCGCTGACGCCGAGCGCCACCTCACGCACCTGAAACCGCCCTTCGCCCAGCATCACGACAATGACGTCGCGCTTGCCGCTGCGGATCACCGCTTCGGCGGGCACGACCAGCACGCTCCGCGCCGAGGGCACATCGAACGTGGCATTCACGTACATCTCGGCCCGCAAGGCCAAGTCTGGGTTGGGCACCTCGATTGACACTCGCAGGGTCCTGGTCTTGTTACCCAGGAACGGGTAGATGAAGCGGACACGGCCGCCGTAGGTGCGCCCGGCTTCGTAGGGCGACTCCAACTGCGCGCGTTGGCCCACTTTGATCAACGACGCCTGGCTCTCAAACACCTCGACCTCGGCCCACACCGTCGAGAGGTCGGCGATCTTGTACAGGTTCATACCGGCCTTGACGAACATGCCGTCGAGCGCCTGATCCATCTTCTGGACGACGACCCCCTGCACGTTGGAAAAGACGGTCAACGTGCGCGTCGGCTCGTGCGTACGTTCGAGTTCCGCGAGCTGCGTGTCCGAGATATCCCAGTACTTCAGCCTCTCCCGCGCGGATGCGACCAGCGACTGCGCGCGTTTCGCGATTTCGGGGTAGCTGTCGCCAGCCAGCCGGCGGGAGTAGTCGAGCGCCTGCAGGTACTCCTTCTGCGTCGTGACGAGCTGGGGGCTATAGATCTCAAAGAGCTTCTGGCCAACGGCGACCTTCTCGCCCAGGTAGTTCACATAGACTTTTTCTATCCATCCATCGTTCTTGGTGTTGATCCAGGCGACCTTCTCGTCGTTGTACGCGATGGTGCCGACCGTCCGAACCACAAAGGGCACATCAGTCCGGGTCACCAACGCCGACTGGACGCCGATGTTCTGCGCGAACCTCGGGTTGATTTCCACGAATCCTGGCGGGGCTTCGGCGCCCTCGTCTTCGTAGACCGGCATCAGGTCCATGCCCATCGGCGACTTCCCGGGCTGGTCGCGGATGAACGTCGGGTCCATTGGAGCGCGCCAATACTTGATCTTGCGTTCGCCCGTCGCGGCACCAGAGGGAATGACGGCGCCCGCGGGGCCGGACGGGCTGGCACCTGGCAGCCGCGCCACTGCCCGGCGCGTCCAGTCCCACCCGAACGGGTTCGCCAGTATCGCCACGGTGGCGCCAATACCGAGCAGGAAGACAACCGTGAGTAAAAGAATCTTCTTCATCATGAACCTCGCCTACCGCGGAAACCGGACGCCAATCGCTCGCTCGAGTTCGGCCAGCGCAATCAGGTAGTCAACACGCTGCCGCACCTGAGCCAGCCGCACGTCCAGAAGGACTCGCTCGGTGTCGAGCAAGTCGAGCACTCCGACTTCTCCAGTCGAGTAGGCGGCCTCCGTGGAGTGCTGCGCTTCTTCCACCTGTGGAAGGAGTACGTCCCGGAACAGGCGCATCTGAGCGGCCAGCGTCTCCAATCGAATCACCTGATCCCGCACATCGAATTCCAGATCGTTCACAAGCTTCGCCCTGGCCTGCTGCTGCGCGTCCATCTCATGACCAGCCTGCCTGACGCCCGCCCTGACCTTGTCGCGCCAGATCGGCACAGACGCGCCAATCGACACGGTCAAGGCGTTCTTCCCGCTGTCGGGCGGCGCCGACATTGCGGGCGCCCGACTCCGCCCGACATTCACCAGACCAGCGCCAAACACGAGATCTGGCCAGGCGCTTTTCGCCGCCAGTTCCAGCCCTTGCGTACTGCGTTCGATGAGTGCATCGGCCGCCCGGACTTCGTGACGATTCGATTCCCCTGTCGCGAACAGTTCCGGCAAATCGAGTGTGGACACGACGCTCGTTGGCGGGTCGGCCAGGTGAACAGCCTCCATCGGGGTCTGCGGGGGTTTGTCCATCAGCGAGTTGAGCCGGGCCACAAGCGCCTCGCGCTGCTGCCGGAGGGTGTACACCCGATTGACGACACGGGTCAGTTCCGCCTGCACCTTGATGACGGCCTGCAGCAGTCCTGCACCACTCGCGTACCGGTTCCGCGCGAGTTGCTCATAGTGCTCGAGGATTGACTGGTCCTGTCCTGTCACGTCAAGCGCCATATCCACGTAACCGAGGTTGTAGAACGCCGTTTTGACTTGCACGATCACGTCTCGCCGGCGCGCCTGCCAGGTCTCGAACGCAGCCTCCGTCTCCGACGTCGCCATCTGACCGCGGAGGTCCCGTTTGCCGAACCAGGGAAACGCCTGCGCCACCATCAAACTATTGAGTTGCGGCCCCACGCGAGTCTCCACGCTCCGAAGCATCTGAGTGAAACTCACGCTCGGCTCTGGCAGCGCCGTCACCTGCGGCCTCTTGTCCAGTGCCGCCCGATACCGCGCCTCTGCCTCCTTCAGTCCTGGGTGCGCCTCGAGCGCCGCGTCGACAAACGTCCTGAGGGCGGGCTCGGTCGCGAAGAAATCTGGCACGACGGTAACCTGAGGCGTCTGCGCTCGCGCAGCAGATCCCGTCGCTGTCAGGCAGACCGTGAATAGCAATGCAACGACTTGGGAACGGTTCTTCATAGATCGGCCCTCTTCGGAAAATGGCGGATGGGGCCGGTCGCGGGTCGGCGGCCGGTTGGTACCGAGGCAGATCTCTAGAGCAGGAAGGTTGAGAAGAGGGTAAACAGGTCGATGGAGAGATATCCGTACCGGGCAGCGGCACGACTCGGCGAAGGCAACTCAGCCATCACGCCGATGGCGCCTGTCTGGAGGCCGAGATCACACGGGACGTCGGGAGTCTGTTCCTGAACGCGAGCGGGAATGTCTGGTGTGGCGCAGCAGCAGCTGTCGCATGCGATTCCTCGAGTGCAATCGTGTTGCATCGACGCGTCGCAGGACGGGTGGCTCAGCGAGGTCGCGAAGACCGGTGCCGCGACCGCAGTCGCGACGGCCACCGCCACCAGCACCGCAACCAATCGCTGGATCATGCCTCTGCGAGTCATCTAATCCACCTCTACAGCAATTTCCGCGCCACCCGAATGGTGCTCGGTCTCCTGCACTCCCCGGGTTTTCGCGAGCATTCGCTTTAGATGCGACCTCATCGAGATCGTCTGAGCGCGAGCTTTTCTCCCATACTCACGCGATTTTCCACGTCGACGCGACGGATGTTCAGTTCTTACGCAACTACAAGTGTGGCGGCGAACGCCTGCCGGTTCCATTAATTGCCGTTAACAATCGGCTACCGCCAATACAGGCAAGACTCCGGTATCAGGCACGCCGACCACATGGAGCCAAATCTATCAGCGTAGGATCCAGGCGTGTGTCCCATAGTGAACGTGGTGCCTGTTCAGGCGCCGTTACATCCCAGGCGGCTCCCGTCACGTCGACGAATTAATTCCCGTTAATGTGTTTCATAGTGAACAAAACTGCGTCGCGGATTCCTGCAATCCTTGCATGGTTGAACGACTTTCAGCAGGAGACAGCAATGACACTTAAAGCAATCGTGAGGGCCGCGGCAGTCAGTTGTGCGGCGCTGGTGATCGCGGCCTCCGCCAGCCTCGCCGCGCAAACGACGGCGCAGCCCCCGCAAGCCCCGCAAACAATGACCCACCCAATGACTCCGCAGCCGGCGATGGCGGCCAAGTGTCAGGCCATGATGGCCGAGCACGACAAGATGATGGCCGGGATGAAGACCGCCGATCAGCGGCTCGATGGCCTCGTCGCCAAGATGAACGCCGCGTCCGGCGCTGAGAAGACGACTGCGACCGCAGTCGTGGTCACGGAAATGGTCGCGCAGCGGGCGACGATGCGCGACGGGATGATGAAGATGCAGGAAGGCATGATGACCCACATGATGGAGCACATGCAGGAGGGCAAGGACTCCCTGGCCATGTGCCCGATGATGAAGCACAAGGGCGACGCCAGGTAGTGAGCGAAGACACGGCCGCGGGAGGCTGTTGCGACATCTTCAGCGCCGATCACATGGTGGATGAAGATGATGATGTCTGGTGGCGGACGGCAGTAAACCTGCACTGCCCTGAATAAGGACTGACGTTGATGAAATCAAACACCACTGTCGTCGTTGTTGTCGTCGCACTTGTCCTCGTCGTCGCACTGTTTCTTGTCTTCGGCGGCGGGATGCATTGGCGGGGAGGGATGATGGGATGGGAATAGATCTGTCCTACGGGTTTGAACAACATCTTGCACACGCCACCTTCGAGGAAGCGATCGAGAAGGTGACGGTGGCCCTCAAGGGAGAGGGGTTCGGTATCCTGACGCAGATCGACGTGAAGGACACTCTGAAGAAGAAGCTGGACGTCGACTTTCGTCGCTACACGATCCTCGGCGCCTGCAATCCACTGCTCGCGCACCAGGCGCTCACCGTCGATCCGCAAATCGGGCTGCTCCTGCCGTGCAATGTGGTCGTGCAAGAGGCACCACAAGGCGGCGTCATGGTGTCGATTGCGGACCCGCGGTCGATGTTCACGCTGGTCAAGAATCCGGGCCTCACGCCAGTCGTTGATGACGCCGAAACGCGGCTCCGTCGAGTCGCCGCGACCCTGGCGTGATCGCGCGGTTGTTTACTGCGGCCGTCCTGATCAACTTCGTCTGGGAAATGGCGCAAATGAGGCTCTATGTCTCAACCGGTTCCTGGCTGCAGGACTCTGTCGGCTGCCTGTCGGCAAGCCTGGGCGATGGCGGGATGGTTCTGGCAATTTGGGCGACTGGAGCCTTGGTGTTCCGTCGGCGGGACTGGTTTCGTCGGCTCAGGATCTCAGGTTATGCCGTCATGCTGACGACAGGACTCATTCTCGCCGCGGCATTCGAGACGGCCGCGCTGGGCGCCGGACGCTGGGCGTACGGCCCGTCCATGCCCCGACTCGCGATGATGGCGGGATTAGGTCTGCTGCCGATGCTGCAGATGGTGATCCTCCCGGCTGTCATCTTCAAAGTCGTGTCGGCGCTCGAGCGCTGACGCTATCGCTGGGTGAGGCTGGCGACGATTAATTCTTGTTAAGACTTGACGAACACGTGCCCTATTGAACAGGGCCGCGTTTATCGACCTTCTACACTCGGCCGGACACCACCTATTCAACCTGCGAGGAAAAGGGGACGGTGAGGCAACGCGAGAGAAACGATATCTATAAAGGGAGCACACATGAGTTGCTGTAGTGACGTAATGGAACCGATCGAGACCTCGTCGTGCTGTACGCCGAAGGACACCGCCGCGCACGCCGCGCGCGCCATGCGCACATCGGGTTGCGGGTGCGCTCCCGTGGTTGAGGATCTCAACACCCTGAAGGTCATTGGCGTCGTCACCGAGCGCGATGTGTGCTGCGCCGTCGCGGCTGACGACCGGAAGGCGTCGGACGTGCCTGTCGCCGAGATCATGCAGCCGGTCTCCGCGTGCTGCAGTGGGAACGAACCGGTCGAGCAGGCACGCCGGATATTACACAAGCATCGCGCCACGAGTCTGCCGGTCGTCGACGACGCGGGAGGGTGTTGCGGCATCGTCAGTGCGCATCGCTTGGATTGACGGCAGGGGCCAGCGACATGACATACCACTACGTGTGGCTCTGGTGGTCGAGCGCATTTCTCGTCCCCTGGCTCGCGCTGTATCTGACCAACCCCCAACTCCGGACGGTGATGTGGCGCGTCAGCCTTGCTACGGCCGCGTTCGGCCTGACCGAACCGATCTGGGTGCCCGAGTACTGGAATCCACCCAGCCTTTTCGACCTCGCCCAACGGACGGGGTTCGATTTCGAGAGCCTCATCTTCTGCTTTGCGGTCGGCGGAATCGGAGCGGTCGTGTACAACGCGCTCACCCGCCGGCCGTTCGCTCCCGTCAGCGCCGGGCACAAGCAGGAGCCGTGGCATCGGTTCCACCTGACGGCCCTCTGGGCGCCGTATGCCTTGTTTGTGGCCCTATATTTCCTGCCTTGGAATCCGATTTACCCCGCCATCCTCTGCCTGGTGATTGGAGGCATTGCGTCCATCGTCTGCCGTCCGGATCTCACGGTGAAAAGCCTCGTCGGCGGCGCAATTTTTCTCGGTTTGTACTCGATCTTCATGCTGGGGCTGCTGTGGTTGACGCCGGGCTACGTCGCGCAAGTGTGGAATCTGGCGGCGTTGAGCGGAGTCCTCATCGCCGGCATTCCGCTTGAAGAACTTCTGTTTGGTTTCAGTTTCGGCTGGTACTGGTCTGGCGTGTACGAGCATTTCAAATGGCGCATGACGGCGAATGCGCCAGTTCAAGAGAGGCGGCCATGACACAACAAAGCGGCATCGTCATCGTCACGGGTTCCAACGGATCGATCGGCAACGCCGTCATGCGGCGGTTTGCCGGACAGTTCGAGCACGTCGTCGGATTTGATCGACAGGCACCCGCACCGGCGCCGCCCGGGTGCGTCGCTGTGGCAGTCGACATCACGTCAGACGAGAGCGTGATGGAGGGGCTCCGAGTGATCCACGCACATCACGGGGCACACGTGGCCTCCGTGATCCACCTGGCCGCGTACTACGATTTCCTCGGCGAACCGAGCTCGAAGTACGACGAGATTACCGTGCGCGGCACCGCACGCCTGTTGGCCGGGCTCCGCGAGTTGCAGTTCACGGTGGAGCAATTCCTCTTTTCCAGCACCATGCTGGTGCATGGGCCCGTCGATCCCGGTCAGCTGATTACCGAGGACTCACCGCTCGCCCCGACGTGGGCGTACCCGGAGTCCAAGGTCCGGACTGAGGCCGTGATCCACGCCGAGCGAGGCGATATGCCGGCTGTGCTGTTGCGCATTGCGGGCGTCTATGACGACCTGTGCCACTCGATCCCGTTGGCGCACCAGATCCAGCGCATCCA
>JBKJJZ010000485.1:0-4397 GCA_046597705.1 Vicinamibacterales bacterium | reverse complement strand
GCCCTGAAAACCCAGGGATTCGGCGTGCTGACCACGATCGACGTGCAGCAGACGCTCAAGACCAAGCTGGACCGTGACTTTCGCAAGTACGTAATCCTCGGCGCGTGCAACCCGCCGCTCGCGGATCGCGCGCTGCACGCCGAGCTCGAGGTCGGCCTCCTGCTGCCCTGCAATGTCGTCGTCTATGAAACCGGACCCGCGGCCAGCATCGTCATCGCCATGGCGCCGCTGGCCGCGTTGGGCGTCGTCAGCGACAACCCGGCGCTCGCCGATGTCGCCCGTGAGGCAGATGTCCGGCTCAGGGCGGCGTTATCGGAGGTCGAGCGGGCGTGACTCGATATATGTGTGCGCGATCGTCGTCGGGTTTGCGCTGCTGGATCCCCTTTCAGCAGAGGCCCAGCAACCCCTGACGCTCGATTAACCATTGATTAAATAACGTTAATGTGTTCGATCCTGGACAGGACGTCGCCATGACACTCGAGAGAATTGTGACGGCAGGGACCGACTCGATGGCCATGTGCCCGGTGATGAAACAGATGGGAGACATGAAGCACTGAGCATTCGGCACATCGCCCGCGCGAGGGAAAAGACACGAACAATCTCAATTACTGTCGGCCTGACCGTGAAGCGCTCACGGACGTCGAGATAGGTTGACATCCGCACGGCGGGTTTTGATCAACGAAGGTGGAAATGATGACCAAAGTATTCGCGGCCGTGCTGTTGGCAGTGTTCACGGCGGCTTGTGGCAGCAACTCTCCGACGGGGCCATCCGGGACGACCCCGATGTCCGTGACCGGGACGTGGGCCGGCAGCTCATCGGACTCGAGTAGTTCGATGGGCGCGGGCAGCATGATGGGGCAGGCGGATCTGGGCGCGATGACGTGGCAGCTCACCCAGAGCGGGTCCACGGTGACAGGCTCGATGAGCTTCGCCGGCATGCAGGGCGGCCGGCCAGGTTCGTTCTCGGGCACGATGTCCGGGGAAGACATGACGGTCACGATGGACCTGCCGTTCGGCAGCATGATGGCGTCCGGGTGTTCGGCGCACGCCACGGGCACAGCGCGCGTCAACGGAACGACGATGACAATGACCGGCACCTACAGCGGCTCGAACTCGTGCACCGGCTCGTTCACGAATGGTCAGATGACCATGACGCGCCGGTGAGCGGGCTCGGCGCCGGGCGGCTCGATGACGAGCGGCCCAGAACAGAGGACTAGACATGAACGCAAACACCAGGACGGCCGTCGTCATCGCATTGGTCGTCGTCGCCCTGTTCGTGCTCTTCGGCGGCGGCGCGATGTCAGGGTGGCGAACGGGTGGAGGCATGATGGGGAGCGCTGGGATAGGCGGATTCGGCTCGAACTGGATGGGCGGCGCCGGCTGGATGTGGATTCCTGCCGTCTTGACCGTCGGTCTCGGTGTGCTGCTTGTCTGGGGAACCTTCGGGAAGAAGCCGTGACCAGCCGCCGCACGGAGATGGAAAATCACGCCTGATGTCATGAGACGACGCGAGTTCCTCCGATCGTCACTCGCTGGTACAGTGGCGCTGGTTGTGACCGGGTGCCGCAACGAGCCGCAAGCGGAGCAACAGAAACTGGCCTGGCGCCCGAGCTATACACGGCATACAGCCGAACAGACGGGCACGACGCGCGACATCCGTCTGGTAGCCGAGCCTGCGCAAGTCGAGGTCGGGTCCAAGGACATCTATCGCACGTGGCTCTACAACGGCGAATTCCCAGGCCCGGAGATTCGCGTCACGGAGGGCGACCGACTGCGCGTCGCGTTGGAGAACCGCTTACCGGACGCAACAACGATCCACTGGCACGGAGTCCCTGTTCCTAACGCGATGGACGGCGTGCCCAACCTAACGCAGATCCCGATCGTGCCGGGGGCGACGTTCCTCTACGACTTCGTGGCTGCGCCGGCTGGCAGCTACATGTATCACTCGCATGTCGGGTTGCAAATCGATCGCGGTCTCGTCGGGCCATTGATCGTCGAAGAAAGGCAGCCGCACGTCCAATACGACCGCGAGTACACGCTGATCCTTGATGATTTTCTGCCGGGCGAGCCGCAGCCTCTCGGCAGAAGCGGCGGAGGCGGCATGATGCGCCGGGGCTCAGGCGGCATGGGTATGGGCAGGGGCGGTGGCATGAGGGGGATACAGGTGCCTACCTATGCAGGGCTTCTCATCAACGGACGACTGCCGGATGCGGCCCAGGTGTTTGAAACCAAGCGCGGCGAACGCGTCCGGCTGCGACTGCTCAATCCCTCAGGGGCGACGACGTTTCGTCTGGCGATTGCCGGCCATCGGATGGCGGTCGCGTACGCCGATGGGCGACCGGTCAAGCCGCACCTGGTCGATGCGCTGGATATCGGCATGGGAGAGCGTTACGACGTGATCGTCGAGGCCAACAATCCTGGCGCGTGGGCCATTATGGCCGCGACTGTGGAAGGCAGTTCGCCGCCGGCGGAAGCGGTGCTGCGTTACACAGACGCGGCGCAACGCCGGCCGCAAGGGGCCGTGCCCGAAGGTCTGCGGGGTGGACGCGTGATGGAGCTGTCCGATCTGCGCGCGCTGGAGACGACTGAACACGTGACGCCGGACCGCACGTTCGACCTCACGTTGTCGGGCGGGATGATGAGTCCGGGATGGACGATCAACGGGCAGGCCTACCCGGACGCCGACCTGCTGGAGATTCACGAAGGGGAGCGCATCCGCGTGCGCATGGTGAATCAAAGCGTGATGATCCATCCCATGCACCTGCACGGGCACTTCTTCCGCGTGCACGACGTGCTGAAAGACACGGTCATCGTGCCCCCGCACATGGGTCGTGTGAGTTTCGACTTCGTCGCGGACAATCCGGGCCGATGGTTCTTCCATTGCCACAACATCTACCATATGGAAAGCGGCATGGCGCGGGAAGTTCGGTACGTGTGAGACCCTGTGCTATGCCGCGACAACAGAAGGAATTCTAGATGAAGACGACAATCGCCTTCCGACACCTTGCCGTGTTGATCCTCTTGGCTTCAGCTTTAGTTGCGTGTTCGAGTCCTGACCGTACCACTCCAGACAAGATGACAAGCGATTCTAGCCAAACTCCGCGTGCGCCCGGCTTCCCCACTTCGGAGACGGGCTTCGTCTATACCGCGAACGAGCGCGGTAACTCGATCAGTGTGATTGATCTCAGCACCGGGCAGGTCAAGGATATTGCCACGCGCATCACGCCGCACAACGTCCAGGTCTCGCGCGATGGTCGCCGCTTACTCGCGGTCGGCCCTGTTGCGGCCGTGACGGGGAATCAATCACAAATGAAGATGAAGGATGCCGGCGAGATGGCGCGCGGCAGGCTTCTGATTCTCGATACCGAGACGTTTGCCGTTGCGAGCGCGACGGATATCGAGATCGGCCGTCATCCTGCCCATGTCATCATTGATGCGCAAGGCAAGCGCGCTTACGCGACGAACTCTGAAGACAACAATGTACTTGTCGTCGACGTCGAACAGCAGCGGATTGTCGGCGAGTTCAAGACCGGTCAATTCCCGCATGGCCTGCGCATCAGTCCCGACGGGCGTGAAATTTACGTCGCCAACGTTATGGACAACAGCGTCTCGGTCATTGACATCGCTCAATCCAAAGAGGTGACACGAATACCCGTCGGCAAGGCACCCGTCCAGGTTGGGTTTACGCCGGACGGTCGTCATGCCTATGTCTCATTGAGGGATGAGAACAGCATCGCCGTGGTGGACACGGTGCAGCGTAGGAAGATCGCCACCGTCGCGGTCGGACGCAATCCGATTCAAGTCTTCGCTACGCCGGACGGACGCTACGTCTATGTCGCAAATCAAGGCACGGAAACGAATCCCAACAACACGGTTTCGGTGATCGAGACGGCCAACAACAGCGTGGTGGCGACCATCGTGACAGGAAAAGGCGCGCATGGAGTCGTCGCCAGCGACGATGGAAAGCTCATCTTTATCGCCAACATCGCGGATGACACCGTGTCGGTGATCGATACGACGACGCAAGAAGTGACCAGGAACATCAAGGTGGGCAAAGGACCGAACGGAATTACGTTCAGGAACGCAAATCGTTGAGACTGGCCCGAACATCATCACGGTTGCCGGAACGGTTTGCAGCCACAGTGTGCGATGCCACATGCGCCACGCGGGCGTCGGTATCGAGCCTATTGTGGCTGCATGGCATCCCGCACCGCGGCTGACGCCGATTCCAGGACGGGTGCCCGGGCGGGGAAACCGCGGGCGACGTCGGCACCCGCGCCGATCGTGTGATCGGCCGAGTTCGAGCGTGTCCGGGCAACGTCCTGCTGTTCGCACATCGCGATCTGTTGCGCGTCCTCGCCGCTCGCTGGTTGGGTCTGGCTGCCCGCGAAGGGCGC
>JBKJJZ010000438.1:0-8585 GCA_046597705.1 Vicinamibacterales bacterium | reverse complement strand
TCGAATCGGCGCCATCCGCCGCTGCTCTTCAGCCACGCTCTCGGCCGGTGTGCGGCGGCGCCCCAGCGGGTGTGGCCGCCGCGTTTCACTGAACCGCCGGACGAGCACGTCGACTTCGGCCTCAAGAAACACCAGGGTGGTCTGCACGTCCTTGCGTGCCTTCAACGCGCGGTAGACAGCAGGAAACCGCGACAGGCGCGCGCCTTCGCGCACGTCAACCACCACCGCAACTTTGGACCGCGCGTCGTCTTCATCGCTGACCGAGAGATCGACAAACGTCGGAATCAGCGACACGGGAAGGTTGTCGATACAGAAGTAGCCCAGGTCCTCGAGTGCGTGAATGGCCTGCGACTTGCCGGCCCCAGAAAGGCCGGTGACCACCACGAGTTGCGGACGGTGTCCGCGCCGTTTGGCCATCAGTCGTCCTCCTCGCCCAGCGGCGAAGCGGTGTCCTGCCGCTCGACCGCACGCGCAAGCCGATGCTCCAGGCGCCCGGCCAGCAGTTGCGCCGCGTGACGGCCTCGCGACCGGAGGAGCGAGTTACGCGCGGCCACTTCCACCAGCATCGCAACGTTGCGCCCCGGTGCCACCGGCATGTGAATCAGCGGCACCGAGACGCCCAGCACTTCATGGGTATCGATGGTCAGGCCCAGCCGATCGTATTCGCGGCCAGGTTCCCATCGCTCCAGCTGCACCACGAGCTCGATACGTTTGGAAGACCGCGTGGCAGCCACTCCGAACAGGTCTGTCACGTTGACCAGGCCAAGGCCCCGGATTTCGACGTAGTGCCGCGTGAGTTCGGGGCAACTGCCGATGAGCACCGCTTCACCACGGACCTTCACCTCAACGGTGTCATCTGCAACCAGGCGGTGACCGCGGCCCACCAGATCAAGCGCGCATTCGCTCTTGCCAATCCCGCTCTCGCCCGTGATCAGCACGCCCAGTCCGAGGATGTCGAGCAACACACCGTGCAGAACCTCGCGGGTGGCCATCCTGTCTTCGAGCAGCGTGGTCAACCGTGCCATGGCCGTCGGCGTCGTCACGTTCGTACGAAGCACCGGCACACCCACGCGCTCGGCCTCCGCAAGGAGTTCCGGCGGCGGTTCGAGCCCAAGTGTCAGCACCACGCACGGAAAGTCACGGCCGAACAGCCGGGCCAGTGACTTGCACCGGGTCGCTGGATCCATCTGTTCGAGGTAACGCACTTCGCTCTCGCCGAAGACGAGCACGCGGCCGGGACGCAGATATTCATCGAAGCCCGCCAGCGCGAGCCCCGTCTTCTGTGCATAGGGAAGCGTGATGCGCCGTTCCAGACCGGCGGCGCCTGCCAGGAGGTCGAAGTCGAGATCTGCGTCAGCGCCTCGGGCCCCCAGCAGGGACGCCACCGGCACCGACGCGGACATCAGAAGAACACCTTGCGCTGATTCGAGGTCGGGATTCTCAACTCCTCGCGGTATTTCGCGATGGTGCGTCGCGCCAGCATCAGGCCTTCCTTCTGGAGAAGGTTCATGATCTTCGAATCGCTCATCGGGCGCTTGGCGTCTTCTCCCTCGATGATTTTCTTGATCCGCTGCTTGATGGTGACTGACGACACGTTCTCGCCGTACGAACTGCTGATCCCGCTGTGGAAGAAGTACTTCATCTCATACACGCCCTGCGGGGTGTGCATGTACTTGTTGTTGACGACCCGCGAGACGGTGGATTCGTGCATGCCGATGTCGTTGGCGACGTCGCGGAGCACGAGGGGCCTCAGGTGTTCGATGCCCTTGTCGAGGAACTCACTCTGGAACGTGATGATGCTGGTGGCGACCTTGATGATCGTTTTCTGCCGCTGGTCCACTGACTTCAGCAACCACAGCGCAGACCGGAACTTGTCCTTGACGTATGCACGCGTCTCGTCCGAAGACTCGCCGCCCTTGTCCAGCAACCGGCGATACACGGGACTGATGCGCAACTGCGGCAAGCCTTCTTCATTGAGCACCGCACGATATCCGTCTTCGGTCTTGATGATGTAGACATCCGGGATGACGTAGTGGGACTCGGCCGGCGTGTACCGCGATCCCGGTTTCGGATCCAGATGACGGACCACCTCGAGGTAGGTCTTGATTTCTTCATGGGACAGGCCGAGCGCCTTGGCCAATTCCGGCACGCGGTGGTTCTGCAACAGCGGCAGATGATCCCGGACCAGGGTTTCGACCGGCGTGCCGCCCAGCCCATGCGCGCGTAACTGCAGCAGGAGGCACTCCTGCAGGTCCCTGGCTCCCACGCCAATCGGGTCGAATGCCTGCAGGTGTTCCAGCGCCTTCTCGACGCTGGCCACCGGCCACGGGCCCAGATCGGCAATCTCACTGACAGAGGCCACCAGCATTCCGTCATCATCGATGTTGCCGATGATGGCTTCGCCGATGGCGCGAATCAGCGGGTCCGTGGTCTGCAGGCTCAACTGCCATTCCAGGTGGTCGGCCAGAGAGCCCTTGTTGGACAGGGCGTTCTCGATTGGCGGCAGCTCGCGAACTTCATACGCCTGCTTCGGGCGATAGCCGTCATTGAGATAGTCGCCGAAGAAATATTCGTAGTCGGCGTCGTCCCAGGTGTCGCCCTTCTCGTCGGTCTTTTCGGGGACAGGATCCGCCTCGGCCACGGCCTCCTGCACAGGCGTCTCCTCGAGCGACTCTTCGAGCATCGGGTTCTCGATCATCTCCTGATTCAACAGCTCCGCCAGCTCAATCGTCGTCATCGGCAGCAGCTTGATGGCCTGCTGCAACGACGGCGTGAGGATCAGCTTCTGGGAAAGCCGTGCGGAGAGTTTCTGCGAAAGTGCCATCAGGAGTAACCGTGGTCCGTGGATTCCATCTTAGTCCAGCCGGAAATCCGCCCCGAGGTAAATCCGTTTGACATCCTCATCGGCGGCCAGGGCCTGGGGTGTTCCGCTCCTGAAAATCGCGCCGTCGTGGACGATGTAGGCGCGGTCGCAAATCTTGAGGGTTTCCCGGACGTTGTGATCCGTCACGAGCACGCCAATCTCCCTGGCCTTCAAGTGCACCACAATCTGCTGGATGTCACTGACGGCAATCGGGTCGATTCCGGCGAAGGGCTCGTCGAGCAGGATGAATTTCGGTGAGTTCACAAGGGCCCTGGTGATCTCGGTGCGCCGCCGCTCACCGCCCGAGAGCGTGTAGGCTTTCGACCGCGCCAGAGCCGTGAGTCCGAGTTCAGCCAACAGTGTCTTCAGGCGTGCCCGTCGTTCGGCACCCGACAGGGGCAGCGTCTCCAGAATTGCCAGGATGTTCTGCTCCACGGTGAGGCCGCGAAAAATGGAGGCCTCCTGCGGCAGGTAACCGATGCCCTTTCGCGACCGCACATACATCGCGTCCCGGGTGACGTCCTGCTCGTCGAGCAGCACGCGCCCTTTGTCAGGCGCGGTCAAGCCCACGACCATTCCGAATGTGGTGGTCTTGCCCGCGCCGTTGGGCCCAAGCAAGCCGACGATTTCACCAGACGAGACTTCGATGTCCACGCCCTTCACGACCGTGCGCCCGCCATAGGATTTGGTCAGGCCCACGCTTTTCAGAGTGGCCATCTACTTGATGACCTCGGCACATCGCTTCTCGCCAATATTTCCCACCGCACCGCCTTCGTTCTTCACGTTTGACAATCCCTGTCCCCGGCGGAACTCCAGTTTCGTTCCGCTCCCTACGTCACACATGTCCGGCCCCTTGGTCGTGGATCGCGAAACGAACAGGGCTTGCGTCCCGTACACCACGTACGACTCCGACGCGGCATCGTACGTCAGCCGCTGGCCTGTTGTCTGCCGGCCTTCCGGCAATCGGGCGATCACCATGCCCGGCAGTGCGGTCACGCCTTCGAGTGATTTGAGCGCGCGTCGCTCCGCCAGCAAATCGAGGGTGATCGTTTCGGCGTCGAGGGTCTGTTTCTCTGCAGCTTGTCCAGACTCCATCGATGCCTTGCCGGCGTACACGGCTTTGCGCAGGGCCTCGGTGTAGGCCATGGTTTCACTGTTGAGTTGGGTGCGCGTGGGCCCCTTCTTGCCGGACCCGTCCGGGGCCTGCTCGATGAAGAATGTAGACCGGACGTTGCCCTCCGCCTTGATGTCGTGTTTCTGGTCATCGACATCCACTTTCTCCGCCTTCAACACGCTGCCCTCGGGCTGACCAGCCGAAGGCTGCTGAAACATGAACACGTTGCCTGAATATGACGCCAGGCCCGTAGTCTTCGAATATTTCAGGATGTTGGCGTAGACCGTGGTCGCCTTGTCGCTATCGAAGAGTCCGGTCGATACGGATGTCCTGGCCTGCGCCGCAGGCGGCCTGCGCGCGAACAGGACGCGTGCGGCGGGATCGCGCGCGTCGATTCCATCCTGCTTGATGTCGACATCAACCTCGCGAGCCTCGACCGTGACTTCCCTGTTGACCAGCCACGGCCGCGGTTTCGCCGGCGTCGGGGTCCGCAGCCGGAGCGTCTCGGCCTTTGCGTCGTACACGCCCTCGTCGGACGCGGCGGCCATCGAGTCCTCCATCGTGCCGCGTGCCGGCAGCGCCTTCGTGGTGGAACACTTGGCGTCCAGAGGAGGAGCCGAAGGTGCCACCGGCCCCACGAAGCAGAACGCCTGTCGGAAGGTGGCGTCCTTGACCTGGTTCAGTCCGCCCTCGAGGCCGAGGACCAGCGACTGTGACATGGCCAGTCGCACGGCAGCAGCTTGTCCAGCACTGGCTGGCACCATCTCCCGGTACTGCACTCCGCCGCTGAAGACCGCGCGATCAAGTCCTTTCGGGTCGGGTCCCTCCGCCACCAATCCCACCGATTGAATCGTGCGCGCCGGTGATTCGCCGGCCCGGGGTAAGACCAGCTCGGTCGGACCCGACGCGTCGATCCGGATCAACGTCTCACCATCCGCGCCCACATTCAGGTCGATGGTGTTGCCCGTTACGCGCGTCACGCCCGAATCGTCGCGCAACGCCAGCACCGCAGCGCCATCCATCCGCGCGTGGGTCAAGAGGCCGCTCTCCGCTGTAAAGTCCAGGTCAACGTTGTCGCCACGCATGTCGGGCTTCTTCCCTCTGCCCGTCCGTTGCACGACGGACTTTCCGAGGAGTTCGATGCGGCGGACTGATTGCGTCCCTTCGGCCAAATGCACGGTCATCGCGTCGGCCGTGAGCTGCTGAGACTCGCGCGTCAGCCGGGTGTTTTCCTCAGCCCTGATGTATCCATCGGCCTGGGCCAGGCCGACTCGTTTCCCTCTGATCTCCACCGGCACACCGCCACGCTCGGGCTTGATCGTCATGCGGGACTGGTCATTCAACCAGATCACCGATTTGTCCATGTAGAGGTCTGCCCCGATCCCGCTTCCCTGGAGCTGGTCTCGATTAAAGACCACCGCGCCTGGGAAGGTGACCCGTTGCTCCTCGCCCAGGTACGTCGCGTCTTCAGCCTCGACGGAAAATCCATCGTCGCCCACCATCTTGACCTTCTTCTGGAAGACGATTTTCGAGGGCTCCTCTCCGGTCGGTCCGGACTTTCCAGACGTCTCCGCCTCGGTCGAGGTCACGGTGTATTTGATGGCCCCCTTGACGAACGTGAAGATGACGCCCTTCTTCAGAACGTTGCGTCCGTCGGCCATCAACAGGGTTTCACCGGCGTCCATCGAGAAGCGTTCGATCCCCGATTCGTCGACACGCCTGGTCTTCGTCCCCTTCGTCGCCGCCGTGGTGCGGTCATCGAGCAACGGCGGTTTCGGCGGCTCAATGATTTGCGGCCGGGGACGCAGCAACACATACACGGCTACCGCGCATCCGATGCCGATGAGGGCGACCACCGCCCGTGCAACGCTCTGCCACCTCACAGCGGGACTCCGGCCTCGGGCGCGCGCACGTCCGCCACGGTCAGTTCGGTCACCTGCTCGCCACGGAAGTCATTCTGATCGAGGGAGTACGCGAGCTCCAACCCAAATCGGTTTGAGTACAAATACTCTTCGCGTTCTGCCGCCCGCCAAGCGACGCCGCGGAACGACCGGCCGTCCTGTCGAAACATCAGCGACAGATGCCGCTCTTTCATCACCCTCGGGGGCTGCGCCAGCTCCACGGGCGAGGCCCGGAACACGGGCTTGGGATTGGCAGACCCAAACGGACCCAGGCGCGCCAATCCGTCCACCACGTCGCCGGTGATGTCGCGCAATCCGAGCGGCGCATCGATGCGAATGCGCGGGATCAAATCGCCCGGTTCCAGAAGGCGGTTTGCATGGTCGGTGAGACGACGGCGCATTTCAGGCAGGCGCGCCGCATCGATCGTGATCCCGGCGGCTTGCTTGTGGCCGCCGAACTTCAGGAAGAGATCCGCGCATCCTTCGAGCGCTCCAAGCATGTCGAACGCCGGGATACTGCGACAGGACCCGTGCGCCACGCCGTCGGTCACAGACATCACGATGGCGGGCTTGCAATAGGCGTCTACGAGTTTCGACGCGACGATCCCGACCACGCCGCGATGCCAGGCATCAGAGGCGACGATCAAGATGTTCGGTCCGCCGATTTCGGGGTCCTTCTCTACCATCCGCTTCGCCTCAACCAACATGCCCGCTTCGCTGTCCTGGCGCCGGACATTCTCTGCTGTCAGTTCCCGAGCCAGCACCGCAGCCGCAGCTCTGTCTTCAGCGCCACGCGCCCGCATCAGCAGCAACTCAACGGCGCGCCCCGCATGGCCCATGCGCCCGGCCGCGTTCAGCCGTGGTGCCAGCACAAAGCCGACGTGAAAACTGTCAAGGCGCTTGCCGGTCAAACCGCATTCCTCCAGGAGCGCCTCCAGTCCCGTCCCGTGCGGCCCGCGCGACAACGCATCCAGGCCGAACTTCGCGATGACGCGGTTCTCCCCCACGAGCGGTACCACGTCGGCCATCGTGCCGATCGCCGCCATCTTGATGAACGAGGAGAGCACCTCTGCATTCGCTGGCCCATCCGCTAGCAAGGCTTGCACCAACTTCAACGCCACTCCGGCGCCCGCCAGAAACTTCTCCGGGTACCTGCAGTCAGGCCGCTTGGGATTGATGACGGCCACCGCCTGCGGCAACTCCGCTTCTGGCTCGTGATGGTCCGTAATAATCAGGTCAACACCAAGTTCCCGGGCACGCCGCGCCGCATCACTTGCACGGATTCCACAATCCACCGAGACGATGACACGGGCGCCCTGCGAAGCCAGGCGCTCCATCGTTTCCGGCTGCAGACCATACCCATCCTTGATTCTGTCGGGCACGAAATGACCCACGTCAGCGCCCTGCATCTCCAGGGCTCGCTGCAGCATGGCGGTTGAGGTGATGCCATCCGCGTCGTAATCGCCGTGGACCACGATGCGCTCACGCCGCTCGATGGCAGCACGCAGGCGCGCAACGGCTGGACGCATGTCTGTCAGGAGGAACGGGTCGTGAAGGTGGCTCAGCTTCGGATTGAGAAAGCGTTCCGCCTCGTTCGGATCGGCGAGCCCACGCTGCTGCAGCAACCGTGCGACAACCTGGGGCACGCCCAACGCGGCCGCCAGACGGGATGCACTGTCCAGGTCCGTCGCAACGTCATCCCAAATCTTGCGCATCATTTGTGGCTATTGCGCCGGCTGCGGTAAGGACAGCGCTTCGGCGTCGTCGGTGAAGGCATGGCCGAGCCGGCCAATCGATCGAAACTTCTGGTACCGCGCTTCCAGACGGCCAGCGCTCGTCATCGCCGACACCTCAGCCAGGTGGCGGACGATGGCCTCATCCAGCATCGCGGTGGCTGCGGCGTGGTCGTGGTGAGCGCCACCGAGCGGCTCGGGAACGATCTCATCGATGATCTGCATACCCAGCAGGTCTGGCGCCGTGATCTTCAGCGCCGCTGCCGCCTCCACCTTGCGCGCCGGGTCTCTCCACAGGATGGCCGCACATCCTTCCGGAGGGATGACGCTGTACACCGCGAATTCCTGCATCAGGATTCGATCGCCGATGGCGATCCCCAACGCGCCTCCCGATCCTCCTTCACCGCAGACGACAACAATGATGGCCGTGTCGAGCAGGGCCATCTCGCGCAGATTGAGGGCGATGGCTTCGGCCACTCCGCGCTCTTCAGATTCCACGCCGGGGAACGCCGCAGGCGTGTCGATAAACACGATGATGGGCTGCTTGAACTTCTCCGCCATTCGCATGATGCGCAAGGCCTTGCGATAGCCTTCGGGCTTCGCATAACCGAAGTTTCGATAGATCTTCTGCTTGGTGTCGCTGCCCTTCTGGTGGCCCACGATAAATACCGGCTGGCCGTGAAAGTGCGCCATGCCAGAGACGATCGCCTTGTCGTCGCCAAAGCGGCGGTCTCCATGCAGTTCGGTAAAGTCGCTGAACAGACGGCCGACGTAGTCGAGCATGACCGGCCGGTCGGCATGCCGGGCCACCAGCACCCGTTGCCAGGGCGTCAGGGTGGTAAAAAGTTCCGCGCGCATCTCCCTGACTCTCTCGTCCAGGCGTGCGATCGTCGCGAGCCGCTCCGGCGTCTGCGGCATCATCCGCATCGCCTGGATCTCCTTGAGCAGGATGGCGACCGGCTCTTCAAATTCCA
>JBKJJZ010000305.1:0-5628 GCA_046597705.1 Vicinamibacterales bacterium | reverse complement strand
TTGATCTGGCCGTGATGGTAGCCCTCATGCCACAGCATGTGCTGAAGCAGCAGAATCGGGTGGTCGTAGTGTGTGTCCATCGCGCGCCCTGTTGCAATGCGGCCCCTGACGGCCTCGCGCACGGCCGCGCCGCTGCTGCGCAGCCACGTTGCGATTTGCTCCCGGTTCTGCTCATCAAGCCACTCAGCCGGCGGCAGTTCAATGGCTCGCTCAGGCGCATCCTCGAAAACGAATACGAGCCGCACATAGTGAATGTGCGTGAACAGCTGGGCAACGGTGGGACTGTCCGGTGTCGCTCGAGCTTCGAGGCCGTTCGGCGGCAGAACACGCAACAGATTGACGAGGATGACGTTGCTGCGATCCCACGAGTCGAGCAGCGCGTCGAGGAGCGTCGGGGAGCCTGGGGGTTGAAGCGGTGTCATGACTGATCGTAGTTCACGTGTCGGCCAGGCCCGAATGGTGGAGGATTCGTACGAGGATCCGATCGGTCTGCGCATCCTTGCCCACCATGAACATGTGCGACCCTGCGTCCACAAAGCCGCTCTTCTGATAGAAGGCCTTCGCCCGCGCATTCCGTTCCCAGACCCCAAGCCACAACGTGCGCGCCCCACACCGGCTGGCCTCAAGTTCCACCCGCTGCATGAGCGCTTGCGCCACACCGCGCCCGTGCCACGGCTGTGCGATGTAGAACCTCCAGAGTTCGACCGGCGACGCCCCGGTCACGCATGCCGGAGCCACGCCCGGGCGAAGCTGCGCATAGCCGGCCAGGCGCTGATCGACCTCGGCCAGGAGCGTGGTGATGTCAGGGTCTTCAAGTTCGCGCTGCTGTTGGGCCGGGCCGTAGGCTTGCACAAGGTGGATGGCCATGTCTTCCGGCGGCGTATCGGCTGCAAAGGTGTCGCGGAACGTTCGAGCGGCCAGCTCGGCTAGAGCGGGCGCATCGGTGGTCACGCCGTGTCGAATCACCACGACTTCGCGTCGTTCTTGAGGGTTCCAGACAGAAGGGCGATCCGGGCATCGTCGATTGTCGCCAGCCGTGCAGACGCGAGACCTCCCGACTCGAATCGCGTGGCCTCCGGCGTCCAGTGAAAGAGCGCCACATGCCAGGTGAAACCGCTGCCGCCGCGCTCGTAGTACACAAGGCAGTGATCGATCGAGCACTCTGCGGCTATCAACCGTCGAAGCGGCAGCTTGGGATTGTCAGTCGCATCGATGCCTTGAAACGGTGCGTCGGGATTGGCGATATCGCGCTGGACGTCGAATTCCTGGCTGCCGAACAGAGTCTGCAGCCCTCCGCGGACGCCAAGCGGCAGTCCCCTGATGGACGTGACGGCATCAAACCGCTCACGCTTCATATGATCGCGAAGCTCGCTGGAGAGAGCGGCGGGCACCGCCTGACTGCGGCACACCACGGCCGCCAACAGTCCGGCGCTCATCGCGGTGCTCAACTCATCGATCGTCACGGTGTCACAGGTCAGGGTTTTCTACCGCGGTCGGATTCACTGAACTAATTGTGACGTAATAGCCATCCGGATCCCGAAGCGTGAATTCCCGGGTTCGAGTATTCGGGTTCTCTTGTGGTTCCTCTTCGAACCGGGCGACGAGCGCGCGCGCCCTTTCCAGCGACAGCTCGAAGTCATCGACCCGGAAGAACAGCAGCAGCCCGTTACCAGGAGTGGCCCAATCGGGACTCATCAACGAGGGATGCTCGTGCGCGCCCCATTGGTGGAGGCAGAGCAGAACTGTGCCATCAGAGTCCGTAACTTGACCAAAGTAGGTATGGGCCGGTTGTGTCTCAGCCTGGCCGAAGAGCACTTGATACCACTTGAAGCTCGTGGCCACGTCGCTGACGCCAATGATGGTCGAGGTGCGTTTCATGGCGTTACCAATGTACGACGAGTGGCAGGTCCGGCCGCGCCGTCGCGGAGATTGCATGAACTACAGGTTCGAGCACCGATCACTGCGCGCCTTGCCGGCTCACCATGAAGTTGATCCAGATCGGTGCGAAGGGTGAGGTGCAGCCTTTCGACACGGGGTAGTCCCGATAGATTCCCAGCTTCTCGCCAATGGCGAGAGCCCGCTTGCGATGCTTGGGAGAGTGAATCCCGATGGTCGCCAGCGTATTGTTCATCGTCCACTGCACTTCGGGCGCCGCATCTGTCATTTCGGCTTCGACGCGGGCCAGTAGCGCCGGGACATCCAGGCCGTCCGGACTCTTGCCGACGCGTTCGGCCGTGAGGTCCCATCCAGCGCGCGCTGCCCAGCGGTCAGCCGAAGCCATCCACTTCTGGCGAAGTGCTTCTTTGTCGGGGTGCTGCCGGACCACGTAGGAGATGAGCCAATCCGCCACCCGGACAAAGGTGATGGAACGAACCATCGCATCCATCTCTTTCGCCGGCAGCTTCCCGGGCTGAATCACGAGGGTTGCCAGGAATTGGGCGTCAACGTTTCCGGTCTCCCAGAGCGACAGCGCCAACTCATGGTTCGTGCGAATCTTTTTCGCCAGCGTCCGGATGTCACCGAGACTGACACCGAACTGATTGTCCCCGGCGCCGTGCCTGGCGTTCTGCGCCCGCACCTTCTCTGTGCCCAGCGCTTTGAGCTGCTTGAGAGTGTCTTTGGCCGTCATGGTCGCTAGCCGGCAGGCGGTTGCCAGAGTTCTATCTTGTTTCCTTCTGGATCGATGACCCAGCCAAACTTCCCATAGTCCGAATCGTCGACCTTATCGAGCACGTTGCAACCTTCTTCACGCAAGGCTTTGATCAGCGCGTGGAGATCGTCCACGCGATAGTTGACCATGAAGGGTGCCGTGCTCGGGGCAAACTGGTCGCTCTCCGCCGGTGCAATGGACCAGGCCGTGGTTCCGGCAACCGGGTTGCCATCTCCGTCAGTCCAGTCGAACGCCGCACCACCCCATGATTGAACATCGATGCCGAGGTGCCGCTTGTACCAGGCCTGCAGCGCCGGAGCGTCCTTGGCCTTGAAGAAGATGCCGCCAATACCAGTGACTCGTTTCATAGGCCATTCTCGCACCCATTCCAGGGCGTGGTACAGCCAAGCCTAATCTAATGGGCCAGGATTGGAATACTTAGGTATTTACAAAAGTATTGTGGCTATGTAGAATCCCTCCGGAATGGTTCAGTTCGCAGCCGCTGATGGCGTTTTCCACGCCCTGTCCAACCCAACTCGGCGGAAGGTCGTGGAGCGGCTGTCTCTGGGACCCGCCACCGTCAGCGAACTGGCGGCGCCGTTCGATATGCAACTCCCGTCGTTCGTCCAGCACCTCTCGGTGCTCGAGCGATGCCGGCTGGTGAAGTCCAAAAAGCGCGGGCGTGTGCGGACGTACGAACTCGCACCCGAACGGCTTCAGGTGGCTGAAAACTGGATGACCGCGCGGCGTCAGGTTTGGGAAGCCCGGTTCAACCGATTCGACGAACACATCAAACAACTCAAGGAAAAAGAATCACAGTCATGAGCAAACAGTTCGCCTTCAACCCGAAACTTGACTTCGCTATCGAGCGGTTCATCGATGCACCCGCGCGGCTCGTCTGGGAGGCGCTGACCAAACCCGAGCATCTCAAGGAGTGGTATATGCCAAGGCCATGGGGGCGTGTGTCGCGAGCAGAGATGGACGTGCGACCCGGCGGCATCTTCAGCATCGACATCGCAATGGGCGACGGTCAGGAATCCCCCAACCTCGGGTGCTTCCTCGAGGTCGTTCCCATGGAGCGGCTTGTCTGGACGTCGATGTTGTTCCCCGGCTATCGTCCGGCTGTCTTCGACGACATTCCGATCACCGCCGTCATCACGATGGAGTCCGTGGGAACCGGTACGCGCTATGTCTTCACCGCGCTCCACCGCAATGAAGCTGACCTCGAGACAAACAAGGCGTCGGGCTTTTATCAGGGCACTGAGATCGCCGTCGATCAGTTCGTGGAGCACGTGGCCGCGATGAAGCAGCTGCCGGCCTGACGTCCGCTACTATTTTTTGTCGATGCCCAGAGGCATGAAACGGCCCGCGTCGATTACGCCGTTGCGGACCGCATAGAGAGTGAAGCCCGAGACGAATTGCATCCCTGCCCCCGCATTTGGGCCGACGATGGCGGCAGTCTGGTTGAATCGCGTCTTGAGACCGTCCACTTCAAAGACGATCTGCTCGCCGGCGTGAGTATGGCCGCCGAGCGCCAACACGTGGAGATGCTTACGGAGAACCGCCAGCACCGCCCTGGCGTTGGACACGGTGTGCCGAAACGTCGTCTTTCCGTTCACCGTGATCAATGTCGGTGCTGGCGGCGCGTCGGTGTAGCCGCCCAGCGCCTCGAAGGACGAAAAGAAGGGGATGTGGTTGAACGTGACCACCGGCATTGTTGGAGGCACCATGGCCAGGTCGCGTTCGAGCCACTCGAGCTGGAGGGTGTCAACGTGCCCGTAGTACCACTGGTCATCAATATCCACGGTGTTGAGCCCCACGAAGTGCACGCCGCCGAAATTGAACGAGTAGTAGTCGGGGCCCCGATAGTGGTGATAGATGTTTCTGCCGTAGAGCGGGTGCTCTGCGCTCACCTTTGACTTGTCGCGCTCGATGCCGAAGATCTCGTGGTTGCCCGGCACCGTCCACAATGGGCTCTTGAACAGCCCAGCTTCCTGCCGGAACAGGTCGTAGTAGCCGGTTGCCTCCGCTTCTCCCACGCGCAGCGCGTCCTTCACAAGATCACCAGTGATGATGACGAAGGCTGGATTGAGAGACTCTGCAAGCGCACGAAACTGCTGCGTTCGCGCCAATGCCGCGGGAGCCAGGTGGGTGTCTGACGCGTGGATGAACGTGAACTCCGTTGCACTAGCGATGGGCGAGAGCGGGAAGTCGGCCGTCGAATTCGTATCGTCCACGCGCCGCCAGAAGTCCCCCACCGTGCGGTAGCCGTCGGGCACGGACACGAACACCAGACCAGTTGCACCGCGAGGGAGGCGATACACGCCTGACGCGTCGGTCACGACCACCGCGTCCTGGTTCGACACAACGACGTTCGCAAGACCCCGTTCCCCACTGTCGCGGGTGCCGTTTCCATTGGCGTCAATGAACGCGACGCCGGAGACATCACTCTGTTGCGCCCCGGATATCACCGGAGCCATCAACAGCACCGTCGCCAACAAACGTTGCAGCATGTGCAGCATCATCCTCCAATCCCGACGTCTACGCTGACTCGTGCTACGCCGTTCGCTGGGTCGTGATGAATATCTGGACAATCCCTGTGCGGACTCGGGATTGCCGACGGTATGGCCGATACGACGACCGCGAGAACAGCCACGATTGAATCGAGGATCTGACCGGCCAGGCGATCACCAAGGGACGCCAAATTATCGAGCGGACGCATCGTCGAATTACGATGGGCCTCGTTCTGAAGGTAGGAGTCCCTCATCGAGCCCGATCCGAAATCCCAGCCGCAGTCGCATCTCAAAGCCGTGGACGGACTCAGCAACCCGCATTTCGGACACTTCATGTAGTCCCCCGATTCAGATCGTGAACCGGCGAATCCTAGCACGCGCACTCAGGAAAACAAGCCCTGGCGGCGCTTGAGGGATCGAGGGAGCGCCGACTCGGAGTGCTGCGACACACGTGAGAATGAAAGC
>JBKJJZ010000061.1:0-2677 GCA_046597705.1 Vicinamibacterales bacterium | reverse complement strand
CTTCTGTGCGATCAGTACGCCGCCAATCTCCGAGAGATGCACGGGAACGATCTTGCCGGGATAGGGCGCGCTGATGGGCGCGGGCAAGCGCCTGCTGACCGGTGAGTCACTGTTCATGACCGTGTTTCTGAATCGAAGCACGCAGAGACGCAAGCTCGCCTTTGGCGCGCCCTATCCCGGCAAGATCGTTCCCGTGCATCTCTCGGAGATTGGCGGCGTACTGATCGCACAGAAGGATTCGTTCCTGGCCGCGGCCAAGGGCGTGAGCATCGGCATCGCGTTCCAACGAAAGCTCGGTGTCGGCCTGTTCGGCGGTGAAGGTTTTATCATGCAGCGTCTCGAGGGCGATGGCTGGGCGTTCGTGCATGCCGGAGGCACGTTGCAGGAGCGCACGCTCGCACCGGGCGAAATCGTCCGCGTGGACACCGGCTGCATCGTCGCCATGCAACCGTCCGTCAATTACGACATCCAATACGTGGGCAAGATCAAGACGGCGTTGTTCGGTGGTGAGGGGTTGTTCTTCGCGACGCTGACAGGCCCCGGGCGCATCTGGCTGCAGTCACTGCCGCTGAGCCGCCTCGCGAACCGCATTGTGGCGGCGGTGCCGCGCCTTGGTCGTGGCGGGAAGGAAGAAGGTTCGGTGCTGGGCGCACTCGGAGGACTGCTGGACGGCGACGGCCGGTAGGACGGCCAGACATCAGGCCCGGGCATGCCTGCTTCACTTTGCATCGTCTTTCTCGCCGTCGCGTTGACGCAAGGTGTGCAACTCGATCCCGTCACCGTTGGCCGTCCAGCGGCGGATGAACCGGATGCGGCGCTGCGCCAGGTCCACACTCAGATCACGAAGCAACTGGGCGCCTACAAGACCTTCGCTGGCGATACAGCTTGCACGGCCTGTTTGAACGCGGCCGTCTCAACCTTCGCATCGCCGTATCGGCAGCCGGGCTCGTCGTCGGCTACTCACTTCTGGGCATCGAACCGGCCGGAGGGTGGGCGCCGGACGCCAACGCCTCGATTCCCGCCGGATCGCTCACACCTGTTTCTCGACGGCGAAGGCAAATCGATGCCTGCTGAATACGAGCGGCCCGGCCACATTCCGGCCCAGGTTCTCGACGACATCGCCGAATGGGTGCTTGCCATCACGCCGCGGTCCCCCAGATAGCCATGGCACCGATCATTCCAGACGAAAAAAACATCAGAACCTTCAAGACCGCCGACGCGTTCGAGAAGTGGCTCTCCTTGAATCACGACAGAAAGCCGGAACTCTGGCTCAAGATCCACAAGAAGGATTCGGGACTGCCAAGTGTCACCGCGGCCCAGGCCGTGGACATCGTGTTGTGTTGGGGCTGGATCGACGGCGTTCGCAAGTCGTTTGACGCCGATTCCTTCCTGCAGCGGTATACGCTCCGCAGGGCGAAAAGCATCTGGAGTCAGGTGAATCGCGACAACGTGGCCAGGCTGACTAAGGCCGGCCGCATGACCCCGCATGGCCAGCGCCAGGTGGATGCCGCCAGGGCCGATGGCCGGTGGGCTGCCGCGTATGCGCCGATCAAGAGTGCGTCGGCCGACACCATCCCTGAAGATTTACGCGCGGCCATCACGGCCAATCCCCGTGCGCTCAAGACCTTCAAGACACTCGGCAAGATGAACCTGTTCGCGTTGCGCTTCCGCACCAACAACATGAAGACTCCGGCCGGGCGCGCAAAGAAGATCGCTGCGCTGGTCGAGATGCTGGCACGCGGCGAGACAATCGTTCCCAAATCGCGCGCCCCATCGAGCAGGTAAACCCAGGCCTTCGGTGGCGAATATGCTTAGCGCCAAGTATAATCAGGCCATGGATCCTTCGGACCTCGCTCGCGCATTGGGACGCCGGGGAGGCCTGTCACGGGCCCGTCGGCTCACTCCTGCGAACAAGTCGCGAATCGCATCACTGGGCGGCCACGCGCGTCGCGAGTCTTTGCAGGCCGCCCGCCGGATCGCTGACAACTTCCATTACTTGACGGCGGTCCGCGAACTGCGTCCGGCACCACCCGTGAAGCGGCTGCGCACATGCCGCGCCCGGCTGCCGGGGATTTATCCGCCCACGTAGGGTGCAGCGAATGGCTGAACCGGCTGGGCACCTCCGCGTCGTCGCGAAGATCACCCACGGGTTGCGAGGCCTCGGCTTCGAGCCCGTCCTCGTCGGTGGCATGGCGATGGTCGTACTCGGATCCCGGCGTGTCACGCGCGACTTCGACTTCGTCGTGGCCGATCCAGGGGACCGCCTCGATGCTGTCGTCGATGTGTTCTACGGTCACGGCCTGGAGCTTGTCTCGCGCCTCGACGAGGACGGCGACGTGAGGGCGACGATTGCCAATCGCCGGGTCGCGTCGAGCAGACTTCGTCTCGACCGACCGGCCAGCGCCTCTTTCTTCAGTGTGCGCACTGGGCTTCGCATCGATCTGCTCTTCGACTTTCCTGTCCCGGCAGCCGACCTCGTGGCGCAGGCGACGCGCCTCACAATTGGCGGACACTCATTGCTGATGGCGTCGGAGGAAGACCTTCTGCGGTTGAAGAGAACGGCCGCTGCGGCGCGATCAGTCGCAGGCGACGCCGACGATATCGCCTTCCTCGAATCCCGGAAGCGAGGAGCGGCCTGAAGAGGGTCCCGGGCGCCGCGATCAGTACTTCGGGAACA
>JBKJJZ010000015.1:0-3318 GCA_046597705.1 Vicinamibacterales bacterium | reverse complement strand
TCGTTCGCCTCCATCAGTCAGTTTTCTCCAGAGGGCGCCGTCGCCAAGCGGTAAGGCAGAGGTCTGCAAAACCTCCATCCCCGGTTCGATTCCGGGCGGCGCCTCCAATATTTGATCGCTGGGGGCCCCTGCGCCCCAGCTAGCTCCACCCACCTCCGCGAAGACGCTATGGTGGGTTCCGCGATTGATCGCCGGGGCCCCCTGCCTGGCCCGCCGTAGCCTTGGCGGAGGCGGCCACCCCGGCTAGCTTCACCCACCTCCGCGCAGACGCTGCAGTGGGTTCCGCGTTTGATCGCTGGGGCCCCCTACGTCCCATCTGGCGTCCGCAACTTCCGCGAGGACGCTGCAGTTGCTCCAGCGCCGTGGATTGTCCGGCGGGCCCTGGATCCCCGAGTGCATCGAGGAGCGACCGCGCTGCCGTGGGCTCCGCTCTTAAATTACTTTGGACTCCTGGACTCCTGGAAGCGCCCACGCCGGCAAGCGCGACCAGGACGAAACCGACGTTGGATTGGCAGAGGGCGCGTGCGATTCGTACGGGGCGGCTGTTCATCGCGCGAGCGGCTGTGTTGTCGGCCCAAGGCATTCGGTCACGCCGGGAAACGGGCGTACGCCTCGCACACCGCGCGCCATGCCGCCTGCGCCCGGGCTTCGCGCCGTTCGTGCCGGTCCTGCTGGTCAAACGCGTGCATGTCGAACTCCGGGGCGATGGCCATGTGGATGGGCGACCGACGGATACGCCGCGGTTCACCAATCTCCACCTGCACCGTGTCGGGTGGCGGCATGAAGTGGTATGTGGCGAGCGCCATCGGATAAAAGTGCGTGGGCCGCGTGGCACGTTGGGCCATGAGGTGGAACATCTCCACGCTCTGCGCATCAAACGGTGCCACGTCCACCACGCCGTCCTTGTTGATGCGGTCGCGTCCGCCGCTGGGCGCCACGTAAATGCAGTGGCCGCCATCCGACAGTAGCTGCGTCATCTGCTCAAGGGCCCTGCGGTTATGCAACTGCTTGGCGGCTTTCAGCTCAGGCGGGTGATCGATGTGACGCTTCGAGAAGATGCACAGCAGGTTGCGTCCCATGCTGAACGGCATCGTGAGGGGATCGGTGATGACGCGTTCACCTGCGACAAAGATCATCTCGCGGCCGATGGCAGGGAACTCGTCTTCCAGCAGGATGCTGATGGCCTGCGGGTCCGCTTCGTTCTGATGGTTCGCCAGGAAGATGACATTCTCGCCGGCGGCCAGCTGCGCGGCGATGCGTTGCATCACCTCGCGACCGGTGAAGGTCGATCGGCGCTTGTCCATCAGCGGCCGCAGGAACTCCACGCCAAACGTGTAGTAGTCGAAGGGCGCCGTCACCTGCCGGTGGTAGGGCTCGAACGGATACGGCGCGCGCACTTGATCTTCCACGAGCTTCACAAACACGGACATCAACCGATTGGCGGTCTCAGGGGGCTCTCCGGCCTCGGCGGCAATGGTGCGGTACGTTACGGCGACTTCGTCAAGCGTGTGCTGATAGTTCATCCTGAGCCTCGTGGCAGGTCTTTCGACACCGCGCCCGGAAAGTGTATCTGCGTACCGGCCCAGCGTCGACGCCTGCGCCGCATTGCACCGATCGCCGGCCGGCAGTAGGATGGCGCCAGGGGCACTCATGTTCAAATCGAGTACGTTGCTGGGATCGCTCCGTCGGTCGTGGAGCGAGATGGTCGCCATGCTGCCAGACATTCTGCTGGCGATGGGCCTGCTGGTCGTGGGCTGGCTGGTGGCCAAGCTGATTCGCCGGTTGACGGTTCGAGTGCTTCGCGCGCTGCACGTGGACGAACTGGCCGAGCGAAGCGGCATCGATGATTTTCTGGTACAGGGCGGCGTCAAGGTGACCACGGTCACCCTGCTGGCCGGCACCGTTTACTGGCTCATCCTGGCCGGTGTGTTCATGATGCTGCTGGACTCGCTCGGGTTCCGCGGCGCCGGCGCCTTGGCCGAGCGGGTCGTCCTGTTCGTGCCCAACCTGGTGCTGGCCGCCGGCATTCTGGTGTTCGGCTCGTTGCTCGCCCGCGTCATGGCAGCGTTGATCTTCAGCTACCTCAGCAACATCGGGTCCACCGCGGCCGAGCCCGTGGCCGTCCTCGCCCGTTATGCCATGCTCACCTTCATCCTGTTTATGGCCGCCGAGCAGTTGGCCATCCGCACGGAGGTGCTCGTCTCGGCCTTCCAGATCGCGTTCGCCGCCGTCTGTCTGGCCGCCGCGCTGGCCTTTGGCCTGGGCGGGCGTGAGTGGGCCGCGCAGCTCATTGCGCGATACACTCGCAGTAGCCGGAAATGATCGTCGACTGCCACACCCACGTCAATTATTACGACGACGAAACGGTCGAGGCGTTGCCACAGTGCCGCGACAAACTGGTGCAGGCCATGCGGCGCAATCGCGTGGACCATGCGCTCATCCTGACGTCTTACAAGGTTGTTCCAGGGCGGCCGTCGGCGCGTGCCGTAGCGGAGGCCACCCGACACCTGCCGAACCTCCACGTGATCGCCGGCGTCTGCTGGGAAACGTTTGGTGCGAAGGACATCGAGGAACTCCGTTCGCTGCTTGACGCGGGGGCGATCAAGGGCCTCAAACTGTATCCGGGGTATGAACCGTTTTACCCCGCCGACCGCAAACTGGCGCCCGCCTATGAGCTGGCTGAGGCCTTTGACGTGCCCGTGATGATTCACACGGGCGACACGTATGCGCGCACGGGCAAGGTGAAGTATTCCCATCCGCTGCATGTTGATGAAGTGGCCGTGGATTTTCCGCGTGTCAAGTTCCTGATCTGCCACCTGGGCAATCCCTGGTTCCGTGACTGCATGGAGGTGGTCTACAAGAACGACAACGTCTATACCGACATGTCGGGCCTGACGCTTGGCGGGTTCACCGACCGGTTCGAGGCCTACATGCGGCAGCAACTCAAGGAGATGATTCTCTGGGGCGTCGAGCCGAGCAAGGTCCTGTACGGCACCGACTGGCCGCTCGCCACGATGGAGTCGTACCTGCAGTTCGTGGATGAACTCCGGTTGCCTGCCAGGGACAAGGATCAGATGCTCTTTGAGAACGCCGCCGCGTTGTTCAAGTTGGACCTGCAGGCTCCGAACCTCAGCTTTCGTTCGCTGCTGCGCGATCTCTAACGGCCGCGCCCGATTCGGCGGAGCGCCGGCAGGGCTGCCAGCGACAGGACGGCCATCACCGAAAACGCCGCGCCGTACCCCCACAATGACGTGAGGCGCCCCACGGCGAGCGCCGACCACGACTCGCACAGATTGGTGGCGCTCATGCTGGCGCTTA
>JBKJJZ010000298.1:0-12680 GCA_046597705.1 Vicinamibacterales bacterium | reverse complement strand
CCTCGTCGCCATGGCAGGCATCATCGTCCTGCCACTGGGCGAGATCGTGTTGCGCAAGTGGTTCGCCACCGGCATTCCCGGGGCCGCGCCCTTCGCGCAGCATCTGACGATGTGGGTGGGGATGTTGGGGGCCGCGATCGCGGCGCGCGACGGCAAGTTGCTTTCGCTTGCGACCGGCGAGTTCCTGGAGCACAGCGCGGTGGCCAAGGCCGCAAAGTTCGTCGCTGCTCTCGTCGGGTCGGCCGTCTCGACGCTGTTTGCCGTGGGCGGCGTCAACCTCGTCAAGATCGATCGCCTTGAAGGCACGGAGATCGCGGCCGGCGTTCCCGTCTGGGTGGCGGACCTGGTGCTGCCGTTCGGGTTCGCGCTGATTGCCTTAAGGCTGGTGTGGAACGCGTCCACGAATTGGCTGCTTCGCGCTGTCGCACTCATCGGCCCGCTTGCGGGCTATTGGCTGGCCACGCATCCCGAGCTGCTCGACGGCCAGCCAGTGCTGCCCTGGCTCGGCGTTGTGATCGTCGCGGCGATTCTTGGAGCGCCGATCTTCGTGCTGTTGGGCGGGTGCGCGGCGGTGCTGTTCATGGCGCAGGGCAGCAAGCCCACCGTGCTGATGATCACGGCGTATCAGGAACTCACGGGTTCCGCCGGTCTGGCGACGATTCCGTTGTTCACCTTGGCCGGTTACCTCCTGGCTGAAGGAAGGTCTTCCGAGCGCCTGTTGCGCATGTTTCGCGCACTGGTGGGGTGGGTGCCCGGCGGCACGGCGGTGGCCTGCATCGCGCTTTGCGCGTTCTTCACGCTGCTGACTGGCGGCTCGGGCGTCACCATCCTGGCGCTTGGTGGCCTGCTGCTGCCGGCGATGCTGAAGGAAGGCTATCGGGAACGTTTTTCAATCGGCTTGCTTACGGCCTCGGGATCGCTCGGCCTGTTGTTTCCGATGTCGCTGCCGCTGATCCTGTATTCAATCATCGCGAATCTTGCGATGGAGGACCTGTTCATCGGCGGCCTCTTGCCGGGTCTTCTGATGCTGGGGATGCTTGCCGTCTTCAGCGTGCGCGAGGCAGTCAGGAGCGGCGCCGCCCGAACGCCATTCGTGGCCAGCGAAGCGGCTGCGTCGATGTGGAATGCCAAGTGGGAGATCGGACTCCCGGTGGTGGTGATGGTCGCGCTCCTCGGGGGCTATGCCACCCCGGTGGAGTCGGCGGCGCTCGCCGCGCTCTACGCGTTCATCATGCAGCGCTACGTGCATCGCGACCTGCCGACGATGCGCGACGTGGTGCGGGTGACGGCGGACTCCGTCGGTCTGGTGGGCGGCGTGCTCGTGATTCTTGCGGTGGCGGTGGGCCTGACCAACTACATGGTCAACGCGCAGATCCCGGACGCCCTGATCGCGTGGACAACGACGCACGTTGAATCGAAACTCGTCTTCCTGCTGTCACTCAACGCCTTCCTGCTCATCGTGGGAAGCTTGATGGATATCTTCTCGGCCATCGTGGTCGTGGTACCGCTGATTTCCGGCGTGGCCGCCGCGTATGGGATTCATCCCGTCCACCTCGGCGTCATCTTCGTGGCCAATCTCGAGCTGGGCTATCTGCACCCGCCGTTGGGTTTGAACCTGCTGCTGGCATCGGTGCGGTTCAAGCGGCCGGTGCTCGAAGTGATGTGGGCGACGATTCCGATGCTGATCATTCTGGCCATCGGCGTCCTGCTGATTACCTACGTGCCGTGGCTCACGCTTGCGCCGCTCGAGTGGTTCGGGCGCGGGGCGCTTTAGTCGTTTTCGGAGGCCGGGTCTTTAGACCCGGCTACTTCGACGGCTTGAACAATTCTCGAAACGCAGCCAGCGCCGCGGGATGGTAGATCGTCGAGTGCAGTTCGTTGGCATACGTCACATGCTTCGAGGTCACGAGCGGGCCGCCATCCGAAGCCACGATCGCTGCGAACCTCGTCATGTATCCGCCCGCGTTCCCTTCGCTGCTGGCGGCCACGTACAGGGTTCGGCGCTGATCCATGCCGGACTTCAATTGCGCCGCCGCGCTGTTGACCACGCCCTCTTTGTTCCACCACAGGCTGGGATCGAACGCGATGTACGTGTTGAACAGGTCAGGTTCCTTCAGAAACGTTTCGACCACAAACAACCCTGCGAGTGATTCGCCGACGATGGCCGTTTCGCCGGTGGTGCGATAGCGCTCGCGAACAGCCGGCATCAATTCGCGGCGAATAAACGTCCGGAAGGCCTGCGAGCCTCCCACTCGTGGCGCAATCTTCTTGTCTTCAGGATCGTCGGTCGGTCCGGTCATGTCGCGACGGCGTTCCGTGTTCTCGATCCCAACCAGGATGAACGGTCGCATGGTTCCGTTGCCGGTCAGCACCTGCACCAGGCCCGCGATGTGCAGAAAGTCTTCGGCCATGCCGCCATCAGGCATGTAGAGCACCGGCAGCCGCGTGGTGGGTGTGTCGCCGTACGCGGGCGGCAGATAGACATTGATTCGTCGCGTCTCTTTCAGCGTGCTTGACGGCAGCGTGAACGTCTCGCCAATCGCGAGTGGTACGGTCGTTTGAGCGTGTGCCGACGAAGCGGTCACGGCAGCGCCGATGACAATCGCGAAGAAGCGGCAGAGCAAAGAGTGCATCACTCTATTCTGCATCGATCGCAGAAACTGCAACACGCCGCAGGCGGCAGAAGCTTTTCAGGCGCCTCTGAAGTGGCACGAATCCTGCGACTGTGCAGTTTCCAGTTGTCGGCATGGTGACGACGACGGTAACGTGGAGGCGACTGGCGTGGAAACAGTTCAAGAACGGGTTGCGTACCTTGATGGCAGAGTAGAGGAGCATGGGCACATGGTGATGGACCTGCGGGAAGATATGGTGACGCTGCGGAACGACATGAACCGTCGCTTCGAACAGGTCGATCAGCGGTTCCTCCACCTCGAGGACAAAATGGATCGGCGCTTTGAGCAGGTCGATCGCCGTTTCGATTCCATCGACGCCAAGATGACGAAGTACTTCGCCTGGACGGCCGGGATGTTCGTGACAACTCTGGTCGCGATTCTCGGCTCGCTCGGCGCCATCGTCGCTGGAGCGGGCAGGTGACGAGTCCGGCGTCCTCCAGTCTGCCGATGGCTATAATCGACGCGTGATCACCCTCAACGCCCTGGCTTCGAGGCCCCTGGGCGCTGCGTTCGCCGCCGCACTCCTCGGCGCCATCGTAGCCACCACCACGAGCGCCCAAATTCAGACCGGCGCCCGCATCGTCGAGATCAACGGCAACTATCGGAACGGCACCGCCACGTTCCGCATCGAGGCGCCGCAGTCACGCGACGTGCGCGTCATGGTTGACACCATGAACGCCGGTGACGCGAAGCCGATGGTGAAAGACGACAAAGGCATCTGGACCGCGTCGCTTGGTCCTCTGGTGCCGGACTACTACGCGGTGGCGTTTCTGACTGACGGCATCCTGCGCACGGGTTCATACGTACACGTGACCGGACCCGCTCCCGAGGCATGGGATCCGCAGCCTGGCAAGCATGGCACGATCCACACGCATTGGTATGACTCGAAGGCCCTCAAGATGCTTCGGAGTGTCCGGGTCTACACCCCGCCGGGATACGAGGAAGGCAAGGAGTCTTATCCCGTGCTGTATCTGCTGCACGGTAGTGGCGGGGACGAAACGTCGTGGACCCAGGACGGTCTGGCGAACATCATTCTCGACAACCTGATCGCGGACGGCCGCGCAAAGCCGATGATCGTCGTGATGCCGTTTGGTCACACAGATCCGAGTCCGCGCGCGGGCGTCGTCCCCACATACACCGGACGCGATACGCCGGCGTTCACGCAGGAACTCGTCAACGAGGTGATGCCGGCAGTGGAACAGACCTATCGCGTCAACAGGAAGGCGGACGCGCGCGCCATTGCCGGGTTTTCGATGGGCGGTAACCATGCGCGGCTCATCGGACTCCAGCGGATGGACCTGTTTCACTCGGTGGCAACGTTCAGCGGCTCAATTGGCGTGCGTGGTCCGCAAGTCACCCGCGACGCGATCGAAGAATCCTACGGGCCACTGCTGGCCGATACTGACGCCACCAACGCGACGCTGCGCCTGCTTTGGCTCGCCGTCGGGTCAGAGGAAACCCGGATGCTGGGCCAGCACCAGATGCTGCGTGACGTGCTGAACGAACACCGCATCAAGCACACCTTCGTTGTGGAAACCGGCGGACACACCTGGCATGTCTGGCGACGCAACCTGCGCGATTTCGCCGCGTTGTTGTTCCGGTAGGCGTCAGCGACAGATTTACCAGATAGTCTTGACCGTGCCCGACTCGCGAATCATTGCATCTCGCGTGATCAGCGCAAGATGCAAGTCTCTGGCCGCGGCCACGATGAGTGCGTCGAAGGGATCGCGCGTGAAGCGCAGGTCATCCGCGTCATAGACTTGACCGGGGTCGAGTGCATGCGGCTGGTAAGCCGGATTGCTGAACAGGTCCGCGAAGAATTCACGCACGGGCCGCCGCAAGTTGATGCGAACCACTCTTGCCAACAGGCTGACTTCCCAGATCACAGCCATCGGCACATAGATGATCATGTTGCCGTGCTCGGCAGCGGCGAACGCGGCTTTGGCTCTAGCCCCGAGGACGCCGCCGCCCGCGGCATGGAAAACCAGCGCATGCGTATCAGTGACGGCGGCCGAATCAGCCACGGCGCCTCCTCGAGGCCTTTCGCAACGTGGAGTACTTCGCGGATGTCTCCCTGGCCAGGAACGGTCGGTGAAGAGACGTCGCAAAGGTCTCCTGCAGGAATGCGTCCGCGGTTTCCAGTCCAGGATCACTGGCCGCGATATCAATCGTGCCGACGACCGAGCGTGAGGCGACGCCGCCGGGCCCGCCCGCCCGCGCAGAAGTGATCAGCTGATCCAGCGCCTCGCTGAGGCTCCGACGCTTCGTGGCAGCCGCGCGTCCTTTCAGCCACAGCAAGTTGTCTTCGTTCAATGTAACTGACAAAGCCTTTTTTGGCATAAATATACGATAACACGTCAAGCCAGCCATATTACATGCCGTGGCCGGGAAGGCGGAACGGGCCTTTGGCCTACTCGGTGGGGGTGGCGCGGCGGTTCATGAACCCGCGCAACGCTTTCACATTGATTGAGATCACGATCAACCCGCGGGATGTCACCATCCAGTCCACGTCGAATTCGTGGCCGCGCTCCACAAGCCGCTGCACGACATAGGCCAGCGTCTCCGTGGCCAGGGCGCTCACGTCATCGCGGGAATGGCCGCGCTCGGCCGCCACGGTGACCCAGGTGTTATCGGTGCGCCGCGAGTCGCGGCCGGGGCGCTCAGACCGTTTGATGCGTTGAATGGTGACGCTGATGGCATTGACCACTTTGTTCTGCCACACCCATTCACGCACATCGTCTGCGGTCATGGTGCCGGCCCCTACTTGCTGCCGTTTATCGTCCCAGACCGCCAGCCACCGGCGTTCTTCCGCTGTAAACCCGTCGTCAGTCACGCGCTGATCGTATCGCAACTAGAACGTGATGCTGAGTCCGAACTCGACGCGCCGTGGGTTCGAGACCGACGTCGCGGTTCGAAAGAACGGCGAAGTCATGACGCCGCTGTACCCGGCGAGGTTGGCGTGGTTGGTGAAGTTGGTCGCGTTGGCGGTCAGCGTCACCCTGTGGCGGGCCACTTGGATTGCATACGCGGTGTTGAACGACCAGGTGTACTGCGACGCCGTGCGGACCGTGTTGCGGCCGACGCCCGCAGGCCGGTCATTGAAGATCAAATCGCCATTGTTGTCGAGCCCTGTCGTGATCGAGTACGGCGTTCCGGTGTTGGCGGCCAGGCTCAGCGTGGCATTCAGGTTCCGGAGCGCCTGGCTATTCACCGAGAACGAGATGCGATGGCGCCGGTCTCCGGCGTTTGGTCCCCACTCCGTGGCCAGCGATCCACTGGGTGGCACCGCGAACGGGCCATCCGAATCGCCCTCCAGTGTGGCCACGATGTATGAGGCCTTGACGGTCGAGCGCCTCCAGTCGAAACGTTGTTGCGCGGCCGTTCGGGATCCCGGCGCCAGATTCAGGGTCAAGGTGCCAACAAGCTGCGTGCTGTCGAGCCTCGCCCCCGACACGGTTTCGATCACGTTGGCGAACGCCGGGTCGGGGCGCGCGCCACCGGCCGGTGCATTGAGGTTGCGGCCGTAGGGGATACCGGTCTGTCGCGTATTTCTGAACAGCATGGACACCGCAACGTGTTTTGTCAGGGTCTGATCAATCCCGGCGCTGAACGCCCGCACTCTGGCGAACGCCACATCATCGCCCAGCAGATACTTGTTGCCGGCGAGAATGGTTCCGACCGGTCCCGGATCCGGATAACTGGGACGCCCGATGATGAGCTCCTGCTGACGCGCACCGTCCAGGCGCAACGTCTGCTCATAGGCGCCTTGATTGAGCCAGTTGTAGAAGATGCCGTAGCTGGTTCGCACGGTGGTGCGCCCACTCTTGAACGGCGCCCAGGTGCCACCAAAACGAGGCGCCACGTTCCAACGGTCGTGCACCAGATTCTGGGCCTCGAGCCGGACTCCTGGGCTGAGCGTGAGGGTCTTGCCCAAACGCAGATCGTCTTGGACATACAGGCCGGTGCGCAGGTTCCAATACTCGACCCGTGGGGCACCCGTGCGACGCGTGTAGCTTGCGGGCTGTCCCGCAGTGAAGGCTTCACGGCTCGTGAACAGGTACGTTCCGAGATAGTTCGCGCTGTCGTCGGGCGCGTAATGACCGCCTTCGAGCAAGAGGCCCGCACGGAATGAATGCACCCCGCGGATATAGTCGAGGTCTGACGCAAGCAGGAACGCGTTGGTGTGGCTGCCACCCCGGATCTGGGCGCCGCCACTGGTGAACGCATCCAGCACGACAATGGTCGGCGCTTCGGTGGCCGCGTGCGAGTCGGTCGTCGCCCACTGGAGTTGAAAACGCGTATCCAGGAACAGTCGCCGGCCGACGGGACCGTTCTCCTGCAATCGCACGCCGCCGTTGCGCGACGATGAAGAATAGGCGCGTTCGGGCAAGTCGTATCCGCCCACACCAAGGTTGCGCCGGCTCGAACCGGAAACGTCGAACGACGCACGCAAAGTGTGGTCCCGCGTCAGCGCGTAGTCGAAGAGGCCAAACGTGTTCCAGGTGTTGGCGGGGCGTCGCAGACCGAGCGCCTCCGCCCTGGTGCCGTCCGGAAGCGCCACATAGAGATTCGGGGTGTCAAAGGCCCAGCCGCGGCTGGCGGAAACCGCGAACGACATCTTCTCGGGCACGATCGTACCGCCGATATTGCCCTGGTAGTTCTGACTGCGCTCCGGACCCTTCGTGGGCGTGAATTGACTGCGGCCCGTCATGGAGCCATCGCGGAAACGGGTATTCGCGGCGCCCTGCAGTTTGCCCAGGCCGGGCTGCGTGATGATGGCGATTTGCTCGAATTCCTGCGAATGGTTCTCCGCGGCAAACGTGTCGCGCACGATGTGGATGGACTTGATCAGCGACTTCGCCGGCAGGGGCGCGCCTGAAAAACCGTCCACCATGAAGACCGCATTGCCGCCGGCCAGATCGAGTAACTGCTGCGCCATCTCCGCCGGGTCATCCGAGAGCGCGTTGATCTCCTCACGCGTGAGGATGGTGCGGAACGCGCGGCGGGGATCGGCCGCGGCCGCCTGCGGGTCCCGGGCCACCGTGATCTCATCCTGAACCCTCTTCAGCGCCAGGACGATGGCGCGACGATTCTCGCCGGCCCGCAACCGTACGTCCTTGAGCACGCCGCTCTCGAAGCCCGCGAACTCCGCCTGAATCGTATAGCGGCCCGGCACCACGCCTTCGAGCGTGGCCACGCCCAGCGGCGAGGTGGACAGCGGCTTGATGACCGCGGCCTTGGTGGCGTCCTCGAGGCCGGCGAGCGTGACTGTGGCGCCTGGCACCACGCCGCCGCTCTGATCGACCACGGTCAGAATCAGCCGCGCGTCGCGTGGTGTTTGCGCCAACGCCCCTATGGGCGACCACAGCAGGCAGACGATGGCGACAGGAAACAGTTTCACCTGACCGCCTCGAATTTCCTGGAATCGATGGACGGGTTCACACGATAGCGATCGATCGTTGTTTCCTCGACTGTTTCGCCGGCCGACGCCCGGCGAATGAGGAATGGCCAGCGGAGACCTCCGACGTCGCGATAATCGGAGTAGTAGAGGCGCTGTTCGGCCTTCGCCGCCTGCCACGTCAGCATCACGGGCAGATGCGTTGTGGTATCGATGAACAGCCGCGCCGTGAAGCCGTCCGGCCCCGTCATGCTGATCGCGTCGGCCGCGCCTGCCGGCGCCTGGGCCCGGCCTGCGTAACTAAAGGTCATTGGGTGCGCGGTGAAGGATGCCGCAAACAGCCCCAGGCTCCATCGAGCGAAGTCCTGCCTGGCGGAGCGGATCAGTGCGGCGCGAGCCGCGGGGTTTGCGTGTGCATCCTGCGCCGGCGCCGGACCCTGAATCAGCCGGTCGCCGTTGAAGCCGCTCTTCATCAGGCCGGTTTCTTCGGCAGGGATCTCGTTCTGGCGAACATAACGATCCGGCAGTTCACAAGCGATTTCGAATTCAATCGGCACCAGGTTCCGTCCGCGCACGAGGCGGGTCTGGCCGGTGACAATCAGCGTTCGCACCGACGTGAGGCGCGCGTCGCCGCCCATTGCCGATCTGGCCGCGGCAAGTATGGGCGCCGGATCAGGAGTTTGCGTTGCGACCGTGGCGGTCACGGTCAGGGCCATTACAGCGGCTGGCAGCAAAGCCCAACGGGAGGGAAGCATTCGCGTGACATAACCTTACCTCGCTTCGCACCGTGTTTCGCACCGTGTTTGGTTGACACACGCGCGCGTCCACACGACAATCGCATGCGCTTCGGAGTCCACACCGCTGTCCGTCCTTATTCGCGTCGTCAAACGTTTATTCCTCGGCGTCCTGCTGATTGCCCTTGCGTCGGCGGCGCTCCTCCTTGCGGATCTCGGGCGTCGCGCTCGCGGACCGGGCAAGGTGTCGCGGATTGCCATCGTCCAGCACGCCAACACCCCGGTGCTCGATGAGGGGATTGAAGGACTGTTGGCGGGCCTGAGCGAACGCGGGTTTCGTGATGGCGAGAACCTGGTCATCAAGCGCTTCAACGCGCAGGGCGACATGCCGACCGGCGTGGCGATCGCGCGCCAGGTCACGGCCGGCGACTTCGATCTGGTGATTACGTCCAGCACGCCATCGATGCAGGCGGTGGCGAACAACAATCGGGAGGGGAAGACCAGGCACGTCTTTTTCCTCGTCGCCGACCCGTTCGCGTCAGGCATCGGCCTTGACCGCGCGAACCCAGGAAAGCACCCGGCTCACATCGTGGGGCAGGGTGTGATGGCACCCGTTGAGGACTCGTTCCGCATCGCGAAGGAGTCACTGCCGTCGCTCAAGACGGTGGGTGTGGCCTGGAACCCGTCGGAATCGAACTCGCTGGTCTTCACCACGAAGGCCCGCGAGGCGGCGAAGAAGCTGGGGCTGACGCTGCTCGAGGCGAACGTGGACTCGACATCGGCGGTCTCGGAGGCCGTCAGTTCCCTGGTGTCGCGCGGCGCGCAGGCCATCTGGATCGGCGGTGACAACACGGTGATTGCCGCGGTCGATCTCGTGGTGGCCACGGCCCGACGAGGCGGCTTGCCCGTGTTTACGATTCTGCCGGGCCGGCCCGATCGCGGGACGCTCTTCGACATTGGACCCAACTTCTTCGAGGCGGGCCGCCAGGCCGCTTTTCTCACTGCCGATGTGCTCGAAGGCGCCGACATGGCCGCCATGCCGATTCGTGACGTCATGGAACTCGTTCCTGCGTTTCTCGGCGTGAACAAGACAGCGCTCAAGGGGTTGCAGGATCGCTGGGTGTTTTCCGACGCCACCGTGAAACGGGCGACAGTGACGGTTGACGAAACCGGTGTGCACGGTGAGTCGAGAGCCAAGGTCACGCCGCGCCAGGCTTCAGGGAAAAAGTGGCGGCTCAGCTTCGTCGAGTACAACAACACGCCTGACGTCGAGGAATCCGAAGCCGGGGTGCTGGCCGGCCTGAAGGCCGAGGGCCTCGTGGCCGGGCGCGACTTCGACTATACGGTGCGCAATGCGCAAGGCGACATGGCCACCGTCACCGGGCTCATCGACGCGGCGATCACGGACGGCGCGGACATGCTGGTGACCTTTTCGTCTCCCACGCTGCAAGCCGCCATTCAGCGCACGAAGACGATTCCGATCGTGTACACCTACGTGGCGAACGCCATTGTCCTCGGCGCCGGCACCAGCAACACCGATCACCTGCCGAATGTGACCGGGGTGTACATGATGGGCGCGTACGACAAGATGTTCGCGCTGGTTCGGGAAGCCCTGCCGCGCGCCAGGGTACTGGGAACGGTCTACGTGCCTGCTGAAGTGAACATGGTGACCCAGCGAGACGTGCTGTTGAAGGCCGCGGGTCCGGCCGGGTTCGAGATCAAGTCCGTCGCCGCCAATTCCAGTGCCGAAGTCTCAGAGGCCGCCGTGGCGCTTGCCTCGAGCCGCATCGATGCCATCGTTCAGATTCCCGGGAACCTGACCGTCACCGCATTCCCGAGCATAGCGCAGGCTGCCATGCGCGCGCGGATGCCCGTGTTCGTGTTTCAGTCGGCACAGCTCCGGAGCGGTGGCGTTCTTGCCGTGTCGCGCGACTATCACGGCAGCGGCATGGAGACCGGGGCACTTGCGGCCAGGGTGATCCGCGGTGAGAAGACCGCCGCGATTCCGTTCATCGAGTACGCACCAACGAAGTTGATGGTCAACCTGGATGTGGCGCGAAAGATTGGATTCACCGTGCCGCAGGCGGTGATCAAGCGGGCCGACGAAGTCATCGGGCGCTGACCACAGGTCAACAGAGGCTGCATGCAGATCACCCGAACACTCCAGGCCGGCGTCATGCACATGGCGGTCGGTGGCCGCCTTGACGGGTATTGGGCCGACCACCTCGACAACGCCTTGTCCGAGGCCGTGCGCGAAGGACATCACCATCTCCGAGTCGATCTCTCGCAGGTGACATTTCTCAGCTCGGCCGGCATTGCCGCGTTGATGAAGTTCTACAAGCAGCTGAGCCGGATCAACGGTTCGTTCGTTGTGGTGAACCCGTCAAACTCCGTTCGGCTCGTTCTGGAGATGACTCGCCTGAGCGCGGTGCTCATCGCTCCAGATGTGCCGCCGGCGGTTGCCGCGGTCGCGCCGCGTGAAGGCCAGTCGCTCGAGCGAGAAGGCATTGCCTTTGAAATATTCGACTCGCCTGGCTCATCCGGACTTCGCTGCCACGCGATCGGCAGTGACACGCCCATGGCCGCCGGGGGGTTCGCTGAACGCGATTGCGTCAGTCTCGGTTCACACTCGCCGGTCTTTGCGCTTGGCCTGGGCGCCTTTGGCGATGGCTTCGAAGATTGCCGGCCCCGCTTTGGCGAAATGCTCTCCGTGGCCGGCGCCACCGGCTACCAGCCCGCTGACGGTACCAACGTGCCCGACTACCTGCTGGCGTCCGGACCGCTTCCCGACGACGTGCGTGTGTTGTACGGGCTCGAGTGCGAAGGCCAGTTCAGCAAGCTGATCCGTTTTGAGTCGCAACAACCAGGTGCCGCAGTCGGCATGCTCTCCCTGCTCGAGAGCATCGTCGAGATCGTGGGCGCCCAGGCGGTTGGCTTCGTGATGGTCAGTGAGGCCACGGGCCTGGTGGGCGCTCAGCTGCGCCGTTCGCCGGCCGTGCCCCTGGCAGGGGATGAGTTCTTCGCGCATCCAGGTGTGCGCGCGCGTTTGACCTTTACGGCCGAGCGCGCGTTTCTGCGGTCGATGACCGTCTCGGCCGGTGTGCTGGTGAAGGGTGACGCCGCGGCCGCAGCGCCGTGCGTGCGTCCGCTCGGCACGGGCGGGCTCGCCGGTCACGTGCATGCAGCGGCCTTTCCCTTCCGGCCCCTGCGAAAGGGTGAGATCGAGTTCAAGGACAGTGTGACGGCGCTCTTTGAGCATGAACAGTTGCTGGGCGTGTTGCATCTGCTCCACGACGATCGCGGTGCGGCCGGAGCCGGGGAGAGCGAGTTCGTGCGCGGTGCCTGCTGGGCTGGGCCCATTGTTGGTTCCTGGGGCCGCTCACTCAGCGGGGCGGGAGTCTAGTCATGCTGCTGTTGGTTGGCGCGCTCACGATTGGCTTGATCCTCTCGCTGCTGGCGCTGGGCGTCTTCATCAGTTTCAGGATCTTCTCGTTCCCCGACATTACGGCGGAGGGTTCCGTCACGTTGGGCGCGTCGGTGACGGCCGTGCTGCTGGTGGCCGGTGTTCACCCTGTCTGGGCGACGCTCGCGGCGTTTGCGGCCGGTGCCGTGGCCGGGACCATCACCGGCGTGATTCATACGCGCTTCGGCATCAACCGGCTGCTCTCAGGCATCCTCGTGATGACGGCGCTCTTCTCGGTGAATCTGCACATCATGGGCAAGAGCAATGTCCCGCTGATGTCCGAGAGGACCGTGGCGTCTCTGGCTGAAACCTGGGGCATTCGCATTCTTGGGGTTGAGATGGTCAACATCCTGGGATGGGAAGTCGCCACGCGAGATTTGTCTGTGCTGATCCTCTCACTCGCGGTCGCGGCC
>JBKJJZ010000197.1:0-6108 GCA_046597705.1 Vicinamibacterales bacterium | reverse complement strand
GTTGGCGCCGATGGCCACGGCAAGCGTGACAATGACGAACAGAGCGAAGCGGGGATCGCGTCGCAGTCCGCGAACGGCGAATCTGATGTCCGTCATCATGCTGTTCATGCGAGAGCTCCTGCCGGCATGTTCGCGGTGCGCGCGTTCGCGCCGGAGTTCAGAGTGAATTGCCACCGTGCTCCCGATGGCGTCCCGCATGGCACGCCAGCGGCGTCTTGACGGGCTGCGATCAACGGCGCGCGCGGTGTCGAGGAGTTCCTCGCCGAAGCGATCCCTGAACTCGCGCGGATACAACTGCAGGAGCAGCCGATAGAAGAGCGGGATCATGCCAGTCCTGGTTTTCGCGACCGTGAAGCGTGCGCGGCCCTGACGAGCTTGGTCATGCGCGCGAGGTCGGCTTCGAGCACCGCCCGCCCGAGCGGCGTGGTGCGGTAGTAGCGCCGGCGCTCATCGGCGCTCGCCTCTCCCGCCGGCCGGTCGCATTCGAGGAGCAGGCCCTCCGCAAGGAGGCGCCGGAGCGTGCGATAGAGGGCGCCGGTCTGGAGTTGCACTTCGCCAGAGGATCGGTCCGCCACATCACCGATGATCGCGTAGCCATGAAGGGGCCGCGCGTCCAGAGCCATCAGGACAAATGCCGCATCAGTCTTGAGAGGAAGAAAATCCGCCGGATCCGGTCGTGGCATGGACTGAGTGTAAAGCGTCTATATGCAATTTGTCCATAGTGCGGAATCGCACGCACGCGAAATGTATTGGCGCGATGTGCGTTTCCGCACCCCGCGGCGCCGGGCGCGAGTGCTATGAGTGGTGTGTCACACGGAGGTGATATGGCGAAGAAGGAAATGAAGAAGAAGACCGTGACCGCGGCCGAACGCGTCGGCCGAGCCCTTGGCCTGGCCGCCAAACGAATGGACACGCTGAAGGCTGCGGCGAAGAAGGTGGTGTCGCGAAAACCCGTCGCGAAAAAAGCGAAGAAAGATCCCGCCGCTGAAGCCGCGCGCGCGAAGACTCGTGCCGCATGGAAGAGTCAGGCCAAAAAGGCCGCGTCATCGGAACTGTCCAAGCACGGTGCCCTGGTGGACGAGCGTGCTCGCGTGAGGGCCACCGACGGCACCCGCTGGGCTGCTCGCAAGCCGCGGTAACGAGGCCCACAGTTTCAGCGCGACTGCAAAGGTGTCGAATAACCGGCGATGGTCAGCTTCTGCACGGCTTGCTCGATCAAGGCGTAGAGCTTGAGCATATCGACCGAGTCGATGTTCGAGATGGTCGCAGGCGGCACTTTGTTCACTTGAAGGGCGTACTCGATGGCACCCGTGCTGTTGCTGTAGGCGACAAACGACAGGTTGCCCCTGGTGGTGAAGCGCGCTTCAAATCTCTTGAAGGGCGTCGGGTTCGCAGTAAATTTCAGCAGCGCATCAAGGTTCTTCAGCAGTGCAGGAAGCTCATCAAAATCAAGAAACGCCCGCTCATCGCGGGTCTGGCTCTCGATGAGATGCAGCGTGGCGCCGCCGGCGGTGTTGCCCTTGGAATCGCGCACGTCCCTGACGTCCAGGAACACGCGGCCTTTGGCAACGGTGCCCAGCAGTTCGTGGCCCACCGTCATGATCGCGCCCACTTCGGCTTGGACCGCCTCCAGCCTGGTGGCCGGCTGGGGAGCCTGTTGCACGATAATCGGAAGCGGCACGTTGGGGGGCACGCCAATCTGCACGCCGGATGACACGTTCACTTGCGCTGCCATGGGCGCCTGCAGGCCGACCAGGGCCGCCGCCATCACGAAACGATGAAAACCACGCATATCGCCTCCAGGTTGGAATTTCGCCTCAGACTAACAGGTTGGACAGGTCGGGCCGGCGGAGCTTATGACTGTGCAACCTGCTTCTTGGACTGACCGGTGCCCCCAGTGAGGATTGAAGTCATCGTCAATCACGGTTCGGGCTCGGGCCATGAGGCTGACGTCAAGGACCGCCTCGGCAAGGCGTTTGAAGCACACGGCGCGCAGGCAAAGATCTCCCTGGCCCGCAGCGGTCCTGAGGTGATTTCGATGGCGCAGGAGGCGGCACGTGGCGATGCCGACGTGATTGTGGCCGCCGGAGGCGACGGCACGATCAGCTCGGTCGCGTCGGTGCTCGTTGGCTCCGCTGATGGCGGCAAGGTACTCGGCGTCCTGCCACTTGGGACGATGAATCACTTCGCGAAGGACTTGAACATGCCTCTCGAGCTTGACGACGCGGTGGCCGCGATCGTCAACGGGCAGGAAACCCGAGTGGATGTCGGTGAAGTGAACGGGCGCACGTTCATCAACAACGCCAGCTTTGGCCTGTACCCCCGCATTGTGGGCGAGCGCGAAAAACGGCAGCGCCTAGGTCGCGGCAAGTGGCCCGCATTCGTCTTGGCGGCGCTTGCGGTATTGCGCCGTTATCCGTTCCTGGATGTCCGCCTGGACGTTGACGGACGGCAACTCGCCTTGCGCACACCCTTCGTGTTTATCGGCAACAATGAATACGAGATGGCGTCGCTGAGTGTCGGGAAGAGGGCGGCTCTTGACCGGGGCGCGCTCAGTCTGTACATGACGAACCGCACCGGCCGGCTGGGCTTGATGAGACTGGCGCTGCGAATGTTGTTTGGCGGCCTGCACCAGGAGAAAGACTTTGTCGCCCTGCGTGCCGCTGAAATTCGCATTGGCACGAAGCGCTCGCGCCTCCATGTGGCACTCGACGGCGAAGTCATGGTGATGGAGGCGCCCTTCCAGTGTCGTGTGCGACCCCTGGCGTTGGGAGTGATGACGCCGCCCCTGACGCAGCATGCGGACGATCGTTCATCTTTCTGACATCCACTTCGGTCGCGCGGATCCGCAACTGATCGCGCCGCTGGTTGAGATCGTCGGCGAGCTCAAACCCGATCTGGTGGTGGTGTCAGGCGACCTGACACAGCGGGCGCGTTCCCACCAGTTCAAGGCCGCCCGCGCCTTCCTCGATCTCCTGCCGACACCCCAGATCGTGGTTCCTGGCAATCATGACGTGCCGCTCCACAACGTGTTCAGCCGGTTCATGCAGCCGCTCCACAAGTACCGGCGCCACATCACGGCGGACTTGCGTCCCTTTCATCAGGACGAAGAGATCGCCGTGCTGGGGGTGAACACCGCGATCGCGCTGACGGTCAAAGGCGGACGAGTCACCGGGGAACAGGTCCAGTGGATGCTGGAGAAGTTCCGCGACCTGGATCCAGAAGTCGTCCGGATCGTCGTCTCACATCATCCTTTCGACCTTCCACCCGGCCATGACGAGCGCGACTTGGTCGGCCGGGCGCGCATGGCGATGGAGGCGCTTGCGAGCTGCGGCGTGGATGTGTTTCTGGCCGGGCACCTTCATACCAGTCACACCACGCCTAGTGCCACGCGCTATCAAATCAAGGGCCACTCGGCGCTTGTCATCCAGGCGGGGACGGCGACTTCGACGCGCGGCCGAGGTGAACAGAACTCGTTCAACGTTCTGCGTATCGAGAGTTCCCGGCTCGAGGTGGAACGCGTCGCGTGGGAACCGACGCACCGCAGGTTTTGCCCGGCGGCCGTCGAAGAATTTCGACGCACCGGGGATGGGTGGGTGGCAAGTCTTCCCTGATGACACGTGCGTGGTTGCCATCTCCGCGGCGGCTGCCGCAAGGCAATGTGTATGGCTGCACGTGGCCCCCGGGAATGAGGTGCCCGTCGTCATCGCGCTCGGCTCCACAGGCGGCGGTGCAACGGCGGTTGAGGCAGCGGCGACCGTCCCATTCGAGGTTGGCGAAGACCAGACGACTGTGGGCTACTTCAGCAACGCCCGCGCAGGTGGCTCGGCCACTATTTCAATCCTCGGTTTCGAGGAAGTGCTCTGACAGTGGCGCGGCATTCCTACTTCATCCGTTCGTAGGTCGCGAACGTGACGGTATCCGGCTTGCCGTCGGCGCCGTAATTCATGTAGATGATGCCAAGGGTGTTGCCGTCCGGCGAGAGCACGTTCGTCAACTGCCGGAGGATGCGCCCGTCGCGGCGATAGGTGATTTCGGCCACGCGGTCGCTGATCATGCGCACGGCCGCCATCTGTCCGGCTGAGGAGCCCGTCATCGCCATTTCTTTTCCATCGAGCATCGTGTCGTAGCCCCACTGTGCCGTAAGCGAGCCGTCTGGATTCAGCCGATTGATTGTGACCTTCATGCCGGTGCCGTTGAATGGCTCATAGGTCATCACATTCGTCGAGGGCGGGGCCTGAGGATCCGTCGGCTTCAATCTCCAGTTCCCATAACGGGGATTCGTGCCCGCCGCCGGGCTAGCCGCCTGCGGAGCCAGCCCGCCGCCAGCGAGGGCCTTCTTGATCGCTTCGACCGCCACGTTGGCACGGAACTCAACGATCTTCCTGCCGTTTTCGATCGTCTTCGCCTTCGGCTCCAGGCTGATGCTGTTAATCGTGGCCTTCTTGGCCGCGACGCGTTCGTCGAAGCGGATCAGCTTCGGGTCATACGCCATCATGACGGCCGACAGGCCGTATTCGTCGTGCACGCCTTCAGACTGCTTCTCCGGGATACCGAGTGTGTTGATCACGAAATCACGCACGCCGCCCTGATTGGTCCAGTTGTAGTACTCCGGCACGTGTACGATGCGGGCGGCGTCGCCCCACTTGGGTCCCAGGTCGGCTGCCACGGCCCTGAGGCCTGCCGTGTTGCCGCCACTGTCGCCCAGCAGCACGATGTTCTTGAAACCCTGGCTCTTCAGACTGATCGCCATGTCACGGACGACGGCTTGAAAGGTCTCGGCGGTGAAGTAGAGCGAACCCCATTCGAGGTATTTGTTCTCAGGGTTTCCCACCTCGATCGGAATGAGCGGCGCGATGAGCGCGTTGCCAAGCTTGCGCGCGGTCGCTTCTCCCACCAGCTTCATGGCGTACTGATGCTTGCCGCCGGCCATATACGGACCGTTCTGTTCCGTGCTGCCGGTCATGATGAGCGCCGTCGTCTTGCCGGCCTTGATGGCGTCGCGAACTTCGAGGTAGGTGAGTTCCTCGATCCACACACTGTCGCGCGCGGGTATCGGACGCGGCAGTGCGGCTTCGCGATCGTAGGTGTCCCTGGCCGCGGCTTCCCGCTGCTCGGGGGTCTGCGCGCCACGCCCGCCGCCGCGGCCCTGAGCGGCCTGGCCTGCTTGAGCCTGGCCTTGCGGCTGGCTGGCCGTCGATGGCGGCGGCTGCTGCGGTTCTTGGGCGACGAGCGCGACGGTCAGGAACGGGAACGCGATAAGAGCCGGCCAGTACTTGCGCATGGGATCCTCCTCGAGAAGGCCAAGGGTAACGCATGTTCGTGTCAGACTCCACCGCCCGCAGGCGTGCTCGCCTTGATTCGCGAGTGGTTCGACGATGGCACGCTCGACGTGCGACCGTCGCATGCGCGCCGTCCGAGGCGGCGCGTCGCGAGCCCGAATTGACTTTGGCGAACGCTGCGTTTCTAAGTATCATCCTCCTCGCGAGCCCACCCCGGACACCCCGGCCGGCTGCGCAATTTCCACGGATTACAGAATGCAGACGAGTGATGTGGCAAAGCCGGAGACTATCGATACCGTTCTGCGCCTCCTGTCATGGGGCCTTTTTGCCTTCACCGCGATATGGGCCGTCACCGGCACGATCGCGTACTTCCATCGCCGCGCCTACAACCTGACGCGAGCTGAATCGAGCCCTTCAAAAAACATCAAGCCGGATTTCCTGACCGTGGACAGGAACAAGCGGCAGGAAGCCATCGAGCGTGGCGAGGCCTATGACCAGGTGCTGCAGAGCCGCGCTGCTCCGAGCACGGTGGAAACCGTCAGCCTCTGGTCCCGCTTCGCTGCGATGACCACAGCCGTCCTTGCGCTGGTGACCCTGATGGTGGCAACCCTGAACAGTATCGGTCAACTGCAACGAGGGGTTGAGAAGCTCACGAATTGGGAGACGCTCAGCCAGCTTGTCAGCGAGCATAAGGCCGGCACTGCAGTGGCACTCATCGTGATCGGAGCCAACGTCATCGTCTTCGTCGAAGGCTCGAAGAAGTGGCGCAACGGCAAGGCACCCGCAAAGCGATAACGGAGACGATGATGGCGACGACCCAGATCAG
>JBKJJZ010000001.1:0-13253 GCA_046597705.1 Vicinamibacterales bacterium | reverse complement strand
GTATGCATTCTGGAAGGCACGCGATCCACTCGTCACCTACGCGCAGCGGCTGATCGCGAGGGGCATCATCGACGCTGCGGCAGTGGAAGCCTTCGACGAGGGCATGCGCTTCCCTCTTGAACGCTTCCACTGCCGCAGCGTCGATGATGCCCCTCGCGATCAGCCGCTGCGCGTAGGTGACGAGTGGATCGCGTGCCTTCCAGAATGCATACAGGTCGGGATTGGCGTAGCCCTGCGCGGTCAACGGCGGATAGCCCCACGACGGCTGGGGATCCTTGCCCAGATACAACATGTCGTCGTGGTGCGCGTGGCCGCACATGCGCATGGCCACCAGTTCGATGAGCGTGGGGCCAAGACCGGCCCGGGCGCGTTCGGCGGCCCAGGCAAACGTTGCCGCAATCGCCTCCGGATCGGTACCGTCGATCGTCACTCCCGGTATGCCGTACCCGATGGCCTTGTCAGCGAACACCCGTACGGCCGATTGTTCAGCCACGGGCGTCGAAAGCGCGGTCTGATTGTTCTGCAGGCAGAACAGCACCGGCCATGCCCGGGCGGCACAGACGTTAATCGCCTCATGCCACTCGCCCAGTGAAGACCCGCCTTCGCCGATGAACGAGACCGCCACGCGCCCATCACCAGCCTGGGCGAAACCGCAGCCCATTCCGGCCGCCGTCAACGTACTGATTGACAGCGGCGCCGCTGCGGGCAGCACGCCCCAATCGAAGTCACCCACGTGCAGGTCGCGTCCGTCCATCGGAGGGCCGGCCTTGCCCATCTGGGCGGAAAGCACCTGGCGAACGGCGCCCGCATCGCCACGCATGGCGAACGCGGCACCAAGATCCCGAATCAGGGGCGCCACGACGTCACCCGACCATCGGCCTTCGGGTGTGCGCCACTTCGGCCCGCGGCGCAGGCGCAAAGGTGCGGCGAAGATCGCTTCCTGCCCCAGCGACCGGAACCCCTTGCCCTGGAACGACGCGCTGCCGTACTTGACCTCGCCGCCCGAGAAGAACTGCTTCAGGCGGTTGTCCACTGCCCGCGTCAGCATCATCCCCCGCAGCATCTCCACGCGCTCATCGTCACTGAACGACTGCGCGATGGCAGTACGTGCAAGGAAACCGTCCACGGCCTCGACGAGTTCCGTGGCTGCTTGAGCCGCACGAGTGTCGCTGCCAAGCCCCGGCGTGGTATCAATCGCGGGCCACGCGTCTTTGGTCAACTGGGTGCGAACGGCGTCGGTCAGTGCCGGCCGCATCTGTTCGCGCACTCGCGCCAGATCGTCGAGAGACTTTAGGGCGTCGAACACGCCCAGGACCACGGAGAGTCCCAGTGGATGCCGCTCGGCCACAAACGATCGGAGCGCATCGCGCAAGGAAGGATCTGACGGACGCTTCGCCACAGGGCATTATGAATTGGTTACGTATTATTGGTTATTGGTTATTTGAAGGCACGCGTGTCTTTCCGGAAATAACAAATTGTAAATAGCAAATAGTAAATAATCGTTCGTGTCCTTCCGCGATCTGGTCTCCGACGCCCTGGTTCTGGCCCCGATGACCAAGGGTTCCAACCTGCCCTACCGGCGGCTGTGTATCGAGCTTGGCGCGCGGGTGCTGGTCAGCGAGATGGCTGTGGCGCGCCGCCTCAAGCAGCGCCGCGGGAGCGAGTTTGCGCTGCTCCGCAAAATTCCAGACGAGCCGTGTTTTGGTGTTCAACTCGCGGGGAACAAGCCGGAAGAAATGGCCTGGGCCGCCCAACTGGCCGAGTCTCGCGGAGCAGACTTCATTGATGTCAACCTCGGGTGTCCCATCGATCACTTCACGCGAATGGGACTTGGCGCCGCGCTGGGACGCCAACCGAACAAAGTTCGACGCATCGTGGAAGCCATGAAAGCCGCGGTCAAAGTGCCCGTGACGGTGAAGGTTCGCCTGGGCTGGAAAGCGGACCAGCTGAATTACCTCGACCAGGCGCGCGCGGCGGTGGATGGCGGAGCCGACGGTGTCTTCGTGCACGGCAGGACGCGGGAAGCGCGCTACCGGTATCCGGCGGACTGGACCGCGATTGCGGAAATCGCCTCGGCACTGGCCGTGCCGGTTGTCGGCAACGGCGATTTGCTCTTCCCACACGAGGTGCACGAGCGCCTGGCAACCTCGGGATGCGCCGCGGTCATGACGGCCCGGGGGGCGCTAATCAAACCGTGGCTCTTTCGGGAACTCTCGATCGGCTATTGGGACATCACGGCCGAAGAGCGGCTCGACATCTACCGCCGCTACACGGCGCTCGCCCTCGAACACTGGGGAGCCGATGAGCATGGCAGGACGCGGGCGCGGGAGTTTCTGCGCTGGCACGCCGGATTCTGGTGCCGGTACGTACCGCAACGGCCTGACGGACACTGGCCGTCCATGCAGATACGTGAAGTGCTGGACCAACCCCGGTCGGCACTCGAAGCCCTGCTGGCGCGCACAGACGAACCCGCACTTGACTATGTGACGGACGAACTCCTCAATAGCGGCACGCTCTCGACGCCGCCGCCCGTACCCGTGCTGGCGGCCGATACTCGAGGCGATCGGCGCGAGCGCGACGAGCCCGTGGAGGCCGGATGAACGTCCTGCTGGCGCTTCACGTCGTGCTGGCGGTGCATTTTGGCGCCCCTGAAGGGACGCCCTACGTACGGCATTTCGGCGCCCCTCAAGGGACGTCCTACGCGCGGCCACTCCCCGCCCCGCAGTCGGCCGTGGCAGTCACTGTGATTGACGCGCGAACTAACGCACCAATCGTGGGTGCGCTGGTGCAGTTGCGCCAGGATGACGCCGATCGAGGGGCGCAGACGGACGTGAAGGGCGTCGCCACGTTTTCCGATGTGCCCGCGGGCCGATACCTGCTGACCGTTTCCACGATCGGATACATCTTCGTTCGCCGCACCGTGGAGGTCACCCCGAAGTCATTCGCCGTGACCGTACCGCTGGCCGAGGGCACCGGCACATACCAGGAAGCCGTCACGGTGGGCGCTGAATCGATACGCACCACCGAACCCGGAGTGGCGTCGCAAATGGAACTGGGTTCAGCCGCGTTGCAGGACCTCCGGGGGATTGCGACAGACGACCCCATGCGCGCGATGCAGTCGTTGCCCGGCGTGGCCACGGGCGACGACTTTCAGGCCGAGTTTTCCGTGAGAGGCTCGGCGTTCCGGCATGTCGGCATTGTCATCGACGGCGTGCAGGCGCCGATGATGATGCACGCCGTTCGTGGCCAGAACGATACGGGGTCCCTGGCGATGATCAACGGCGACCTGCTGGACCGCGCCTCGCTCCTGGCAGGTCCCCATCCACTACGGCACGGAGACTGGCTGGGCGCCACGCTCGAGTTCGGTCTTCGCGATGGATCACGCGACCGCGTGCAACTGCGCGGCGCAGTCAGCGGCACAAGTGCATCCGCGGTCATTGAAGGACCCCTGACGCCGAGCCGCAAGGGTTCGTGGCTGCTGTCGCTCCGAAAGAGCTACCTGGACTGGCTTGTCCGCAAGATCGATCCGGAGATCGACAGCACGTTTGGATTTGCCGATGCGCAAGGAGTGCTCACGATTGACCTCACCAGCCGCCAGCAGATGCGGCTGCTCCTGGTCGGCGGCCAGTCCACGTATCGCGAAGAGAGCACGGGCATCGCGAACGGCCTGTCAAAGGGAGTCTCCACTGGAGGCATGGCGAGCCTGGCCTGGCGGCGCACCGGCAACTCGACGTTGTTCTCGCAGCGATTCGCCGCGTCGAACAGCATCTTCAAGAACACGGGCACCCGCAACCAGGATCTCGGCGATGGCAGCCATACCTCCTACGTGTGGCGCGGCGACGCGCTCAAGACCCTGCAAGACTGGACCATCGAGGGCGGTGGCCGGTACGAAGCGACGCGTTACGACCAGACCCTGCGCCGCTTCAGCACGGCCTCCGGCGGAGGACTGCGTGTCACCGCCACTCGCGACACCCACTCCGATACGACGATGGGCAGCGTGTGGGGACAAGTGACCCGGCGAGCCTCAAGCGGGTCGGTGACGATTGGCGCGAGAGGCTCTCGAGACCGCGAGAGCACGGACGCGTGGGTGTCACCCTGGCTCCTCACGGAGTATTCGCGGGGGCGCGTCACCGTGCGCGCAAGCGCCGGCGCCTCGCACCAGCGCCCGTCGCCGGCACTGATGAGCGCCGCCATCGAACCCCTGGGGCTGGAGTCGGCGCGCCAGGCGGATCTGGGCCTCGCCGTTCGATTGGGCAGCACGTCGCATCTGCAGGTCACGCCGTTTGTCCGCCGCGAGCGCGACATTATCCGGCCCATCGGCGAGGACCTCAGTGTGAACGGCGTTCGAGTGGCGGGCACGGTATTCCCGACTGTGGCAAACCGCCTTGATGGCCGTTCCCGTGGCGTGGATGTCCTGCTGCTGCGCCGCTCGGCACAAGGACTCACCGGATGGGTCGCGTACACGTGGGCACACACCACGCACCACGACACGATCAGCGGCGAAGGGTTCGATGGCGACTATGACCAACGCCATACGATCAACATGTTCCTGCTCCAGCGTCTTTCGTATCGATCCGCCGTCAGCGCGAAGTTCCGCCTCGGCAGCAACGTGCCGCTCGTGGGCTATTTCACCCGCCTTCGCCCCGATGGGGCTACGGCGGGGCAAGCCGGGTCGCCGGATGCGCTCTGGTTGTCGGACGCGCGCAATCGCGTTCGCCTGCCGTGGTACGTGCGGCTGGATCTTCGCGCCAATCGGACGTTCACCTTCGCACGCCGCCGGCTGACGCTCTTCGCCGAAGTGGTAAACGTCCTTGGCCGTCGCAACCTCGGGCAGGCGGATGGGTTCTCGCGAACGTCGCTCGAGGCCGTGTTCTTCACGGAGAAGCTGATCCCGCGCATCCCCTCGGCCGGGTTTGTGATTGAGTTCTGATTCCTCTTGTACTGTCGTGAGGTCTGGATGAATTGCCGGGTGTTGGTGATGGGTGCGTCGTATGGGTCCCTGCTGGGAACGAAGCTGCTGCTGGCAGGACACTCGGTCCACCTGATTTGTCTGCCCGACGAGGTGAGCCTGATCAACGCCGAGGGCACGGTGGTTCGAATGACACCGAAGGGCCGCTCGGAGCCGATCGATGTCGCGTCCCATAACCTGCGCGGCAACCTGACCGCGTCCGGCCCCGCGGCGATTAGCCCCGCCGATTTCGACCTTGTCGTCCTCGCGATGCAGGAGCCGCAGTACCAGGCTCAGGGCGTTCGTGAACTGCTTGGCCGCGTCTGGGCGGCCAAGGTCCCGTGCCTTGCCATCATGAACATGCCGCCGTTGCCTTACCTGGCACGCCTCCCTGGGATGCCGGTGGACGCCTGCAGGAGTTGTTACACGGATCCCACCGTGTGGGACAACTGCGCTCCGGCGCTGATGACGATGTGCAGCCCTGACCCGCAGGCCTTTCGTCCGCCTCAAGAGAGGCCGAACGTGCTGCAGGTGGGTCTTCCCACCAACTTCAAGGCGGCGCGGTTCGAGTCAGAGTCCCATACCGCGCTGTTGCGCAGCCTCGAGAGGGACATCGAGGCGGCAAGGCTTCCCGGCACGGACGGCGATCTGGAGTTGCCAGTGAAACTGAAGGTGTACGATTCGGTGTTCGTGCCGTTGGCGAAGTGGCCGATGTTGCTCACGGGTAACTACCGATGCATCGGCGCCACTTCGATCCGCTCCATACAGGAGGCGGTACATTCGGACCTCGCGGCCTCGCGCTCGATCTACGAATGGGTGTCGGATCTGTGCCGATCGATTGGCGCGGCCGGCCATGACCTGGTGCCGTTTGAGAAGTACGCTGCTGCTGCGAACGGGCTTCCGAGCCCCTCGTCGGCGTCCCGTGCTGTGCACGCGGGCGCCAGGTATATCGAGCGGGCGGACCGGCTGGTGATGACGCTTGCGGCGGCACGCGGCATGCGCTCCGCGGCCATCGACGAAATCGTCGCCACGGTCGATGCGCGCCTCGAGGCGAATCGTCAGACACTTCCGTGAAACACCTGCGTAGCCTCGTCATCACCCACGATCCGCGCGTTCCGGGTGGCCTGCCCGAGGTGACTCGCCGAACGCTTCTCGAACTGCCGGCCGCCATCCCTCCGAATTGCGACGCCTGCGCTCAGTGCGAAGCCACCATCGTTGTGGTGACCCAGGACGACCCGGCTCAAGCGAGGCTGTGTCTCGAAAGCATCCTGACCCACTCGACCGGCGCAGATTATGAACTCCTTGTTGTGACTGCCGAATCGCGCGACGTTGTGGCGGCATGGAACGAGGGACTGGCGCTTGCCCGCGGTAACGTCGTGGTCCTCGTTACCCAGGACTGCATCGTGCCCACCGGATGGTTACCTCGACTGTTGGCGCATCTGGACGATCACACGGTTGGGCTTGTCGGCCCCGTGACGAATCTGGCGTCGAACGAGGCACAGGTGCCGGCCACCTACAGCACCTTGGGCGACTTCGTTGAGTTCGCGGATGGTCGGGAACTGGCGGCGCCTTTCGATATCAGGACCCTGAACCGGTTCTGCGTGGCCATGCGCCGTGAGGTGTACGACCAGGTCGGCGCACTGGACGAACAGCTCTCGCTCAATGTGTTTCAGGAAGAGGATTACGCTATCCGCGTCAGAAGTAAGGGATATCGAGTGGTCTGTGCCCCTGATGTGTTCGTCCACAACAGCGGCCGAAGCGCTATCGGCCACCTGACAAACGCCGGGCTCCACGGTGACCACTTTCAGGATGTTCGGCGCATGTTCGAAGCAAAGTGGGCCGTTCGATGGTACGCATACGATCACTTCAATGCGTCGCAGTACGATCTGCTGCGTCGCATCAGGGCCGTGATTGTTCAAGCGATCCCGCCAGATGCCACGGTGCTCATGGTCAGCAGAGGCGACGAAGAGATGCTGTCGCTCGCGGCCAGGGCGTGGCATTTCCCCCGGCTGGATGACGGCACCTACCTCGGGCACCATCCGGCAGACAGCGCCGAAGCGATCGCGAACCTCGAATGGCAGCGCTCGAGAGGAGCGGACTTCCTGCTCATCCCGAACTCGTCGTCATGGTGGCTGACCTACTATGATGGCTGGCGCCAGCATCTGGAGGACCGCTACGAGGCGATCGTCCGCGATGAGCGCACGTGTGTAGTGTTCGACCTGCGCATCGCCAGGACTTGAGTGTGACGAATGGAATGCATTCTGTACGGCATCGGTTCCTCATACCTGGGCGACGTCCTTGATTCGCTCGATCGCTTGGGCTGGACCGTTCGCGCCTACGTATCGAACCATCCGGATACGCCGCCTTTGCCTGGCATCTCGCCAATCGTCTCCCCTGACGGCATCGAGCCGGCCTGGCTGGCGCTGCCGGTGGTGTTTCCCCTGATTACGCCGGGGCATCGGCAGCGACTCGAGTCTGAGACGTCTGCACGGGGCTTCAGCGTGTTTGCATCTGTGATTGACCCAACAGCGGTACTCTCGCCGCGTTCATCGCTGGGTGCGGGCGCGCTGATCAATAGCGGCGTGCTTGTGGGTGCGAATACCAGAGCCGGGCGCTTCCTGGTCCTCAATCGAGGTGCCTCGGTCGGCCACAACGCCGTCCTCGACGATTTCGTCACGCTTGGACCCGGCGCGATTATCTGTGGCGGTTGCCGGCTTCAAAAAGGTGTGTTCATCGGAGCCGGGGCGGTTGTCACTCCGGATATCACCGTTGGCGCCAACTCCATTGTTGGGGCCGGAGCGGTTGTGGTGAAGGATGTGCCGGCGCGATCGGTTGTTGTCGGCAACCCTGGAGCCATCGTCCGGCAAGACGTGCGCGGCTACAACGGGGTCAGCGTCGAATGACCGGGAAGGTCAGAGCGCGCGTCAACCCGCGTGATGTCGTGATCTGCACCGTGCACGGCAACTCTAGGCAGTACTCGCCTGCGGCCGCGATGAAATATCCGTGGCCGATGCTGCAGATGGCGCAGATCCGGCGGCATACGGCCTTGGGCTACACGGTATTTGCCTATGGCAACCGGCTCTGCGAGGAGCACGCGAACTACTTCAGGCAATGCAAGGAAGTAGTCTATTTTTCGTCTGACGACATTCCCAACGGCGCGTTCGTGGACGATGTGTGGCCGATCAGGAACTGGCTCACTCGTCGAGCGATCAAAGAGTTCAAGTGGATCGTCCACCTCGATTCTGATGCGTTCCCGATCGCCGGCGACTGGCTCCCCCGTTATGCTTCGCTCATCTCGACCCAATGCCCTGTCGTCGCTGTTGAACGCACCTATCCCGAGGGCGATGGCCGGCACCGATCGGCGGACCGCTGCTTCCTGATGTTTTCGCGCAGGGGTTTTCAGAAGCACGCCTTTGACTTTACGAAAATGGGCGTGTCCGATGCCGGCGCTGCCATTTCCCAGCACCTGGAGGAGCAAGGGCTGGCGTGGCATCACTTGCCCCGGACGAACCGCGTCAACTTTCACAAGATCGCCGCGGGCATTTATGACGACCGCGTGTATCACCACGGCGCCGGGTCCCGAAGTCCCATCTTCGAGGGATGGGGCGCCCACAACTCCGCGTCCCGGCAAGACAGGCTGGCGCAATGGATCTTGTTGGACTGGCTGTTCGAACAGCCCGATTCGTTCATCCACCAGCTTCTGGGGAAAGAGCCGCCGTTTGATTTCAGCGCGGCCTTGCGGGAAGCAGAACGGACGGTTGAGAATCTGCCTCAAGGAACCACGTTGGACTTGGAGAACACCGCCATCACCGGGTGAAGCGCAGCGTGTTGCCGGTCACACTTGGAGGCCTCGCAGTCCCCGGGCGGGCGGCTGACTTGCGCACGAAGCGATAGCGATAGATTGAAAAGGTGATCGAATCCCTTGGGTGCCGCCGAGATCTGCCTTGAGTCTGGTTGTGCGGCCTGATTTGTCAGCCCAACGCTAGCGCTCACCCGCGAGTCGCCCTGGCCGGTCGCTTCGTTTTGGCCGCCTCGCCACGGCGGCTCGTCGGCTGCAAGCCGTGTTAGGCCGCGTACTACTTATGGTCTCATGCGTCACTCGATCTGAGAGATAGACCTTGAGCAAAGACTGGTACGGCACATCGCGCTTGTTGGCCAGAACCTTCAGGTCAGCGAGCAGCACGGTCGGCAAGCGGAGTGAAATCGTTTCCGTCGAGGCCTTCAGGTTGGGAAACACCGCCCGACGGGCCTTGGACCAGTCCACTACTCCCGCCGCGTCGTGGGTTTCCCAGTACTCTCGCTCCGCCCGCTCTGACGCGAACGTCGGCACGGCTTTAGTTGTCGGGCGCTTCGCCATAACCCCTCCGCTCTTTGCGACTCATGGGCCCCACCGAGATAACACACAGCAACTGGCCACGGATCGCAAACACGACCGTGAGGAGTCGGCCGGCATCGGTCTGCCCGAATGCGAATTGCCTCGGCTCGGTCCTCAAGGGGGCCGCAGCGACCACGGGCGGCCGATTGAGAAAGACCTGCTCGGCTTCCGTCTGGCTCACCCGGTGACGCGTCCAGTTCTTGGATGAGTTCCCCTGATCCCACTGAAATCCTTCGATATCAGGGAGGAAGTTGGGAAGATCGCCCACGCCTCGCAGTATACGCCTGCCATATACAGGCTGCAATCATCCGTCCGCCCCCTGGACGCCGGTCGCTTCGCGGATTGTCGCCCATTACAAGCCGCCACTGACCTTGAGTGACCTCGAACGCACCGAGCCAGAACGAGCGCGACAAGGTGACCTCATGTTGGCTCTCCTGGGCTTCACGTCCGCTTTCCTCGAGCGGTGAACCCATCACAAAGCGGCCCGCTTCAACCTTGACGAAGGTCATGCCTGTCGCTGGTTCGACCCAGAGAACCTCAGGCGGTCTCCGGGTCATCTCGCACCCACACTCCGCCGCACAGACACTCAGAACACAAATCAGAAAGGCACCCTTCATGGTGTCGTCCGGCTAGCGGCAGATTTCTGCCGCGGCGGCTCACGATCGCACAGTCGCCGCCGGCTGCAAATCTTTGTTAGCCAGCGGTCAGGTATGGTCCGGGACATGCCCATACGTAGTCCAGTGTCCACGATCCGATCGTCGGGGTCAGCCTCGAGCTGCGTGCGAATCCGCGCAACGTCATAGGGTTCCGCGGGTTTCAGCTTCGCAGAACATTGTCTTTGCCCGCTATAATCTCCAGCCTCTCTGTCTCCATAGACCAGTGTCCTCCAGCTGGCTAACGCTACGAATGCTACTCGCTCTTGGGTGGTGCGGCACCGGGCGCTCGCTCGCCGGACGCGCCGCCCTCGAGCACCTCATCGACGAGCCGCAGCATGCGTCGGTGCCAGGGGCCCAGCGCAGCCTCGCGGGTCTCCCTGAGGATGGCGAGTCGCGCCTCGATGTTGCGCCCGGTGCCATCGAGGGGATCGCGACTCCGTCCATTAAAGAAACCGTCGAGTTCCACGCATTGATGGCACACGCCCTGCTTCGTCACGAGGGCACAGGTGTGCGCGTACCGCTCCTCCATGGTTCGCCGCGCCAGCTGGATCCAGTTCTTCACCTGCACGACGGTGGCCTCAAGGGCCTCGGCGGCCTCCGCGGTCGAGAAGGCGTAGACTTCGCGCAACAGCAGGGCGGCCGCCTGCTGCGGCGGCAGGTTGCGCAACGTACAGGCGAAACAGACGGCCAAGTGCTCTCGCGCGATGGCCGCCAGCTCGGGTGAGCCGCGCATCTGCTGCGATGCGGCCACGAATCCGGGGTCTGCGACCGCGAGCTCGCGCGCGTCGACGAGCACCAGTTCCTTCCACGTACTGTGCCGACGTAGGTGGTCGATCGCGAGATTGCTGACGACGCGGAACAACCAGGCGCGGATCTGACCCTCATCGTCGGGCAAACGCTCGTCTTGGAGAAGGCGCAACGCGGCCTCCTGAGTCAGCTCCTCAGCGACGCTCTCCCGCACGACCAACCTGGTCGCGTAGTTCACGAGCTCGCGACGATGCCGTTCGTAGATGTCGGCGCGAGTGTCGGCCTGCAGCACTTTCACCTCGCTTTCGGCTATCGTGACACGATCGCGCCCGCGCAGACGTTGACAGCCTGCCCTGCGACGCCGCTCGCCGGGCCAGACGCGACGCACGCGACCGCGGCTGCGGTTTTCTTCCGCTCGGCCGTCGCACCACCGCATTCGTCTTCCATAAAGACACGGTCTCGCTGGAAGACGCCTCGGGGCCATCGCTGCGCCAGCGTGCTCCCGGACATAAGCTCCTCCACCACTCGAGCGAAGCCGCCCGGATCCTCAGCTGGCAAGAAGTGGCCACACCCCTTCAACTGCACAAAGCGAGCGCCGGGAATGTTCGCGGCCGTTCGCTTACCAACGGCAGTCGGGAAGAACGGATCTCGCTCGCCCCACACGACGGTGCACGGCATCTGGATCCCACTGAGGGCGGCGTGGACTGGCCCGTAGAGGCCCGGCAGGTCGCGAAGGCTCGCCTGGAAGAGACGCCGTGTCGACGTGACGCCTTGAGGAAACCGCAGCATCGCGCGATAGTCGGTGAGAGGGAATCGATCGCGTCGCGCGACCGCAGCGAACCACATCATGGTGAGGCCTGGGCGCCCGAACAAGAGTCTCGCGAAGACGTCTCCAACCACCGGCGGCCGAATAAGTTGAAGCGGAAGCGGAATGACGGTATCCGTCAGCACGTTTGTAGCCGCCAGCGTCAGCGTGGCAACGAGCTCAGGTGCCTGTGCGCAGACCATGACCGCCGTCGGACCGCCAAAGTCGAATCCGACCAAGTGCACGCGCTGCAAACCCAGCGTCCGAATCAACGCCACAATGAGACGGGCGTGGTCGGCGGCGTGAAACTCCGGGGGCCCTGCGCTCGATTTCCCAAATCCCGCGAGGTCCGGCGCGACAACGTGGGTGCGAGTCGCCAGCAACTGGGCCACGTGACGCCACGTCCCTCGCCACCCGGGAATGCCGTGCAGCAAGATCACGGGCGGCAAACGTGGATCGCCAAGTAGATCGGTGGCCAGTGTGTAGTCGCCCACCGTGATGCGGGCCAGCCGAGGATTCGCGCGGTCAGGCCTGACAAGGTGCTCCACCGACCCGTCGGCAAATCGTGTGTGTTCCATGGCTGTAGAACGTCTGACGCAGAACGTTCGGATGTTTTCGTCTTTGCGGGAGGTTCTGATGGGGACACGCTCACCGGTCCGTTGCCGTGGCATCCGCGGGGCCGGGTTCATCCATTCAAGTACGAGCTTGAGCGCCCGGGGAGGGAAATCCCCGTGAATTCTGCCCGCGCGAGTTCAGGCATCTTCGTTCAAGTCTGTCGTCGTCATTCGTCGGCATAACGACAGGCGTCAGCCGGCCCGGCGCTCATCATAACGCACGCGCCGCGGTCGGCTGCACGGCAAGTCACGCGACGCCTGCATAGACGGCCACTACTTGCGTGGCCGAAACATGAGCAATCGACCGGTCCTCGTCGCCGGAAACAGGGAGCCATCTGGACCAATCGCTAGTTCGTGGGACCGCACTTGAATACGCCCGAGCATCCTGCCAGTGGCCGGGTCCACCTGCGCGACGTTGAATTCACTATCTGGCGAGCCGGCGTTCGGACGCGCGCTGACGTACATTTCACCGGCCGCGTTGAATGCCACATTGTAGAGTTGGCCACCATACTTCCACTGGCCCAGGAAGTTCCCTTCGAGGTCAAACCACTGCACCCTGCCGTTCTCACGATCGGCGAGATAGAGGTGTCCTTGAGGGCCGACCGCAATCGCATGCACCACGTTGAACTCGCCTGGTCCGTTGCCCGCGCGACCCCACTGGCGAACCTTCCGACCGGTAGAGTCATACTCGACGACACGGGCATTGCAGTAGCCATCCGTGACGAAGATACGGCTGTTCGGGGCAAACGCGATGTCCGTGGCGCCGCAGAAATCTTGCGTGGGGTCGGGCACATCGCCCACGCTAATTTGGAGGAGCTTCTGGCCCTGAGCGTTGAACTTGTAAACCATCGACGTGTTCGCGTCCACCGTCCAAACGTTCCCTGCTGGGTCGATACGAATGCCGTGAGGGATCTTGAACATGCCCTTTCCCCAGCGACGAAGAACCTTGCCTTGGGGATCGAGTACCACAACAGGGTCTCCGTCCACGGGACGATGAAGGACGTAGATATTGCCCCGCTTGTCCGTCGTGACTGCGGAGATGCCCTCGAAGCTCAATGGCGGATCCGCTCTCAGCTCGACCTGTGTGCCAGGCAGTTCCGGGAGCGAC
>JBKJJZ010000551.1:0-2922 GCA_046597705.1 Vicinamibacterales bacterium | reverse complement strand
GCACCTGTTTGCCCTTGGATGACTTCACGGTGTGTGGCGTCGAGTAGCTCCAGCACAATGTCTGACTCGCTTCGGTGTCGTCCTTCCATGCACTGGTCAGTGTCAGGTCGATCGCGGGAGTAGCGGTATTGATCGCAACACGCGGCGATGTCCCGGCGGGCAGATCGACTGCGACATCCTCGCGCTGGACGAGCATCCGCCATGTCGCAACCCCACAGGTGAGGCCTCGCACCGCGTACGTCACGTGGATCGCACGCAGCTCATCAGCGACACCCGGTGTCAGGGCACCCGACGTGAGCGTGAGTGTCAGGCGCGGGGTGAACGGGGCGTTGCGGGGAATCGCGAGCGCGTGATCCACCCCATCCGCGCAACTGAAACCCTCGCACTGCAGGTGCACTGCGAGCAGGACCTCGGTCTCCCCCGCGTTGAAGTCGATGCTGACGTTTCCGCCTTCCACGCCGGGCACTGGCGTTGCCGCCAGGCCGATCTCCATCGTGAACTGCGCTCCTGCCAGGACGCGGCGGGGGGCTTTGACGTACGCGGCGGCATCGAGCCGGATGGCGGGAGTTTGCGGCGCCACGGCCGTCGGCATCGTACCCGTGCTTTCGAACGTCACAGTCACCGGATCTCTCGCTGCACGGCGCCCGCCTCTGACGGTCCGCGGCGCCTGCCCCGCCATGATCATTGGCGGCACGAGACCTACGACACGGGAGCCTGCCAGCACCACCCTGGGACCACTTCCGTCGTCCTCAGTGCCGAGTTGGACAGCGGGAATCGCGGTGTGTGTATCGAGGCTGACGGCATCTGCGATCGTGCGAGCCGGGTCGAACGAATCAGCGGTGGTGCGTACCAGGTCGTCGAACCGCAGGAGATACCAGGAGACGGTGAAACCTCGCGTGGCGCGCAGCAACACCCACTCGACAGGCGGCGCCGTATCGCGGGCGGCCAGCTTGCCGACATGCGCCACCAGGGCCGCCACCGCCTCGAGGCGTGCATTGGCGTCGATGATCAGCGGTGAGACGAGTTTCGCGTTGTCGGTCACCGGAGCGCAGGTTAGTCGATCGACGGTATGCTCGACAACATTCCCTGTTGTGGCTGTTCTTGATTTCAACATCATCGTCAGCGGACTGATGGATGACATGGCGTCAATCCAGACGTCGGTCTATGCCAGGCGTGCGTACGAGCGGTCGGCCCGAGCCGTGGCACTGCTTGACCGGGCGCTGCCGGACGTGCCCGCCGGCGACCTCGCGGGACTGCCCCACTTTGGAAAGTCAGCCATGCGCATCGTCCGGGAAGCGCTAGCGACAGGCCGGTCGCCCACGGTGGACAAGGCCGGCACGGCCAGCGGGCGCATGAGCGACGTGGACCGGCGCCGGAGTCTGCGCGAAGGCTTTCTGAGCCGTGCGGTGGCGCTCCAGGTCCTGCAGCAGAAACTGCCGGGCGTGGTTGGCCTTGCCGATTATCGCGGCGATTTTCAGATGCACTCGCAGTGGAGCGACGGCGCGAGGACGATCGCGGAAATGGCCCTCGCGTGTGCAGGGCGCGGGTACCGGCATTTCGCCGTGACCGATCACTCACGGGGCCTGACGATCGCGCGCGGGTTGTCCGCGGAAGCGATGGTGGCGCAGCATCGCGAGATTGACGCCCTGAACGAATCGCTGGGCGGCCGGCTGCGAGTGCTCAAGGGAGTGGAAGCCAACATCCTGGCTGACGGCGAATTGGACGTGAGCGCTGAGGAGATGCGCCGTTGCGACATCGTGCTTGCCGCGCCGCATTCGCGGCTCGACGAAGCCGCAGACCAGACCGATCGGCTGCTGGCCACCGTGCGGACACCCGGCGTCCACGTGCTGGCGCATCCGAGCGGCCGGAAGTTCGGCAAGCGCGCCGGGCTCAACGTCCGTTGGGGGGCCGTGTTCAAAGAAGCCGCGAAGCGGGACGTGGCGATCGAGCTGGACGGCGATCCCTCTCGACAGGACTTGCACTACGCGCTGGTCTGCCAGGCGGTTGATGCCGGGTGCCTCTTCGCGATTGACAGCGACGCTCACGACGCAGGTGAGTTGGTGTTCTCGGAGATTGCGCTGGCGCATGCGCGCCTGGCGGGCATCCCGGCCGCGCGCGTGATCAACTGCTGGCCGACGAAGACGCTGATGGCCTGGCTCAGGAAGCGAAGGCCCTCGCCATAGCTGCTCCGATGTGCAGTATCCTGCCACCGTATCCCGGACCCTTCCTATGTCTTCTCCTGCGATTGACACCTCAGACCTCACCCGTGATTTCGACAGCTTCCGCGCTGTGGACCACCTCTCCCTGCGCGTCGAGCGCGGCTGCTTCTATGGCTTCCTTGGCCCCAACGGGGCCGGCAAGTCCACCACGATAAAGATGTTGACGGGATTGCTGGCGCCCACAAGCGGGACGATCCGCATTCTCGGCGAGGACGTGGGTGATCCGGCGCGCGCACTTGCGGTAAAGCAGCGCATCGGCGTCGTCCCTGAAAACCTGGCGCTCTTCGAGAATCTCACCGCGCGCGAGCATCTGACCTTCGTTGGCCGTATGTACGCGCTCCCGCCGGACACCATCCGCCAGCGCGCCGATGAACTCCTCGCGATGATGGATCTCGCCAGGGACGGCAGCAAGTTGACTATGGAGTTCTCGCACGGGATGAAGAAGAAGCTGGCGCTTGCGTCGGCGCTGCTGCCCAACCCCGACCTGCTGTTCCTTGATGAGCCCTTCGAAGGCGTGGATGCCGTCGCGTCTCGCGTGCTGCGCGACACCCTGAAGGCGGCAGTCGGCCGCGGCGCCACGGTCTTTCTGACGTCGCACGTGCTGGAACTGGTGGAGAAATTGTGCACGGACGTCGGGATCATCGCGAAAGGCAAACTCGTGCACCAGGGTCCCATGGACACGCTTCGAGCCAGCCGCTCTCTG
>JBKJJZ010000473.1:0-7133 GCA_046597705.1 Vicinamibacterales bacterium | reverse complement strand
GCCCCTGAAGGGACGCCCTACGTACGGACGGAAGGCGGGACGCCCTACGTACCGGACCCGCAAGGTGTACGTAGGGCGTCCCTTCAGGGGCGCCAATTGGTTTTGGGCCTGGCCATCGTGGCGATTGTCATGGCCTCGACGAAGTTGCTCGCCCGCACGCCCGCCGCATCGACTGATCCGCCAACACTCGATCAGCGGCTGCAGGCCCTGCGCAAGAGCCCTGCCTCGCCCTATCGGTGGCTCGATCTCGCGGAGGGTTTCGTCGCTGCGGGCCAGACGCCGCAGGCCAATGCAAGCGTCTTGAACGCGTTGGCCCTTGGCGTTGATGTGCCGCCGGTCATCCGTCGATCGGCCACGCTCCTCGACGCGCTCGGTGATCGTCCTCACGCGGTCACCCTTGTGTTGCGTGTGCTCCGGCAGACGGGCGATGACGATGCAGAGGTGTTTGATTGGTTTGCGGAGCGGCGCATTCCGGTGGTGGACGTGTTGGCAGGCCTTGCCAGTGACCGTCGCGCGATGCAGACGTTTCTGCGCTATCTGATGCTGCCGGGCACCTGCACCGAGGCGGCGCTTGCGTGGCGCACCCTGGTGACGCGTCATCGCCCTGATGCCCAGGTGGCCCGCGACTACTTGAACTTCGTCAGCAACGAGTGCGGGCGGCCCGATGACGCGGCTCAGGCGTGGACCGATTACGCCAGGCAGGTATCGCCGGAATACCAGGTGTCCGACTGGGTGTTTAACGGCAACTTCGAGTGGGATCCTTTATCGCTGCGGTACGACTGGCATTGGAACGCGCCGGGCGCCGGGCCAGGGGCCGCGCTCGACACTTCCGAAAAGTTCTCAGGAACGCAATCGCTTCGCATCACTCTTCGAGGGCCCAGCCGGACACCCTACGAAGGCCCGTGGCAGCACGTGGCTGTGACGCCGGGCGCCTATCGCTTTACCGCTGCCGTGCGGACCCTCGGAATCACAAGCGCCGAGGGAATCCGGTTCAGGATTTCCAGCGTCAGCGGAGGCCCCAGCGTGGACGTTCAAACGGAGCAAACGACCGGCACTTCTGACTGGCACACGATCAGTGCGGATGTGACCGTTCCAGAGGGGACGACCATGCTCACCATTCAGGTTTTCCGCAGGCCCGGGTCCGGCGCGGACAAGGAAGATGACCTCAATGGGACCGCGTGGGTGGATGCCATCACGCTGTCGAAGGTAGGATCGATCTCACGATGAGTGCTCCGTACGTAGGGCGTGGCTTTAGCCGCGCCAGTTTGGTGGCTTGGTGCTTATGGATTTGATGGTGTTCGCCGCGCGCCTGGTGCTGGCCATTGTTTTCGCGGTGGCGGGTTTTGCCAAGCTCGGGGATCGTAAAGGCACGCGCGCGCTGGCCGTGAGCTTCGGCGTGCCCGCGTCGCTTGCCGGCGTGTTCGAGTGGCTGCTGCCTGTGGTAGAGCTGCTGTGCGCCATCGCGCTAGTCCCATCGGCCACCGCCACCATCGGCGCCATCGCGACACTCGCCCTGCTGGTGATCTTCATCCTCGCGATAGGTGTGAGCCTCGCGCGTGGCCGCAGGCCAGAGTGCCACTGCTTCGGCCAGATTCATTCGGCGCCTGTCGGTTGGACCACCGTCGCGCGCAACGTGGTGCTAGCCAGCCTGGCAGTGCTTGTGATTGCAAGTGGCAATGCCGGCGCGCAGCCGGGAATCGCCGAGGCGTTCGCAGGGCTTGGGGATCCGTACGTAGGGCGTGGCTTTAGCCGCGCCGTACTAGCCGTGGCCGCCCTCTTAGGCCTGACGGCTGCCGCCGCGCTGACGATGACGTATCAGCTGCTGCGGCAGAACGGCCGCCTGGCATTACGAATCGAGGCGCTCGAGGCGCGTCTGGGTCCCGAGCCCGTCGTCGAGCAGGGACTTGCCGTGGACACCGTGGCGCCAGAGTTTTCGCCCGAGGGACAGGCTGAAGGCCAGGTGCTCCTGTTTTTCCAGTCGGCGGGCTGCGGTGCGTGTGAGGCGATGCTCCCGGAAGTGGCCGGCTGGCAGCGCGATCATCAGGATCGGCTCAGGACTGTGATCATCGAAGACAAGAACGTGTCAGAGGCCTATCAGGTCACGGCCACTCCGAGCGCGGTCCTGATCAAGGGCGGCAGGATTAACAGTGCTCTGGCAGTTGGCGACGAAGCGATTCGTTCGTTGGTGGCGACGGCCACGGCTCTGCCGCCCTACGCGAAGGGAGATCTCATCTCAGCGCTGCAGTTGCCCGACCTGGATGGACGAACCGTAGATCTCGCGCAACTGGCCGGACGACGAACCCTGCTGCTGTTCTGGAATCCCACGTGCGGCTTCTGCGAACAGGCCCTCGACGATGTGAAGTGGTGGGAGCGGCACCGAGACCCGCAGTTGGCGGACCTCGTTGTGGTGTCCACGGGAGACGTGGCCACCAATCACGCGATGGGCTTCATGTCGCCCGTGTTGCTGGACCGGGGGTTCGCCGTGGGCAGCCGGTTTGGCGCGCCCGGCACGCCAGCGGCCGTCATCCTCGACGAACTCGGCCGCGTGGGGTCAGTTGTGGCAGCCGGAGGGCCAGAAGTCCTGGCGCTGGCGGGCTCGGTATCTCCGGCGCGTCGTACGTAGCGCGCGAGCTTGCCGAAGCTTCAGTCGATCGGCCGCGACGTACTGCCAGCGTCCAGTTCTCCGTCAGGAGTCCCTTCACTCGATTGAACTCAGCCGTGTTGTTTGTGACGAGCGTCAGCCCCAGGCTGCGCGCGTGCGCCGCGATGAACAGGTCATTCGCGCCGATGAGCGCGCCGCGTTTCTTCAGGTCCGCTCGAATCTCGGCATAGTGGGGGGCGGCGTCGGCCGGGAGATCGATCGCCTCGACATACGGAAGGAAGGCCGCGAGCGCCGCGGCATCGGACGCGCGGCGAGGCGACACCTCGACGCCATAGAGCAACTCGGACTTGGTGATGATCGACATGCAGACGTCGGCGGGCGGGACTTTGCGCAACCTGCGCAGGAGCGGTTCGCTCGACCGCTTCATGATGTAGGAGCAGGTGTCGGTATCGAGCATGTAGCGCGGCATCAGGGTTCACGTTCCTGTACGGGCAGATCGTCGACCTGGTCCATGAAGGCACTGGACGCGACCGGCGCGCTTTCCAGATAGGACTCCCAGTCCTGCGGCCGCGGCGAAAGGATGACGTCGTCGCCGTCCTTGCGGATGAACACGGTGTCTGTGGAGAACTGATATTCCCGGGGCAGCCGCACGGCCTGGCTGCGGTTGGTCATGAAGACTCGAGCGGTGCGTGGCATGGTCAGTGTCCCTCCGGTGGCAGGTGCCATATACATAAGTATATCGCGTGTGCTCAAGGCAGGGTGCTGAAAACCTGACAGGGGTGCCATGACCCCCCCGGCACCTTTGGGCTAGTCATCTCCCAGTGGCAAAGGGATAAACTCGCGTGGTTCTCGTGCCGTCTGACCCGACCACGCCCGAATGGTTTGCCGTGTGGACGCGATCGCGATGCGAGGCGCGCGTGATGGCGCAACTACACGAGAGGAACATCGAAGCGTTTCTCCCGACGATCACCCGGTGGAGCCGCTGGAAGGACCGCAAGAAGCGCATAGATTGGCCGCTGTTTCCTGGGTATTGCTTCGTGCGAATCGCCCGGACGGATGCGCTCCCGGTCCAGAAGTGCATCGGTGTCGTGGAGATCATCGCGCATCAGGGGACGTTGGCAGCGATCCCCGGTGAGGAAGTGGAAGCCATCCGGACGCTGGTGACGAGCGAGTTGGCGTACGATCCCTGTCCCTTGGTTGACGTGGGCGCCATGGTTGAGGTGGTGCGAGGCCCGTTGCGAGGTGTCTCGGGACGCCTGATCCGGAAGGGTGCTCACGCGAGGCTGGTGTTGGCAGTCAACCTCATCGGCCAGGGTGTCAGCGTGGAAGTGGACGCCGCTGACGTGCGGCCGTACTGACGGATTTCCCGCGTACGGCTGGCGTTGCCGCCTGCGGTATGATTTGAGGTTCGCTTCGCCCCGCCGCTCCCCCCAGAAGGGGGGCACTTTATTTGCGGGGCTGTAAGTGAAGGGGCGAAGCTCTGCTCAGTTTCGTCGGTACGATTACAAACGACGTGGCTTGTCTCTGAGCGCAGGCTGCCGCGATACTTGAAGGTGGACAAAGTCGCGTGAAACAAATCAAGGGCGCCAGAGTGCCTGTTTTCCTGACGGTGGTCCTGGTGCTACTCGGCGCCCCGGGTCTGGACTCAACGGCGTGGGCGCAGGCTCAAACGAGTGCCCCCACTCAAGGCGAGAACCCGCGCGAACTCGCCCGGTTCCAGTTCGGGGTGCTGTACCTCAGTCCTTCGATCTCGATTGACCGCATGGGGTACGACAGCAACGTGCTCAACGCCAACGGCGACACGCGCGGAGACTTCACGTTGTCGATCACTCCTCGGTCACGAGTTTGGATTCCTTTCGCCAGGCGGGCCCTGCTGACCACCGATTTGGGTCTGAGCTTTGTCTATTACAAAGATTCCACGAACCTGCGGTCGGTCAGGCCGCAGCTCAATGCGATGGCGGAGCTGTTCGCACGGAGGCTGACCTTCTTTGCCGAGGCCAGCGTCTCCAGAGACCTCCAACAGCCCAACATCGAAATTGAGCAGCGCGTCCGACTCCTGAACGATGGATTCGGTGGAGGCGTGCGGGTTGCGCTGCTACGCAGCCTGACGCTGGCTGTTGGCGCTTATCGCCGGACCACACGGTTTGATGGCAATGAAGCGGTCTCCGATATCAATCTCAATGACACCCTGGGTCGTGTGGAGCAGGGAGTCCGGCTTGTTGTGCGCGATCAACTAACTTCGCTCACGGCAGTCTCGATCAACTTCGAGACGCGCGAAGATCGATTCGACCGGGCGACCGATCGGAATGCCGGCGGCTATCGGGTCTCCGGCACGATCGAACTCGCCCCTAAGGCTCTTATCTCCGGCACCGCTGAAATTGGCTACAGGCACCTGGATCCAGTGAGCCCGTTCGTCCCGGAGTTTGACGGACTGGTGGCGAAGGTTGGCGTCGCCAACCGGATTGCAGGAACCTGGGAATCGAACCTGGGTTGGGACAGGGACGTGGAGTATTCCCTTGATCCGTCACGACCGTACTTCATCACCAGCGGAATTTCAGCGCATGTGCGGCGCCAAGTGGCCGGCCAGTTTGATACCGGTCTGGGCGCCAGCAGAACCCGCTCCCGCTACCGCTCGCTGCTTGGCGTAACCGGGGTCTTGGGCGGCGAACGCCTTACCAGTTACACCTTCGATGTTGGCTACCGCCTCAGTCGCGATTCTCGCGCAGCCCTCGGCGTCACGCGCACCCATCGGACATCCGGGCTTTCGGATAACCGGAGTTATTCCACCACGTTGGCCGCTCTGTCATTGAACTATGTCTTCTGAACAAAGAACACCCATGCCCTGGCGTAGCGGACGCGCGTTTCTGCTGACGGGTTTTCTGGTCCTTGTCGCGGCGGCAGTGCCGGCCGCCCAGGGCCAGTCGGCTCAGAACTATGTCATCGGTCCAAAGGACGTCGTGGCCATCGTCTGCCTCGAAGATCCCGCGCTGACCGGAAAATTCACCGTCGAGGCGGATGGCACGTTTACCCTTCCGTACATCGGTGTGGTGAAAGCTGCCGACCAGACGTTGCGTCAGTTCGAGGACGCACTCAAGAAGACCCTGAAGGACGGCCGGTTCTTCAAGAACCCGCAGATATCGGTGTCGATCGATCAGTATCGGAGCCAGTACGTGATTCTGATCGGCGAAGTCGGGCGGCCGGGGCCTTATCCCTTGACAGGCGGCATGACGCTGCTCGATCTCATCGCGCAGGCGGGAACGCTCAATCCTGCCGCGTCAGGGGTGGTTCTCATCGTGCCCGCCAAGGCCGCAAAGGCGGACGGAACGGACGGACAGCAATCGGGAGCCGGCACGCCTATCAGTCCTGAGTCAGGAATCGTGCGCGCGGATCTCAGCCAGTTGCAGCGCGGCATCTTCGATCGGACGATTGAGCTGCACGACGGCGATACCATCATTGCGCAACAGGCCGAGCGCGCCTACATCCTTGGCGAAGTCAAATCGCCGGGTGCTCACCCCGTAAGTCAGACCACAACGCTCCAGCAGTTGCTGGCACTGGCCGGCGGCCAGACCGTGGACGCAGCGCTCAACCGCGTCAAGATCACCCGCTACGAGAACGGGCGTCTCGTCGAGCTCAAGAACGTGAAGCTGACTGAGATTGTGAAGCCCGGCGATACCGTCATCGTACCCACAAAGAGATTCTGATGAACGAACCAGACTTCGACAAAATCCCAGCGAGTTCTTCGGCCGAACCACTCCATCCTCCCGCGACGGAAGGGTATGGCGCGACCCCACAGGTCGCCGCTGTCCCAGGCAGTCCCCATCTGCGCGATTACGTCAAGACGCTCTACAAGCGCAGGTGGCTCGTTCTGTCGGTGTTTTTCGTCGTGGCGCTCGTGACCGGTGTGCAGAGCTACACGGCGGTGTCTGTGTACGGAGCCAGCGCCAAGCTGCTAATCGAGTCTGCAGACGCAAATTACACTCCGTTCGACAAGGACGCCGGAAGCGGCTACACGCCGTACGACTACCTTGACACCCAGTACGACTTGCTCAAGAGCCGCAGCCTCGCCAGGAAAACTCTGGACTCTTTGCAGCTCTGGGACAACATGCCCCCGAAAAATGCGCCGCAGTCGTTCAGCTTTCTGAATACAGCGCTACGCCCGGTGTCGTGGGCGCGCAACGTTGTGGGCGGCGTCTTCAGGAAGAAGGAAGCCGAGACGCCTGGTGCGACCGCCGCTGCTCCTGACGAGACCGCGAAGGAGTCGCGCGCGATCGACGCCCTGCTGCGCATGTTGACCGTGACGCCAGTCAAGAACAGCCGCCTCGTCACGCTGACAGCCCGATCGTTTGACCCGAAGCTGGCGACTGATGTGGTCAACGCTCACGCACGCGGATTCATCGAACAGAACGCCGAGTTCTCGTTTCAGTCATCCAAGGAAGCTACCGACTGGCTCAACGCGCGGCTGGGCGAACAGCGCAAGGAAGTCGATCGCGCCGAAGCCGCGCTGCAGGCGTACCGCGAGTCGCATGCCACG
>JBKJJZ010000319.1:0-3806 GCA_046597705.1 Vicinamibacterales bacterium | reverse complement strand
GCAACGCGGTGTGCCGCAGCGCGGACCCCGTCCTGATTTCGATCGACGAACGGCAGCGGAATCGAGGCGCCAACGACGATCGTATTGATGCCGGCATCAGTCAGGCGCCGATAGCCTGCTGTAACCGTAACGTCGGGCACGCCGCGGGCCGACGCCAGTGCGCGCGCCGCATCGCGTTGTGCGATCTCGGTCGCCCACCGTGCGACTTCGGGATTCAGGGAAATCAGCGCAACCAGCGTGTCGAACGATGGTATCGGCGCGGGCGACTGCAGGGTGCCTTCCGCCGACTCGAACACGGCTGACGAATTTCCCCACAGAGCGGCCAGCGCGGTGCGATCCGCAGCGAGCGAGCGCCGCGATCGCTGCTCGTCGATGCGCGCCATCGCCAGGGCCACGTCCGCTTTGGTCTGCTCGATCGGAGACACCACTCCTGCCTCAACCCGTGAGCGGACGGTCTGGTGGACCTGTTCCACCAGTGCGCGACTCTGTCCCGCCAGTGCGACCGCCTGCTGGCTGACCAGCACATCGATGAATGCGGCTGTCACTCGCGTCAAGACATCGATGCGTGCCGTCTCGAAGTCCCACGCTGCGAGGTCGCGATCAAGGCCGCCGAGCGTTCGACGTGCGGCGCGCTTACCGCCCAGTTCGAGCAATTGACTGAACTGCACCGTGGCCTGCGCGCCACCCAACGGCGCGTCACTGAATGCCTGCCTCGATGCGCCCAGGTCTTCGATCAGAATTTCGGCGATTGGATTCGGCGCGCGTCCGGCTTGGCTCGCGAGCGCCTCCCTGGCCCTCGTCTCCCAGGCAAAGCCGGCAAGCTCCGGGCTCTGTTGCAGCGCAAGCATCAGTGCGTCGCGCAGGCTGATTCGTCCCGTGAGGTTCTCGAATGGGCTGGGCGGCGCGGCGGGATCCACCGGAGGAAGCGTCACGGTCAACCCTGCACCCAGGGGACGTGGCGCCACCGACTGCGCAGCGGATGGCGACGCGCCGGTAAGCATGAACAGGCATACGGCGCTCACGAGGGCGCGACGAGGCGTCCGAACCGACGACAGGAAACAGCGAGCCAATGGCGAACCCTCCGGCCTGATCGAGGCCGACAAGACACGAGCGACGAATTGGGAAATACGAGTACGAGCGGGGGCGTCAGGCGACGGGAGGCGGGGCGGGCGAGGAGACGAAGCTGAGCGGAGGGTCGTGTGTCGGCAGGCGTCTCCTGCCTGCGGGCAACCGCTTCAGCGACGTGACTGGCGACACGAGTTCTGTCGTCGCGACGATGGCGGGGGCGATCGCCACGAACGGGCTGGCCGTCGTGAATGAGAATGTCAGCAGGCGCGCAGTGACATGGTCCGCGGGATCGATGTTCCCGTCGTGATGATCCGCATCGTCGTCATGATGCTCGCCAGCGCCGGCAATCACATGGCGGTGCACGATCTGATGACCGTCAGCAGCGTGGACATGCAACGGCAGCAATCCAACCAGCGCAACCGCAAGAGCGGCTACGGTCGCGAACGCGCGCAGGATTGGACGGGGAGTCACTGTCTGGCAGTATGGCGTCGGCCTAACGCGATGTCAAACTGTGCCGGTTCAGCGTACCCATAGCGCGATTCACTGCGGATGCTACTCTGATCGGAGTGTTCTTCTTCTTCTCTAATCGATTCGGCTGCGTCGGCTCGATTGTCGCGTCGCTAACCGGTACCGCGTTATTGCTGCTCTTGATGCGTAGCTGCAGTTGACCTTCACGTCGCATCGACTAAACGCGGCCGTCCGCGGAGTCCTGAGTGGCCGCGTCACGATTGTCGCCCTTTGGATGGGTTCTCGACTTTCGTCTCTCGCTGGGTCTCGGCTACCTTGTTACGCCACATCCAGCCGGCCAGGCTCACGGCCGTCACGCCGATTACACCGCGCCGCAGCCATTGCGACGTACTGGACCGGGGCTGCTCAGGTGCGAGCAATTCGCGATAGGTGTCCGCTGCAGGGGACGTGATTACCGGTCGCGGGCGTGTCCGCCGCTCGGGCGCGGGAATCCAACGGCTGATGTAGCCGAACGACTCTGATCCGCATACCGGGCACGTCTGTTCGTCGTGAATGTCGTCGCAATCGAGGCAAAGGCGGGCAACATGAAGCTGCATGAGATCAGTGTAACCCCCCGGCAGACTCTTTCGCGGTCTCATGCAGCGAACATCGCGAAAGTCACCCGGCGGGATTAGGGCCTTGGTTGTGCACGTCAGAACCGGGTGCCCAGGACCGGTCGAAGGACGCTCGCGAACTCCTCGCGGTGCCCGCCTGATCAGGCGCGCATTTCTTCGCTGAGACTCAGCATGCTGAGCAGGCCATTCGCCTTGTTCAGCAGTTCCCGGCGATGAGCCAGGCCGTTTGTTCCGCCATTGACTCGCTTCGTCAAGCCGACGACGTCGTCGCGATCGGCCAGCCGGTTCAAATCGTTTGTGATCCAGAAGAACACCGCTGAATGCACGGCATACTCCGTACATACCAGGTCAGGATCATCCATCACGCGCGGGTCGCCAATCCACTCCGCAAACGCCTTGTAGTTGGCCCGCCCGGTGAGTTGAATGAGTCCGCGGCCGCGGAACCTCGAGCCGTCGCCAGTCGCCTCGTCCCCGTTCCCCATGCGGTTCGCATACACGCGATTCGCAATCTTTTCGGGCTGCCTGGCATACGCGTCCGCCTCCTCCTTCGTCGGGAAGTACTTGCCAAACACCTTCCGCAAGGCGTCGGAGGAATAGTTCATGCACTCCATGTCGAACCGCATACAGCCGGACTCGTGCAGGACCTGAGCAAAGAAGTGTGCGAGCCGCAGTCGTGATTCGGCGATCCCATACTTTGGTAAGGCTTCCTCGAGAGGGTGTAGGTACTTCTCGGCGTCGAAGTGGGACACTCCCATTTCCTTCAGCATTTCAATGTGCGTTTTCATGCCTCGCTCCGTTGTAATGTTGGGCGCGTGATGAAGTCAGCGCCGGCGCGCTCACAGCGTCTTCAGATATTCCAGCAGCGCCTGGCGCTCGGCGACGGACAGCTGCGTGCCGTAGACATGGCCGCCGTTGCCGTTGCCTCGATCTGATGTCTTGAACAGGAAGCCGGCCTTCTCCGCCTCCGGTCCGGACGATAGAAAACCGACGCCGGAAAAATCATAGACGTCGGAGCCTCGATAGAACGCGACCGGGCGCGGGTCGAGCAGCAGCAGCGCGCGTAAGGTCGGAACCGACCCATTGTGCAGATACGGCGCACGCATCCAGATGCCGTCGAGCGGCATGCCGGAGTAGCCGTCCGTCTTGCGGAAGTGCGAAAACTTCCACGGCTTGCCGGTGCCGATGGTATTCATCAACTTCGCCAGTTCCGGCGTGAAGGAGTTGAGCCGCTCCGGATCCGTGCCAATCTCCGCGAGCGCGATGGTTTGCCCGACCTTCGGCTGGCCGAGGTCGTGGCAGCTCGAGCAGTGCTGCTGATAAAGTGTCCGTCCCGTGGTCGCCAGCGCGGCGTCGATACGGCTGGGTGGATACGCCGGCGGCTTCAAATCGAGAATCCAGTTGGCGATCCGATCGAGCGCCGCGAGGTCGATCGAATCCGGCGTCGCACCGGCGCCGATCGCCGCGCTCTTGTTCCGCTCATCGACCGAGTCGTTGTTGCCGTCCCAGTGCAGCCACAATCCGCGGCGGCTCCGCTGATTCCAGAGCGACGGCAAATCCGCGGTCCCGACCGTCGTATCGGAGTCGAAATGCGTCTCGGCCGCGAACATCGCCTTGTACGGATTGAACGTATCAACCCGCCCCGGTCCCTGTGGCGGC
>JBKJJZ010000535.1:0-4278 GCA_046597705.1 Vicinamibacterales bacterium | reverse complement strand
GGAAAAAGTCGCCGGCCGCCCCGAAGAACTCACCTGGCAGGTGTACCGCGACACCTTGATCGAACAGGCCGAGCAAGGCGTGGACTACTTCACCGTGCATGCCGGTGTGCTGCTGCGCTACATCCCGATGACCACCAACCGCATGACCGGCATCGTGTCGCGCGGCGGGTCGATCATGGCCAAGTGGTGCCTGGCGCATCACCAGGAGAGTTTTCTCTACACGCACTATCGCGAGATTTGCGAAATCATGCAGGCGTATGACGTCTCGTTTTCGCTCGGTGACGGCCTGCGGCCCGGCTCGATCGCCGATGCCAATGACGAGGCGCAGTTCGCTGAACTGAAGACGCAAGGCGAGCTGACGAAGATCGCCTGGGAGTACGACGTCCAGGTCATGAACGAGGGACCGGGACACGTGCCGATGCACTTGATTCGCGAGAACATGGAAAAGCAACTCGAGTGGTGTGAAGAGGCGCCGTTTTACACTCTGGGGCCGCTGACAACCGACATCGCTCCTGGCTACGATCACATCACGTCCGCGATAGGCGCGGCCATGATCGGGTGGTACGGCACCGCCATGCTTTGCTACGTGACGCCGAAGGAACACCTCGGCCTGCCGAATCGGGACGATGTGAAGGCCGGGGTGATTGCGTACAAGATTGCGGCGCACGCCGCGGATTTGGCCAAAGGCCATCCCGGCGCACAGGTCTGGGATGACGCCCTGTCAAAAGCCCGTTTCGAATTCCGCTGGGAGGATCAGTTCAATCTGGCCCTCGATCCGGTGACGGCCCGGGCGTATCACGACGAGACCCTTCCGTCCGATGGCGCAAAGGTCGCGCACTTCTGCTCGATGTGCGGACCGAAGTTCTGCAGCATGGAGATCACGCAGCAGATTCGCGACTACGCTGAGGCGCAGGCCGTCGATGTGGATGAAGCGCGGGCCATGGGTTTGGCCGACAAAGCCGACGAGTACCGCAAGACCCGAGCCTGAATCGGCGGCGCCGCTGAAGGGACGCCCTACGTGCGGACATGCAAAGCGCTCAGCGCACCGGCGCCGGCACGATCTGGATGATCGTCCTATACCGTTTGCTGGCGGCGCCCGATACGTGCAGGTATCCTTCGGCGCCGTTCCACGTGTAGTCTTTGATCACCACGCTCGGCGGATACGCCATGGCGTTCTCATCGTAGCGGCCCAGATCGAACTGGTGCATCAATGGCGCCTGAAACAGCACGCGGCCGGCATTCTTCAATGTCGTCTTGTAGTAGGAGACGATGTCGGCAAACGGGGCGTCCGTGCCGTAGAGATGGAACTGCTGCCCCTTGCCAGCGTCAATAGTTTCAAGGAACTGCGAAGCCGGATAGACGGGCATCGCGCTTGGCGACTCCGGATTGGTAATCGCCGACGCTGCCTGGGTCGATCCCGGCGTCGGAAACGGTTTGGGCACTTGTGCCGCGCCTTGAGTCTGATTGGCGTAGAGCGTGCCCGCGGCAGCGATGAAGAGCGCGAAGGTTCCCACGCAGATATTCGTCATCCCAACCATTATAGGACGGCGTGGCATAATCGAAAGACAGAGGGAGTTGAGGGAACAGATCATGAGTGGACTGAAGACAGCGGTGTTGCTTGGCGCGTTGAGCGGCTTGTTTCTGGCCGTTGGCGGCATGCTCGGCGGCCAGTCCGGCCTGGCCATCGCCCTGGCCTTTGCCGTGGTGATGAACATCGGCAGCTACTGGTTTTCCGACAAGATCGTGTTGAAGATGTATCGGGCCCAGGAGGTCTCGCCCGGCCATCGTCTCTATGACATGACGGCGCGACTGGCGAAGCGGGCCGAATTGCCGATGCCCAAGGTCTACGTGATTCCCGACCCCTCACCCAACGCGTTCGCGACCGGCCGTAACCCGAACCACGCAGCTGTGGCGGCCACCGAGGGGATTCAGCGCCTGCTCTCGGACAGCGAGCTCGAGGGCGTGATTGCCCATGAGTTGGCCCACATCAAGAACCGGGACATCCTGATCAGCAGCATCGCGGCAACGCTTGGCGCAGCCATCACGTACCTGGCGCACTTCTCCATGTTTTTCGGCGGCGGGAACCGCGACAGGGATAACGGCCCAGGCCCTGTGGCGGCCATCGCCACCATGTTGCTGGCCCCACTGGCTGCGGGACTCATACAGATGGCCGTCTCGCGCTCTCGTGAATTCGTGGCCGATCGCACGGGCGCGAAGATTGTGGGCTCGCCCGTGGGACTCGCGCAGGCCCTCAAGCGCATCGAAGCGGGCGTCAAGCAGATCCCCATGGACGCGAATCAGGCAACCGCACACATGTTCATCCTGTCGCCGCTCTCTGGACGAGGCGGGTTCAGCACGCTGTTTTCCACACACCCGTCCACGCAGGACCGTGTGGATGCACTGATGCGGATGCAGCTGGGCGGCTAGAGAACATACGCCAGCGCGAAGCCGATCTGAAGCGCGAACATCATTCGATACATGTGTGCCCAGGACACATGGTTCTCGTCCGTTGCCAGGTCTTCGGGCCGTCGCAGCATCAGATAACACACGTACAGGCCGTAGATGGTCATGCCTGCGCCAAGCGAGTGCAGCAGATGCGCCTGCCCTGTCAGGATCCCCGTCCAGGTGCCGGCGTTGATCATCAGGAAGGGCAGCACGAACGAGGGTGAAATCATCCACGCGGCCTTCCGGGCACCGTGAATAATCGGCAGCGTTCGGCATCCGCCACGGGCGTCCCCTTCCATGTCAGCGAAGTCTTTGGTCGTGGACGCGCCAAGCAGGAACAACCCGAAGATCCCGCCGATGAACCACGGCTCAACGCCGATCACCGTCTTCACCGCGGACCAGCCTGCGACCTTGAGGAGGACTCCGCGCGGGATGGCGATCGTGATATTTGCCCACATGCCGCGCTGCTTCGTCCGCAGTGGCGGCACCGAATAGATGATGGTGGCGATCACCGCGATTGCCACAATCCAGAAGCACTCGTGGCGTCCACCTGGCGCTACGAGCCAGGCCAGCACGAGCGTCAGCGCATAAGCCACCGCCGTGAACCACCAAGCCTGGCGCATCGTCAAGCGGCCTGACGTAAGGGGTCGCTTGGGCTTGTTGATCCTGTCGATCTCGAGATCGTAGATCTGGTTGAGCGCATTGCTGCCCGCGTTGAAGACAGCGGCCATCAGAGCGCCTGTGAACGCAGGGACCATGAGCGACAAGCTCCAAGGCTCCTGCGGGGCCGCGCCAATTGCTGTTACCGCCCCTGAGAAGAAACCAAGAGCCGGCGCCACAAGGGTGAAGGGCCGGGCCAGGTCGGAGTAGGAGCGCCAGTTCGACATGTCGGTTACAGGGACGACCAGATCAGGAGCGTGAGTCCCGCCCCGATGGCGGAATTCACGAAGTTCAGCGTGTCGTTGTTGAGGATACCGCGAGCCTCGAGCGTTGCGCCGAGCAGACCCTCGACGAGAGAGGCTGCGGTTGCTGCAACTGTGATCGCCGGGACGGACACCCAGGGCACCACTCCGCACCATGCGCCGAGCGCGGAAAGGCCTGCCGCGGACGCGATACCGGCCGCGGTTCCTTCGAGCGACACCGCCCCGGTGGTGCCCGGTGGGACTCGCCGAAGGTTGGTCACCAGGACGGTCGTGCGCCCATAGGCTTTCCCGATCTCGCTGGCGACTGTGTCGCTGCCCGCAGTCGCCAAGGCGGCCACGCACACCAGCAGCGCCAGGGTGGGATCTGTCATTCCCATCGCGAGCACGCACGCCCACGCCGCGAGTCCCGTATTGGCGATGGCATTGCCGGGACCGCGGCGTCCGCCTCGATCCTCCGCGATACCCGCCGCGATTTTTCTTGCCGTGCCGATTCGAGTGCAGACCGAAGCGGTGAAGAATGTTGCGAGGAGCACGCCCCAGGCACCCCATCCTCCGCCAATGACGATCACGGTTCCGATGACAAGGCCGGTGAGTGCGCCGGTTGCCGTCACCGTTCCGGCATAGAGACCCGCTCTGGCGAGGGCGCCATTGACCAGCAGTGCTGCGGCAGCCTCAGCCGCAATGCCGGATGCGCGAGCCTGGGCGAGCTGCGGATCAAACAGGGTGGACGACCACAGGACGAAGGCGGCGGTTGCCGGGACCGACACGTTATCGTCCAGGCGGATGGGAATCGTCTCCACGAACGCGGCGGCAATGGCTGCGACGATGCCGGTGGTCAAGAGCATCGTATGGAATCCCGAGCCGGAGGTCCATGCGAGCAGCCCGACAGCTGCTACAGGCGCGGCTAGCA
>JBKJJZ010000124.1:0-5584 GCA_046597705.1 Vicinamibacterales bacterium | reverse complement strand
CGAATCTGCTGGTCCATCGGCGCGCCCCCGTAGAGCGGCACCAGGGTCAAAGAGGTCTGCTTGGCGTACTTGTGCACGGCCTCTGCCACCTGCATCGCGAGTTCGCGCGTGGGCACCAGGATCATCGCGCGCACCGCGCCTTTCTTCGTGGCAGGCGTTTCAATCAGGCGATGGAGCAGCGGCAGGGCAAACGCGGCGGTCTTGCCCGTGCCCGTGCCCGCCTGCCCGATGATGTCGCGGCCGGCCAACAGGACAGGAATCGCTTCGCGTTGAATGGGGGTGGCCTCTTCGTAGCCGAGGGCGGCAACCGATTTGACCAGGGCGACCGTCAGGCCCAGGCCGGTAAAGCCCTGCGTCGCCGGACGGACGGTCTCAATGTCTTTGTCTTTCTCTTTGCTTATCACCCATTAATTGTACCGCGTGCGGTGGGTGAAGGGGACGCGGCCTATTCGTGTCTTAGCGCCTGAATCGGGTCCAGACGGGCCGCTCGGCGGGCGGGATAACTGCCGGCAATCAGGCTCACGAGCAGGGCAAATCCGAGCGCGCCGCCAATAAGCCACCAGGGAAGCGAGAAGAGGTTACCCGCCGTGCCGCCCTGCCGCTCGATGTAGATATTGGCGCCAATGTTGATGACGCGTCCCACGGCCCAACCCAGGATGATGCCTGCCACGCCCCCGAGCAGACCGATGGTTCCGGCTTCCACCATGAAAATGCGGCGAACGTCTCGGTCGCTGCCGCCGATGGCTTTCATGATGCCAATCTCACGTGTGCGCTCCAGAATCGACATCACCATCGTGTTGATGATGCCCAGCGACGAAACGGCCAGGGCGATTGACCCGACAAGGCCGAGCAGGATGTCCAGGAGCAGGAACGCGCGTTTCGCCCCCTGCAGCGCGTCATTGAGCGAGAACGCACCGAATCCCATCGCCTTGATCTGATCTTCCACGTCCTGGGTCTTCGCCGCCGACGTCACGCGCACGGTAACCGTCGAGTAGCCACGCGCCTGGGGCGCCGCGCCCTGCAGGAACCCGCCGGGGTTTGCAATCGCGCGGGCGTTGATCGCCTTGGCCTGTGCCAGCGGAATCATCAGCGCCGACAGTCCCACGTTCGCGCCCGGCGACGGATCGCGTTCGACGATGCCGATGATGGTGAAGGGGAGGCTGACGCGAGTGACCTGCACGCCGGCGATGACATCAGGCGTACTGCTGGCGCCAGGTTCGCGCTGCGCGTATGACAAATCAATCGTCTGGCCGATCAGTGCACCCGGATTCTCCGCGTTGAGCTGTTGCGCCATGTCCAGACTCAGCATGATGGCCGCGCTGCTGGCGTCCTTGAAGAACGTGCCATGCGGGATCGATTGAAAGGCGCCCTCGCCGCGCGAGGACTCGGGAATTCCCGACGCCAGGGCCGCGCTGCTGCGTTCCTGATAGCGATACGACACCGGAATGCGCAACGTGGGATACGCATCGCGGACATTCGGCAGGGCCGCAAACCGCGCAATCGCCTCATCGTCGAGGGTCGGTGGCGGTGTGGACGGCGCTGTTGACTGGCCGCGTCCGCCGCGGCCGCCGCGACCCCGGCCCATCGGGCCCCCGAAGCCGGGGAAGTTCACCCGGCCCGAACTGACCGTGATGTTGTCGAAGACGCCGGACTGCGTCAGTCGGCCAACCACTTGATCCTGCAGGCCGACGCCAAGAGAGACCATGCCTGCCAGCGACGCGATCCCGATTGAAACTCCAAGCGTCGTGAGCGTGGTCCGCAGGCGTGACTGACGAAGGTTTCTGAACGCCAGTGAGAGCGTGTCGCGAAAAGTCATACGCGCTCCTGGGCCAAGGGCGCACCGGTGTCCGAGATCACGTGTCCGTCGAGAAGCGTCACCGTTCGACGGGCGTACGCGGCCGCCAAAGCCGCATCGTGCGTCACGAGAATGACCGTCTTGCCGTCACGCTCGTTGAGCGTCCGGATTAAGTCCATGATTTCCTTCGACGTTCGGCTGTCCAGATTGCCGGTGGGTTCATCGGCCAGAAGCAGCGGCGGACTATTGGCCAGGGCGCGCGCAACCGCCACGCGCTGTTGCTCGCCGCCCGAGAGTTCCTTTGGCCGGTGGTGCCGCCGGTCACCCAGGCCCATCGTTTCCAGCAACGCCGATGCCCGGGCGTCCCGCTCAGCCCGCGGCACGCCCGCGAACATCAATGCGAGCGATACGTTTTGCGATGCGGTCATCGAGGGGACGAGATTAAACGACTGGAAGATCATGCCCACGGTGTTGCGACGATGCAGGCTCAGTTCATCGCGCGTCAGCTTCGCGAGATCGCGTCCATGCACGTCGAGCGTGCCTGATGTCGGCTGGTCGAGACCGCCAATGAGGTTGAGCAACGTGGACTTGCCTGAGCCCGATGTGCCGACCAGGGCAACGAATTCACCGTCGCTCACTTCCAGGGTCAGGTCGTCGAGCGCCTTTACCAGCGACTGGCCCATCTGGTAGTGACGCGAGAGTTGTCGTGCCTGAAGCATCGCACGGGATCGTACACCGATCACGACACGCGATTGGTGGGACAATCAGGGATGGAGGTGTGTGCGTGTCACAGTACCTGTCCGATCGGTTTCGTTCTCTCCATCGCCTCATTGGAAATACGCCGCTTCTGGCCATTGATCTGCTGTACCGGGGGCAGCCCCGTGTCATCTACGCCAAGCACGAGTCTCTCAATCTGACCGGCAGTATCAAGGATCGGATGGCGCTGTTTATTCTGGAGCACGCGTATCACGACGGCACCATCGCGCCGGGCGATCGCATTGCGGAGGCCACCAGCGGCAACACCGGCATTTCGTTCGCGGCAGTCGGTCGTTCGCTGGGCCATCCCGTTACGATCTTCATGCCCGACTGGATGAGTGCCGAGCGGATGGCCCTCATCGCCAGTTTCGGCGCGTCGATCGTGCCGGTCAGCAAGGCCGATGGCGGCTTCCTTGGCAGCATCCGGCAAAGCGAGGACCTTGCGGCCGCAACACCGGGTGTGTTTCTGCCGTGCCAGTTCTCGAACCAAGCGAACGTGCAGGCTCACTATGAAACCACGGGCCCGGAGATTTGGGCGCAGCTTGCGCAGGTGGGTGTACAACCCGATGCGTTTATCGCGGGCGTCGGCACCGGCGGCACCGTGATGGGTGTGGGGAAGTTCCTGCGGGCGCGCAACCCTCGCGTACGCATTCATCCACTCGAGCCGGCCGAGTCTCCGACGATGTCGACGGGGCACAAGGTTGGTCACCATCGGATCCAGGGCGTGTCGGATGAGTTCATCCCGGCCATCGTGAAACTCGATCAGCTGGACGAGATTGTCGCCGTGCCGGACGGGGACTCGATTCTCATGGCTCAACGGCTGGCGCACCATGGCCTTGCGGTGGGGATCTCCTCGGGGGCGAATCTGCTGGGGGCCCTGAAGGTGCAGGACCGCATGGGGCCGGACGCGGTGGTGGCCACCGTGTTCGCGGATAGCAACAAGAAATACCTGAGCACGGACCTGCTGCGGGACGAACCCGTGCGCGAGGACTACATGGCGCCACACGTCGAGGTGGTCGGTTTCCGGGCATATCAACGCGTGTGCGCGTTGTGCATCGACCAGCCGGCCGCAGGATAACGCTGGGCTGATCCGCCGTGGCTCCACAGGAGCGGAGGCGGAAAAACCGGGATATCCTCTGGGCGGGAGATTCCACATGACGTCACGTGCGTGCAAGTTCCTGGCCGGTGTCGCGGCAGCTGTAGTCCTGGCCGCAACGTTGTCCGCACAAGCCGCGGCTCCCGCGCTCACGCAGGCGCTTCCGGTGGACCCTGATGTGACCACGGGTCAGTTCGACAACGGGCTCAAGTACATGATCCGGCGAAACGCATTGCCTGCGGGCCGCGCCGAACTTCGCCTCGTGGTCAACGTGGGATCGCTCGTCGAGGACAACGATCAATTGGGCCTGGCCCACTTTGTCGAGCACATGGCCTTCAACGGGACCAAGAATTTCCCGAAGCTTGAAACCGTGGCGTTCCTTGAATCCATCGGCATGCGGTTCGGGCCCAGCATCAACGCGTCCACCAGTTTCGACGAAACGATCTACATGCTTCAGGTGCCAACCGAGAAACCGGACGTGCTGGATCGCTCGATGCTGATTCTCGAGGACTGGGCACACAACGTGAGCTTCGAGCCCGCCGAGATCGATAAGGAGCGGGGCGTCATCATCGAAGAGTGGCGCCTGCGCCGCGGCGCCGCTGCGCGCATGCAGGATCAGCAGTTTCCGACGCTGCTCAAGGGGTCGCGCTACGCAGAGCGCCTGCCGATTGGAACGGTCGAACACCTTCAGACCTTCAAGCACCCCAGCCTGACAAGATTCTACAAAGACTGGTACCGGCCCGACCTGATGACCGTCATTGCTGTTGGCGATTTCGACGCTGCCGCGATGCGTCAGCTCATCACGAAGCACTTCGGCTCGTTGCCCAAGGCGACGAACCCACGACCGCTTCCGGCGTACGCAGTGCCGCCGCAGCCGGGCACGCTCTATACGATCGCCACGGATGCGGAAGCGCCAATGACGCAGGTCAGCGTCTACGGCAAGATGGCGCTGCGCGATCAGTCCACCGTGGGCGCGTATCGCCGGCAGATCGTCGAAGGCATCTTTGCCGGCATGCTCAACGCGCGCTTCGGCGAGCTGTCGCAGAAGCCCGACGCGCCGTTCATGGCGGCGGGAGCTGCGCGCGGGCTGTTCGTGAAGAATGCCGAAGCCTCCATGCTCAACGCGCTGGTCAAGGATGGCGGCGTCGAACAGGGACTGACGGCGCTGTATGCCGAGGCCGAACGCGTGGTGAAGTTCGGGTTCACGCAGTCGGAGTTTGACCGCCAGAAGGCGGCGTTGCTGCGAGGCATGGAGCAGGCGGTGACCGAGAAGGACAAACGTCCTTCGGGTCAGCTGGCCGCCGAATACGTGCGTGCCGTAACGCAGGGCGAACCGATTCCCGGCCTCGCGTACGAAGCCGAGCTCACCCGCGCGCTGGTGCCGACCATCACTCTGACGGAAGTCAACGGTCTGGCGGCAGAGTGGGTGCCGGAAGGCAACCGCGTTGTCATGGTCAGCGCGCCAAAGAAGGAAGGCGTGGCTGTGCCGACCGAAGCCCAGCTGGCCGCGGCCATCAAAGCGGCGTCGTCCGCGCCGCTCACGGCGTACGTCGACACGGTCACCGCCACATCACTCATGACGACGTCACCCACGCCGGGCTCCATCACCAGGGAGGCGAACGGTGGGTTTGGGATCACCGAGTGGACGCTGTCGAACGGCATCAAGGTGGTCCTGAAGCCGACGGACTTCAAGGCGGATGAGATTCTGTTTCGCGCGTTCAGCCCTGGCGGCAGTTCGCTGGCCAGCGATGCGGACTTCATGTCTGCCGATGCCGCCGCGACCCTGGTGGGAATCGGCGGCCTTGGAAAACTCAGCAACATCGAACTGAACAAGACGATGGCGGGCAAGGTGGCGTCGGCCAACGCGTCCATCGGCCAGCTCGAAGAGGGCTTGAGCGGCCGCGCGTCGAAGAAGGATCTGGAAGCGATGTTCCAGT
>JBKJJZ010000102.1:0-6801 GCA_046597705.1 Vicinamibacterales bacterium | reverse complement strand
CTCATGCTAAGCCCCGCACACAAAATTCCTGACAGTCCCGGATTGGGATGACTGGCCAATCCGGCAATCCTTGAATCCGATCCAACCATCAGCAAATCCGCAATCAGCAATCCCGATCCTCAACCCTCAATCCTCAATCCTCAATTGAGGCGACAGCTCAATAGACGCCTTCCGTCACCGACGTCTGCAGCTTCGAGAACGGCCGGACGTTCCGCACGCCGTCCCACGGGTAGGCGTCGCATGGGGGCTCGCGCTCCGCTTCATCGCGCTCGAGGAAGCGCGGAATGAAAAACTCCTTCGTCAGCGTGGTGAGTCTCACGCGGCCGGTGTGGCCGTATGGGACGAGCCTGGTCGGATGTTCGGGATCGACAACCTCAAGAACGGCCCGAGGAATTGGCGGGTAGTAGATGATCGCGTAGTTGTCCTTGATGTCGAAGGGCTTGTGCACTGCCAGGCCCATCAGCGTGTTGCCGTAAGTGGGGGCGAAGAAGATGCCCTCCAGCACTTCTTCACGCACCCATCGATGGAACTGCGGTGTCATCTCGGTCCCTCCGCAGAAAATCCCCGTGATGCCCGCTTTCTTGAGCGAAATCTTTTCCGCCAATGCCTCCAGCAGCTTCGGCGTGATGAACATGCACCTGATGTTGTCGTGCGCCTTGAGCAGCGTCAGCGCCTGATCGATGACGTGCCGCTTGTACGCCTCCACCTGATCCATCTGGCGGGACTTGACGAGTTTGATCACCCAGCGGGGATCGAGATCGACGCAGAACGAGATCCCTCCGCGATGCTGCGCGAGGTGCTCAACGGCCAGGCGCAGGCGACGTGGGCCCGAGGGCCCCACCATCAGCCAGTCGCTCCCCTTGGGAAAGTGCTCGTCGGGCAGCGTGTCGCTGAAAATCTCGTAATCGATGCGGAAGTCATCGACGGTGACGCGGGATTTCGGCACGCCTGTAGACCCGCCCGTCTCAAACGTGTAAATGGGCCGGTTGGCGTACGCCTTCGGCACCCAGCGCCGGACCGGGCCGCCGCGGAGCCACTCATCCTGAAAGAAGCCAAATCGGTCGAGGTCCTCGTAGGTGCGGATCTCCCTGCGCGGATCCCAGTCGAGCTTCGACGCGAAGTCGAGCCAGAAGGGGGTTCCGGTGTCGGGACTGAAATGCCAGTGCACGATCTCGCGCACATGCGCGTCTAGCGCGTCCTTGGTCTGCGGCTGCATCGGGACAGACTACCATCGTAGAATTCCCACATGGTGCACATTCCCCTGATCCGGCGCGGCGTGGCCTACCGCAGCATCGATGTGGCCCGAATCGCGCACCATGCGACCGGTGCGCCGTATGCGGAGGTCAGCCAGGCGAATGTCGGACTCATCCGTCGCGATCTGCTCGCGCAGGATGCCATGCGCGCGTCGCTCACGCAGTTCACCGTCGCACGCCTCATCGAGATGACGAAGCAGGCGGCGCAACACTTCCAACACGATACGTTGCCTCTAGGTGTCGCAGGCGATACACGACAATCGCCGGACGACTACGTCCTGCAACTCTCGGCTACTACCGGAATGCCGCATGTCATGGTGCGCCGTAACATGCAGCGCATCGTGTCGGTGATGGAGAATCTTCCTGACATTCTGCGCGGCCTCACGCGTGGCCTCGACCTGGAGATCCTCGACCACGGTTTCGGCGAAGTGCACGGCCAGGCGTTCAGCTTCTATCCAAACGGCAAGACGCTCGGCGTGGTGTTGCCCAGCAACTCGCCCGGCGTGCACGGCCTCTGGATTCCAGCCATCGCGATGAAGACACCCCTGGTCCTGCGTCCCGGCGGTACGGAACCGTGGACGCCATTTCGCCTGATTCAGGCGTTCATGAAAGCCGGCGTGCCAGGGGATGCGTTCAATTTTTTCCCGAGCGACCACGCAGGTGCGGGCGAAATCGTGCGGCAGACCGGCCGCAGCATGTTTTTCGGCGATGTTGCCGCCGTCGGATCAGTGGCGGGCGACCCGCGCGTGGAGTTGCACGGCCCCGGCTACAGCAAGATCCTGTTCGGCGCGGACCTGGCCGATAACTGGCGCGACTACCTCGATCTCATGGCCGGGTCGGTGGCCGAGAACGGCGGCCGCTCCTGCGTGAATGCCTCCGGTGTGTGGACGCCGGCGCACGGGCGCGAACTCGCCGAGGCGCTGGCCGCGAAACTGATCGCCATCGAGCCTCGAGCCGCCGATGACGACGCGGCGGAAATATCGCCGTTCGTCGATGCCCGGGTGGCCGAGCGGATCTCGCAGCAGATCGACGCCGCGCTCCACGAGCCAGGCGCCGAAGATGTCACGATGCGGCTCCGCAAGGGGCCCCGGCTGGTGAAGGCTCACGGCGCCACGTTCCTGCTGCCCACGGTCATCCACTGCACGTCCTCTGATCACCCGCTCGCGAATCGCGAATTCCTGTTTCCGTTCGTGTCCGTGGTTGACGTGACGACGGATCAGATGGAAACGATGCCCGGCGCCGCGGGCCCCACCTTGTCGGCCACCGCGTTGACCAACGACCAGACGCTCATTACGCGACTCGTTCAATCAGATCTCATCGGCCGCCTCAATCTGGGCCCCCTGCGCACCAACCGCATCGCCTGGGATCAGCCGCACGAAGGCAACCTCTTCGACCATCTCTACGCACGACGCGCGTTCCAATTCGCCGGATAGAGAACCTCGAACCTCGAACCTCGAACCTCGAACCTCGAACCTCGAACCTCGAACCGATGAAGCTCCTCGCACTCACCGCCGGCGCCGCCCAGATGTATTGCGGCTCGTGCCTTCGCGACAACGCGCTGGCCGCGGCCCTGATGGCGCGCGGGCACGACGTGGTCTTGATGCCGATCTATACGCCCACGACAACGGACGAAGCCAACGTCAGCCAGTCCCGCGTGTTTTTCGGCGGCATCAGCGTGTATCTGGAGCAGAACGTTCCGCTGTTCCGCCACACGCCGGCGTTGTTCGATCGCATCTGGGACTCGTCCGCGGTGCTGAAGATGGCATCGAAGCGCCAGATCAGGATCGACCCCACGTTCCTGGGCGAGATGACGGTGTCCATGTTGAAGGGCGCCGATGGATATCAACGCAAGGAAGTGGACAAGATGGTCCGCTTCCTCAAGCACGAATCGAAGTTTGATGTCGTAAGTCTTCCGTTCGCCCTGCTAATCGGCCTGGCGAAGCCGCTCAAGGACGCCCTCGGCTGTCCCATCGTGTGCACGCTCCAGGGCGAGGACCTGTTTCTCGATCAGCTTCACGAACCGTGGAAGTCGCAGGCGCGCCACTTGATCCGCCAGGCCGTGCCGCACATTGACCATTTCATCGCCGTGAGCGAGTACTACGCAAAGTTCATGGCGCAGTACGTGGGCATTCCCGCCGAACGAATCAGCGTGGTGCCGCTCGGCATCAATACGGACGGCCACGAGCCAACCACTTTGCGAACGGCACCGCCGTTCACGATCGGCTATTTCGCGCGAATCGCTCCGGAGAAGGGCCTGCACGTGCTGTGCGACGCCTACCATCGCCTTCGACATCATCCTGGGGTGCCCGACACACGATTGGTGGCGGGAGGCTACCTGCTCGAAGAACACCGCGAGTATCTGGCCGGATGTGAGCGGCGCATGCGCGACTGGGGCTTGGACGGTCACTTCACCTATGCAGGCGCACCAGATCGCGAAGGCAAGCTTGCACTGCTGCGATCCTTTGATGTGTTTTCCGTACCCACGACCTACGCCGATCCGAAGGGACTCTTCCTGCTTGAAGCGATGGCCAACGGCTTGCCTGTGGTTCAGCCCAAACACGGAGCCTTTCCGGAGATCATCGCGCGCACCGGCGGTGGAGTCCTCGTCACGCCCGAAGAGCCTGACGCGTTGGCAGAAGCACTTCGCTCGCTGCTTGAAGATCGCGCGCACGCCGCTCAGCTCGGCGCCGCAGGGGCAGCCGGCGTTCGGGCACACTACACCGTGGACCAGATGGCGGCGTCGGCCGAACGAGTGTTCGCGGAGGTGTCACTCTAATGCTGATTGCCTCGCACCTCTCGAAAGAGTACGAAACCGCCCGCGGCCCCGTCCGGATTCTCGACGATGTGTCGCTGGAGGTGGGGCGGGGAGATTCGGTGGCCATCATGGGGCCGTCCGGCTGCGGCAAAAGCACGCTGCTCTACATGCTGGGCGCCCTCGAACGTCCGTCCTCCGGCACAGTCACGCTTGACGATCAGAATCCCTACAAGTTGAACGACGTTGATCAATCGGCCTTTCGCAACCAGCACGTGGGTTTCGTGTTTCAGGATCACTTGCTGTTGCCGCAGTTGTCCGCGCTCGACAACGTGCTGGCGCCCACCCTGGTCAGTCGTGACTCACAGGCGGCCGGCGTGCGGACCGCGCGTGCCCGGGCGCTGCTGGACGCCGTCGGCCTCTCGACGCGAATGGATCATCGGCCAGGCGAACTGTCAGGAGGAGAGCGTCAGCGCGTCGCGATTGCGCGCGCGCTCATCCAGCAGCCCAGCCTGGTGCTCTGCGATGAACCTACCGGCAACCTTGACCGCGCAGCGGCCGAGGCGGTTGCGCAACTACTGGTGGACCTGCAACGCCAGCACGCCATCATGCTCATCGTCGTCACCCACAGCGCGGCCCTGGCGTCGAGGTTTGCGCGGCGATACGAACTCTCCGAGCGCGCGCTGGCCAGTGTATGACGATGTTTGGCCTGGCGCTGAAGGGCCTGTGGCACTATCGGCGCACACATGCCGCCGTCGTGGCCGGTGTAGCCTGCGCCGTGGCGGTACTCGCCGGCGCGTGGCTGGTGGGCGCATCGGTGCGCGCAAGCCTGACTGGCCTCGTCACTGCCAGACTCGGACGGACCGACCTCGTGGTGGGCGCCGAGTATCCCTTCTACGACACCCTTGGCGAGCGTCTTCGTGCGAACAGTTCAATGGCCGGATCGATCAGCGGCGCTGCGCCAATGCTGGTGCTCGAAGGACTGCTCACACATCAGCCCTCGTCCCGGCGTGCCGGGAAAGTCAGCGTTTACGGCGTCGATGATCGATTCTTTCAGTTTCACGGCGTGGCGGTCTCGGCTCCATCGCGTGGCGCAGCCCTCCTGAGCCCCGACCTTGCCGCCGAACTGGCCGCGGTTGAAGGTGACGTCATGGTGCTGCGAGTGACGCGGCCCACCGATATTCCGCTCGACTCGCTGCACAGCAGCAAGGACGACGTCGGCCGTTCGATCCGTGTACGGAATCAAGGCACGTTACCGGCAGCCTCGATGGGCGAGTTTTCCTTATCGCCCAGTCAGGGGCCCGTGCGCGCGATTTTCGTCAACCTCTGGAGCGCTCAGCAGGCGCTGCTTCAGATGACTCTGGTCAACACATTGCTCGTGTCTCGCGCACCGGCGGCGGCGTTTGATCATGCCGCGCTCGCTTCTGCGCTTGGCGACGTACTTGACGCCCGCGATCTGGGCCTGACGGTCACCGTCAATCCTTCACCCCAAAGCACCGCTCTCCCTACGGTGGAGGGTAAAGCAGGCATTTCGGTGCGCCCAGTCGCCCCTACCAGTTCCGCCAGTTCCGTCAGGTCTGTCAGTTCCGCCAGTTCCGCCAGTTCCGTCAGTTCCGTCAGTTCCGCCAGTTCCGTCAGTTCCCCGGTTCCCCAGCTCCCCAGCTCACCATTTCTTCTGGTCGAAACCGCCAGCGGTGTGATGAGCGACGAGGTCGTGGCCGCCGTCGGCAAGGCTGCCGGCGATCGCGCTGATGAGGTCACGCCGGTCCTGAGTTGGCTTGCAAACCGCATGACGGTGGGCGACAAGTCCACACCCTATTCGCTGGTCACTGGCCTTGGTCCAAAGGCAGCGGGCGATCCGGCTCTGTCGGAGTTGTTGGGGCCGGCCGGCGCTGGAGACCCGCCGATCGTGCTCAACGATTGGACCGCGCGCGACCTGAACGCCAGAGTCGGCGATTCGCTCAGCATGGAGTACTACCGCTGGGCTGACGAAGGTCGCCTTGTCACGGAGCGTGCAGGCTTTCGGGTGGCAGGCATCGTGCCCATTCAAGGCCTTGCAGCCGACCGTCGCCTTGCACCGCCGTATCCGGGAATTACCAATAGCGAGAGCGTGGCCGACTGGGATCCGCCATTCCCGATCGACCTGAAGCTCGTGCGTCCGGCCGATGAGGAGTATTGGGACCGCTATCGCACCACACCGAAGGCGTTCATTCCGATCGAGGCCGCCCAGCGGATCTGGAGCACGCGGTACGGCAAGGTCACGTCACTTCGAGTGACGCTGCCTGAGCACTCGGATCCAGCGGCAACAGGCACCGCGATGGAAGCCGCGCTTCCCCGCGCCATCAGCAGTTCGGGCGGTGGACTGGCGATTGCCGATGTTCGCACGCAGAACATCGCCGCATCGGCCGGCGCCACGGACTTCGGCGCGTATTTTTCGTACTTCAGTTTCTTCCTGGTCGTTTCGGCGCTGCTGCTGACGGCGTTGTTCTTTCGTCTGGGTGTTGAGCAGCGGTTGCGTGAGATCGGTGTGCTGCGTGCAACTGGTTACTCGTTGCGAACCATCCAGAAGGTCTTCGTCATCGAAGGCGCCGTCGTCGCGGTAGCGGGGTCGATCGCCGGGATTGGACTTGCCGTGGCGTGGGCCTCGTTGATGATGTACGGACTGCGAACGTGGTGGGTGGGCGGGGTGGGCACGACGGCGCTCACCCTGCACGTGGACGCGAGCGCCGTCGTGCCCACCGCGCCCACCCACCACGTTCGCAGTCCGTACATCATCAACGAGGCCCACGCCACGGC
>JBKJJZ010000520.1:0-13530 GCA_046597705.1 Vicinamibacterales bacterium | reverse complement strand
CCCACCAGCGCGCACCACACGACGCGGGGCGCAAGCTCCGGTTCTCGCCGCGTGAGCGATTCAGCGGCCCACGCTAGTGTCGCGCCTTCGGCGACGACCATGGCGAAGTAAAACGGATCGAACGGCGGCACCCGAGCCATGGAGTGTTGCAGCAGCAACCGTGCGATCGCGTCCCAGGTGACATGGCCCTGCGATGTCGTGATCAATCGCGCGGGCACTTCCGACAGTGCCGACGCAACGGCGATCACCCCCAACCAGAGGGCAGGTATAGCGAGGCGCGTAGGCACGCCAGTCTTGTGGCGCACAACAACGCCCGTGATGACTGCGACGGTCATGGCTTCCAGCAGCAGGGCCCCGCCCGACGTTCCTACGAGGTCTGCGAGTGAGGTGGTGAGCGGCGCGAGGCCGGCCCAAACCAACAGCGCCCAGGCTGGACGAAACGCGGCGAGTACCAGGAGACTGGTGACGCCAATCTTCAGAGGCAGAGGAACGCTCGAGACCAGCCATGCGGTGTGCAGGACGGCGAGGAGCGCCAGGGCCAGGAGCCAGAACGCCCTCCTGAAGGCGCCCGGCATCACCGGCGAGCCACCACCGCGTAGTCCATGAATGTGAACAGGCGCGCGTTCAGTTTGTCGGCATGGGCGTTGACCACATCCACCAGATCGATCATGGTCGGGTTCAGATCGCTCGCGTTCGTTGTCACCGGCAAGGGGACGTGTTGCAGGCGGTCGGCTGACGGCACCGGAGCCCGGTACTGGACGTTGACCGTGGAGAAGCCGCTGGCCTGGACGAGGTATTGAAGCGTATCCGGGTGCAGCGGCCACCGGTGCGTGACGTCTCTCAGGTAGCTCTCGAAGAAGGCCACCCAGCATGCGGGGTTCAACGTCTCGAGTACGAGCGGCGCACGGGGTTTCAGTTTGTGAAACGCGAGTTCGATCAGGCGCGCCAGATACGACGGTTCCAGATGTTCCACCACCTGAATCGCGATCACGCCATCCAGTGACTCGTCCGGCAGCCGTTGCAGATAGGCCACTGCGTCGTCACACTTTGCCGTCAGGCCGCGGTCGCGACACTCCTGCACCATGCTCTGGTTGGAATCGATCCCGTGAGCGCCGATGCCGGCGCCTCGAAACAGGTCCAGCAGTTCGCCACGGCCGCAACCGATGTCGAGCACATTCGACGCGCCCGCGAAGACCGGCAGGTAGTCCGTCAACCGATCTCGAATGTCGTGTTGCGAGCCGCGGAAGCGATCTTCGAATCCGACGTACTTGTAAGCGTTGAGGTCGGGCATGGCGACGCTGGGCTCGCCGGTGCCTGGTGGAAGCGCCGTGACTCGAAGGCCCTCGCCGATCAGCTGCTCCACCTGGCGTTTGAGCAGAAGGGCGGATTGCTGGGCGAGCGTCACCTTGTCGGTGAGTTGTTCATAGGCCTGAAGCAGCGCCGGATTGCGGGACTCGAACCGGGCCTCGCGCGTCATCATGGACTCCCAGTGTTTCAACCAGTCGTCGCTGAGCGCACTGATGGCGGCGTTCACCACTTCGGCGTGCCCGCTCACTTGCCGATCCCTGGTGTCCACGTACAGGGTCAGGCTCTGCAGCAGCGTGATGAGCGCAGACTGGAACTGCAGGTGGGCTTCTGTCTGCTGCCGAATCAGTTCGATCGTGGTGGCGATTGCGCGCTCGGATTCCCGATGCGCCGCCACGTTGCGATTCACGTGATCGACCAGTGCCGCGTTAAACGCCTTTTGGGTCGCCAGAGGCGGACCGATGAGCCGCCAGATGAAGCCTCTCAGGCGACCCTTCAGCGAGCGATCAACGGTGGGCTCGCCATCGGGCAGGATGTTCCACGCGAGGTTGAGCGGCGTGATTTGGGTCTCATCGTACGCAGGCGGCGGATGGGGAAGCTCGGGCCGCTTGAGCAGCGACTGGTCCACCCCGGTCAGTCGTTCGTTGTACTGCTGGTCCGCGTCCGCGCGCTCGCGTTCGAGACGCGCCAGCCGATCTGCAAGGCGTTCGGGTTCCACGATTACCTCTGGGTGACGGACCCGTCGGTGATCAGCCCGTGAGACGGGCTGCTTGCCGAGGCGTACATCTTCCTGGGAATGCGGCCGGACCGATAGGCCAGGCGCCCGGCGATCACGGCATGCTTCATCGCCGCGGCCATGCGCACCGGGTGTGTCGCGCCGGCGATCGCGGAGTTCATGAGGACGCCGTCGGCGCCAAGTTCCATCGCGACGGCGGCGTCAGACGCGGTGCCCACTCCGGCGTCCACGATGATCGGCACGCGTGACTGTTCCCTGATGATCCGGAGATTGTTGGGGTTCTGGATGCCCAGCCCGGATCCGATCGGTGCGCCGAGCGGCATCACGGCTGCTGCGCCGGCATCTTCCAACTTGCGGCACGCGATGGGATCGTCATTGGTGTAGGGCAGCACCACGAACCCTTCCTTCACCAGAATCCTGGTGGCCTCGATCAGCGCTTCGTTGTCCGGAAAGAGCGTGCGCTCGTCTCCAATCACCTCGAGCTTCACCCATTCGGACAGTCCCGCCTCGCGACCCAGCCTTGCGGTGCGGACCGCATCATCGGCGGTGTAACAGCCCGCGGTGTTGGGAAGCAGGAAGATCGCGTTGCGGTCGATCCAGTTCAACAGCGCTCCTGCGCCGGTAGCCGAAAGATCCACGCGGCGCACCGCGACCGTCACCATGTCGACACCCGCCGCCAGGTGTGCGGCCTGCATGATCTCGTGCGACGGATACTTTCCGGTGCCCACCACCAGGCGCGATGTGAACCGGCGTCCGGCAATGATCAGGCCCGGGTCGTCAACCTCAACTCTCACGATTCAACTCTCCTTTGTGCGAGCCGGATGGGCGGCGCGCTCAAATGCGGGATAGCCGCGATCGCGCGGATGCATGGTCCGATGCGAAGCTTCCGGCCAGTCGATGCCGAACAGCGGGTCGTCCCATCGCACCCCGGCGGAATGCGACGGCGTGTACGGAGCCGACACCGTATAGAGAACCTCCGTGTCATCGGTCAGCGTCTGGAATCCGTGCGCCACGCCTTCTGGCACGTACAGCGCGCGCCTGTTGTTCGCGCTCAATTCGATCCCGAACCATTGGCAGTAGCTGGGTGAGTTCGGGCGAAGGTCCACCACGGCATCGAACGCCGCGCCGCGCACGCATCGCACGGTCTTGGCCTCCTCGTAGGGCGTTCGTTGGTAGTGCAATCCCCTCAGAGTCCCGCGCGCGTGGTTGTACGACACGTTGACCTGCTCCACGTGCGGGTTCAGTCCGTGCTGGCTGAAAAACGTCCGTGAAAACCCAACGGCCAGAAAGCCCCGTTCATCAGCCAGGGGAGCCAGCTCGATGACCAGCACGCCGGGCAGTGGGGTCGGGGTCAGCAGCATGAGTGGATCAGTCTAATAGTGATTGGGCTGATTCAGCCGCCGCCGACGAACGAAACGATTTCCACTTCGTCGTTTTCGCGCACGATCGTCTCGCCGTACCGGCCGCGTTTGATGACGAGGCGGTTGAGCTCAACGGCCACCACTCGCGCATCGAGGGCAAGGTCCTGCAGGAGGTGTTCAATCGACTGCTCGCGCAGCCATTCCCGGCGTGCCCCGTTCAGGATGATGACGCCAGGTGCGCTCATCCACCCACCCGGGCGAGCGTCAGCTGGACGCTGCCGACGCTGAGACCGGCCACGATCTTGAGCGGCAGCCGCCGGGCGTCGTCCGAGAGCCAGAGGGAAAAGCCACTGCCCTCCGCTTTCCCCGCCGCGTCGGTCACCGTCATCGAAAGTTTCAGCGCCTGCAGACTGCCGAGGCCGCTCTTGACGTTTTCGATGCCGCCGACTTTGACGCGCATCGTGTAGGCCTTGCCGCTGTCGATCACCGGAATCGGAATCGTTGTCGTCATGCCGGCCTTGAGGGGCAATGCCCGGAGGATATAGATGACGCCCAGCGGATCCTGCGCGTCCTTGCGCGCGGTGATGGTGGAGGTCGCCGTCGTGGACGTCTTGACCTCGTACTGGATTGAGCCGTTGCCCTTGAACGTCGTGGTCTTGTACCGCTTGCGGCCGCCTTCGTCGCTGTAGATGGTCGCAAGCGACGGCAGTAACGTCTTCGTGTCGAGCATCGACTCGGCTTTGTAATACAGCGAATACAACTTGCCGAGGACCGCCGACGGTTTGCCTTCCGCCACCAGGTAGTACGCGTTGCGCCCTGCGCCGCCCGGGCGGCGTTCAATGACCGACATGGTGGCGGTTCCCGCCGACACGAAGGTCGAGTACGAGACGTCAAACGTCAGCCTTTCGCCGACCTTGAACGGCACGGGCTGGTCCGCCTGTGCCGACGGCGACGCGTGGGTCGCCACGACGGCCGCCAGCGCCAGCGTCCCGATGAGACTTGATTTCAGCATTGCCCCTCCAATTCCCGTTGGTTCAGATCGGCGACTGTGCAAGCAGGTCGCCGACTACCTCTCGAGTATGCCCTAACGGATCGGGCCGCATGTGCGCTGGCAGCTCGGCAACCGGTGCCGGCCGTTGCTGCGCCAGCGTGATTGCCCTTTCGTAGTCAGCGGCCATGGCCGCCACCGTGTGGTTCGACTCCCAGTATGCGCGAGCGGCCGCCCCAAGGCGCAAGCGAAGGTCGGCGTCCGAGCCCAGCCTTCGCAGGGCCAGGCGCAGGGAATGTTCTTCGTCGAGGATATCGATGCTGACGGCAATGGCACCTGGCTCGCCATCGCGTCCGAGCGGCGCTGGCGCATGGCACCGCCACGTTCTAGGGTCGAGTGTGACCACATCCACATGGTGGGCGGCATCGACAATGACGGTCGGGAGCCCGGCGGAAAGCATTCGCAGCCAGGGGCCTGATACTTCGCGCGCGGAAGGCCAGCGCAGGTTCAGCCCGACGTCACAAGCCACCACCGCCTGGTCAAATTCTGCATCCTCGAGCCGGCCGGTGACATGGGTCACATCGCGGATGCCGAAGTCGTCCACCATCTGGTCCAGCGGCAACAGGCGATCCACGTGTCCTGCAATGAGCAGCCGGGCGTCGGAGGCCCACTGGCGGGCCGAAGCGAACGCACGAATAATTTGCGCGATGCGTTTTTCGGGCGCGAGCGCCCCCAGTACGCCAAACACCAGGGCGTCTTCCGGAATACCGGCGCGCACGCGGAAGGCGCGTCGGGCGGCGGAGGCATCGATCGGGCCAACACCATGGCCTAGGGTGATGTGTTCCACGCGCTGGCCGGGATGCGCGTCGCCGAGAATCTTCACGGCCCCGCGCGAGTGTGTGGCCACCAGCCGGGACGCGTCCATCACGGCGCGGGTCATGGGCCAGTGGTAGTAATAGACCCCGCCGAACCCCCTGACGGCCAGCTCTGCCACGTCTGGTGCCGAGTCTGGATGGTCGTAGGCGAACGCGGCGCGATAGTCGTCGGCACGATGACGCCTGAGCAGCACCTCGGCCCGCGCGTGGTGGATCCGTGCGTCATGCAACACGGCGAGGCCTGGATACTGGAAGAGGTAGGGCCAGAGGAAGCCATGCGCCCAGGAATTGCCCACCTGATAAATCGGCAGGTCATACGGCGCGCGCATGTGCCGCCAGACAAAGTCATGGGCGCTCAGGACACGCACTTCACCGGGCTCGGGCGGCGTCGAGGCGCCCTTGGAGACGGCCACCAGCGCCTCATCGACGAAGACGTCCACGCCATGGCCTGCCGCCGCCAGTGCCGGCACGACATCGCCGGCACAGGTGGCCACGCCGGACGGTTGCGGCGGCCAGGGGGAAAAAAATGCGAGCGTTGACATCTAGTCTTGGCAGGATCCGGGGCAGGTCAATGGGGCAATGGGGCAATGGGGCAATGGGGCAATGGAATGAGGCAACGAGGCAATGGGGCAATGAGTTTGTGAATCAGCCCAATTCCTCAATTTACATTGCCTCATTGGTTGAATTGCCCCATTCCATTGCCCCACTGCCTCATTGCCCCATTGCCTCATTCTCGGATAGCATCTCACTTTGATCATGCGAGGTACAAGCTCGCGTGGGCGCTACCGCCAGTGAAGGAGACCTCGGACCGATGGACGGCTTTTTACCCATCCTGATCATGCTTGGCTTGGGTGCCGGTTTTGCCGGCGGTTCCGTGCTGCTTTCCCAATTTGTCGGCCCCTCAAAGCCAACCGCGGAGAAGAGCGCGCCCTACGAGTGCGGCATGCCGCCGGTGGGCGACGCCCGCGAGCGCCAGTCCGTCAAGTTTTACCTGGTGGCGATGATCTTTCTCTTGTTCGACATTGAAGTCGCCTTCCTTTACCCGTGGGCCATGGCATTCCGTGAGCTGGGACCCGTGGCGTATTTTCAGATCGTCGCGTTCTTCGTGCTCCTGGTCACCGGCTACATCTATGTCTGGCGCAAGGGCGCGTTTGACTGGAGCCGTGAGGTCAACCGATGACCACCTCCCGTTCGAACATCGGCCAAATCACTCCATTCACGCCAGCCGAACCTTCGCGACCGGGCCTTGAGCCGCAGGGGTCGATTCTTACGACGTCGGTCGAGAAGATGGTGCAGTGGGCGCGCCGTTCGGCCATCTGGCCCGTGACGTTTGGCCTGGCGTGCTGCGCGATCGAGATGATGGCCATGGCGGCCGGCCGTTATGACGTCGCGCGCTTTGGCGCCGAGGTGTTTCGCGGCTCGCCGCGCCAGTCGGACCTGATGATCGTCGCCGGCCGGCTGTCGCGCAAGATGGCGCCCGTGCTGCGCCGCATCTACGACCAGATGCCCGAACCGAAGTGGGTGATTTCGATGGGCGCCTGCGCGAGTTGTGGCGGCGTGTTCGACAACTACGCCATCGTGCAGGGTGTGGATCAGGTCGTTCCCGTCGATGTGTTCGTTCCCGGATGCCCGCCGCGCCCCGAAGCGCTCATCTACGGCATTGTGCAGCTGCAGCGGAAGATCGACAAGCAGCGGATGAGCGCGTAAGGAGAGCCGTGGAAACGCCGGTGCAGATTGTGATGGACCCGCAGGTACTGGACCTGCTTCGCGAGGTGGTGCCAGCCGAGGCCATCGAGCCGGCACCCGCGATCGATATGCCGACCGCGTATGTGGACCGTGCCCACCTGGTTGATGTGTGCCGCACGCTTCGCGATCATCCTTCCCTTCAGTTTGCGTTCCTGGTCGAGATCACCGCAGCCGACTACCATCCCGCGGATCCCCGGTTCGAACTCGTCTATCACTTCGCCTGCCTCGGCGAAGCGTTTGCGCAGCCCGGTGGCGCCGCGCCGCTGCGACGGCTGCGCCTGAAGGTGCGGGTGTCTGGCGACGACGCCTGGGCTCCGACCTTGACCGCGCTGTGGCCGGCGGCGAACTGGCTCGAGCGCGAGGTCTACGATTTGTTTGGCATCACGTTCGAAGGACACCCGGACCTGCGCCGCATTTTGATGCCTGACGATTGGACCGGTTACCCGCTGCGCCGGGATTACCCGGTGCAGGTGCGCAAAGATGCGGCGGCATGGTCACCACTGGAGTTGACGGTGGAGGAGTTCGCAGCCAACGTGCGGGCATCGCGGGCCGCCTCGGCGGACCTGGCGAAGCCGCGAAGCAGCTAGCCATGTCCGAGGTCTTTGGTTCGAGGCTGGCAAAGGCGATCGAAGCCGCGGCCGCAACCCATCGGGACTTTCTGGCGCAATCGGCGTCCGGGGCGGCAGAAGCCGCGATGGTGATTCGCGACGCGGTCCAGGCCGGCCGCATGGTGCTGGTGTTTGGCAACGGCGGCAGCGCGACCGATGCCCAGCACCTTGCGACCGAGCTGGTGGTGAAATACGCCCGGGTCAGGCGCGCGATTGCCGCGGTGGCGCTGACGGCCGATGGCGCGGTCATCACGGCCGCGGCCAACGACCTGGGTGTCGAGGCGATATTTGCCCGGCAGATCGAAGCGCTGGGGAAGCCGGGTGATGTGGCTGTGGCCATCACAACCAGCGGACGTTCGGCGAACGTAGTCGAGGCGCTCAAGGCCGCGAACGCCCGGGGGATGGTCACGATCGCGTTGACCGGGCGCGACGGTGGCGAGGCGGGACCGCTCGCCACGGTGCACGTCAACGTGCCCAGCGACGTGACCGCGCGGATTCAGGAAGTGCATCGCACGTGGATTCACGCGGTGTGCGAGTGGGTGGAAGAGGATCTCTAGGACCATGCCCGAGATACGAACAGAGACGATGACCGTGAACATGGGGCCGCAGCACCCCAGCACGCACGGCGTGTTGCGGCTGGTGCTGGAACTCGATGGTGAAACGATCGTCGGCGCCGAACCCACCATCGGATTTCTCCATACCGGCATCGAGAAGACCTGCGAGCAGAAGAAGTGGCAGCAGGTGATTCCGCTGGTCGAGCGGATGGACTATCTCGGCGCGCAGTCCAACAGCCTGGCCTTCTGCCTCTCGGCCGAAAAGCTGCTCGGCCTCGAGATGCCGGAACGGGTCACCAATATCCGCGTGATGATTGCCGAACTGCAGCGGCTCAACAGCCACCTGGTCTGGCTGGCGACGCACGCCATGGAAATCGGCGCGGTCTCGGTGATGATGTACGCCTTCCGCGAGCGCGAGCAGTTGCTCAACCTCAACGAAATGATCGCGGGCTTCCGTCTGTTCCCCAGTTATATCCGGGTCGGCGGCTTGCGCGAAGATCTGCCGCGCGACTATCACAGGGCCGTCAAGGAACTGCTCGACAAGATGCCGGCCGCGCTCGACAACTACGAGCTGATGCTGACCAAGAACCAGGTGTGGACCAAGCGCACCCAGGGCGTGGCCACGCTCTCGAAGGAAATGACGCTCGCTTTGGGCCTGGTCGGCCCGCTGGCGCGCGCGGTGGGCATCAACTACGACGTTCGCAAGGCCTGGCCGTACCTCAACTACAGCACGTACGAATTCACCGTGCCGACGCGCACGGCCGGCGACGTGTTTGCGCGTTATCAGGTCAAGGTCGAGGAGATGAGGCAGAGCGTCAAGATCTGCCAGCAGGCCCTGCAGCGCATTTCACCCACCGGCGTGTACGACTGCGGTGACTATCGCGTGGTGCCGCCACCCAAGGATCGGGTCTACACCGAGATGGAAGCCCTGATTCAGCACTTCCTGATTTACTCGCAGGGTTTCACCGTGCCCCGGGGCGAAGCCTACGTGCCGGTTGAAGGCGCGCGCGGCGAACACGGGTTCTACATTGTGTCGGACGGCGGTAACCGTCCCATTCGCGTCAAGTCGCGCGCCCCGTCGTTCCTGGCCTGCCAGGCGCTGCCGCACATGATCAAGGGGGGTCTCATCGCCGACGTGATTGCCGCGATTGGCTCCACCGACGTCGTCATGGGAGACGTAGACCGATGAGTTTTCACCCGTTGATGGATTACGGCCGCGGTCTCCAGCAATCGTCGCGCACGCTTGCTGACGAGGGCCCGGCGTTCGCCTACACCTCAGAGAACCTGGCCACGCTCGAGGACATCTGTTCGCGGTATCCCGCCGACCAGCGCAAGTCCGCAGTACTGGCCGCGTTGTATCTGGCGCAGCGCCAGCAGGGCTACGTCTCGCGAAACGCAATGAAAGCCGCCGCGGCTGCGATAAGGATTACTACGGCGGAAGTCGAAGATGTCGTCTCGTTCTACACGATGTTTTATCAACGCCCTGTGGGCCGTCACATCCTGCAGGTGTGCCGTACGCTCTCGTGCGCGCTCAATGGCGCCGAGCGTGTGACCGAACAACTGCAGAAAGTGCTGGGCATTGCACCCGGAGAGACGACCGCGGATGGCGCGTTCTCCCTCTTCGAAGTGGAGTGCCTGGGCGCCTGTGACCGTGCCCCCGTGGTGGGTGTCAATGACCACTGGCACGAGCGCCAGAAACCTGAAGATGCGCGCGCGCTGGTCGAAGGACTCAGGGCGAACGGCGCGGCCGGCCTCACCGGCTGTTACCTGCACGTGGAGCCAACGTAGGGCGTGGCTTTAGCCGCGCCAATTGGACCGGAATCATGGAACTAATCCTCACTCCACACATCAAGACGCCGAACGGCTTCACGCTCGACTTCTATACGAAGCAGGGCGGGTATGAGGCGCTGCGCCAGGCGCTGGCCATGACGCCAGATGCGGTGATCGACGTCGTCAAGGCCTCGGGGCTGCGCGGCCGCGGCGGTGCGGGATTTCCCACCGGAATGAAGTGGCAGTTCGTGGACAAGAAGTCACCGAAGCCCAAATACATCTGCTGCAACGCCGACGAAAGCGAGCCGGGCACGTTTAAAGATCACGTGCTCATGGAGCGCAATCCGCACCTGCTGTTCGAGGGTTGCCTTATCGCCTGCCACGCCATCGGCGCGAAGGTCGCCTATATCTATATTCGCGGCGAGTTCTTCCACGTGCAGGAAGTGCTGGAGGCCGAACTGGCCAAGGCGCGTGCCGCCGGGTTCATCGGCAAGAACATCTTCGGGACCGGGTTCGACTGCGAGATCTACGTGCACCGGGGGGCCGGCGCGTATGAGGCGGGCGAAGAGACGGCCCTCATCGAATCGCTCGAGGGCAAGCGTGCCCAGCCGCGGCTCAAGCCCCCGTTCCCGGCCGTGGCCGGTCTGTACGGATGTCCGACGGCGGTCAACAACGTCGAAACGCTCTGCAACGTACCGCCAATCATCACGCGCGGACCAGAGTGGTTTGCGTCCCTCGGGCCCGAGAAGAACGGCGGCCCGAAGTTGTACTGCCTCAGCGGGCACGTCAGGAATCCCGGCACCTACGAGGCGCCGATGCACGTGACGATGCGGGAGCTGATTTACGACGAGAAGTATGGCGGCGGCATCCGCGGCGGGCACAAGCTCAAGGCCGTGATTCCCGGCGGGTCTTCAGTGCCGATTCTGCTGCCCGATCAGCTCGACATCCCGGCCAGTTTCGACGGCGTCGCGTCGGCGGGTTCCATGCTGGGCTCTGCCGGCATCATCGTCATGGACGAGACGACCTGCATGGTCTGGGCGGCCGAGAATCTCCTGTACTTCTACAGGCATGAGTCGTGCGGCAAATGCACGCCGTGCCGCGAGGGTGGCGACTGGCTGTACAAAATCCTTGGAAGGATCGAGCGCGGTGAAGGTCAGATGAAGGACATCGACCTGCTGCTCTCGGTCGCCAACAACATCATGGGCAAGACGTTGTGCGCGTTTGGGGATGCCGCAGCCACGCCGGTGCTGACCACCGTGAAACTGTTCCGCGAAGAATACGAGGCCCATGTTCGCGAAGGCCGCTGCACCCTGCCTGCTGACTGGCGAGCAGCCACACGCGCCCTGGCCGCTCACTGAACCGGCACATCATGTTTGACACGCATTTCATAGCCCAGCTCATCGTCCTCGGGTTCACGTTTTTCATGCTGCTGAACTCGGCAGCGGTCATGGTGCTCATGGAGCGCAAGGTGGCCGCGTTCGTCCAGCAGCGTCTGGGTCCGTATCGCGTCGGGCCCTGGGGCACGATGCAGCCGCTGGCCGACATCATCAAGCTGATGATGAAGGAAGAGCTGCGGCCGAAGACGGCTGACACCTTCCTGTTCTATCTGGCGCCGATTCTGTGCGCGACGGCCGCGTTCGCGGCCTTCGCGGTCGTGCCGTTCGGTGCGGATACCACCTTGTTCGGCTTGCTCGACCAGCCCATCAAGCTGATCGCGGCGGACGTGAACGTTGGCGTCCTGGTGCTCTTCGCGATTACCTCGATGGGGGTCTATGGTGTTGTGCTTGCCGGCTGGGCGTCCAACAGCAAGTACTCGCTCCTGGGCGGCCTTCGCTCTTCGGCGCAGATGATCAGCTACGAGCTGTCCTACGGATTGTCGCTGGCCGCGATTATCATGCTGGCCGGCACGCTGTCGCTTCGCGAGGTGGTGGACGCGCAGGCCGGCTACTGGCACATCTTCGGCGTGATTCCGATTCCGAAGTGGTATCTGTTCATCCAGCCAGTCTCCTTCGTAATCTTCATGATTGCCGGTGTCGCTGAAACCAACCGCGCGCCGTTCGACTTTCCCGAAGCCGAGCAGGAACTGGTGGCCGGCTATCACACCGAATACAGCTCGATGACCTTCGCCCTGTTCTTCATGGCGGAGTACATCAACATGGTCACCGTTGCCGCGGTGTCAACCAACCTGTTCCTTGGCGGCTGGCACGGCCCATTCCTGCCAGCGGGGTTCGGGTGGGTCTGGTTCCTCGCGAAGCTGTTCGTGCTGCTGTTCTTCTACATCTGGATGCGCTGGACGCTGCCGCGTTACCGCTATGACCACTTGATGGAGTTCGGCTGGAAGTGGCTGCTGCCGGCGGCCACGGTGAATCTGCTGATCACCGCCGGCGTGGTGATTCGGATGGGGTGGTAATGGACGCACTCTTCTTCTGGATCTTCGCCGCGGTCTCTATCGTCGCCTCCCTGCTCGTGGTGGGGCAGCGCAACCCGATGTACAGCGTGTTGCTGTTGATCGTGTCGTTCGGCGCGCTGTCAGGGCTCTACGTGCTGCTCAACGCGCCGTTCATGGCCGTGGTGCAGATCATCATCTACGCCGGCGCCATCATGGTGCTCTTCCTCTTTGTCGTCATGTTGCTGAACGTGCGGACGGAGGATGACGGCGTGGACATGAAGCAACGGTTCGGGATGGGACCGGGACCGCGCAGGTTTGGCGCGGTCCTGGCGGTCCTGCTGGCCGTGCAACTGATCTGGGCTCTGCGCCGGATTGCTGACGCACCGTTTTCACCGATGAGCGGGGAAGTGGCGGCCCAGACATCGTCCGTCAAGTCCATTGGACTGCGGCTGTTCGGCGAATACGCGTTCGCATTTGAGGCCACCTCGGTGCTGATTCTGGTCGCCATGGTGGGCGCCGTTATCCTCGCGCGAAAAGATCCGCACTACCCGACGCGAAAGGACCAGTAGCCGTGCTCCCTGAACCGACGCTCAACACGTATCTCGCCCTTTCCGCGGTGCTGTTTTCGATCGGCACGGCCGGTGTCTTTCTCCGGCGGAACCTCATCACCATCCTGCTGTCGATTGAAGTGATGCTCAATGCGGCGAACCTGACGTTCGTGGCAGTTGATCGTTTCCTCGGTACGGTAGACGGACAGATCATCGCGTTCTTCGTGATGACGGTGGCGGCGGCTGAAGCCGCCGTGGGCCTGGCCATCATCATCGCGCTCTTCCGGCACAAGGACTCGCTCTCGCCGGATGCCTTTACGTCGTTGAAGTGGTGAGAAACGTGTTACTGCTGATTCCCCTCCTGCCGTTCATCGGCTTCCTGATCAACGCGACCATCGGCCGCCGCTGGTCAAAGACGCTGACGGGCGGCCTGGCCACCGCGGCGATGGCCGGCGCATTTGCCGTGGCGGCCTCGGCCGTCTACACCATGCTCCATCTGGAGCCCGTGGGCGGTGTGCGCGCCATCAACGAAGTCGTCTTCACGTGGATTGGATCCGACGCGCTGCAGATTGCGTTTGCCCTGCGGCTCGACCCGCTGGCGGCGCTGATGGTGCTGGTCGTGACCGGCATCGGCACGCTGATTCACCTCT
>JBKJJZ010000013.1:0-15026 GCA_046597705.1 Vicinamibacterales bacterium | reverse complement strand
GTAGCGGCCGACATGGTGCTCCCCCTGGGCGCTGTGCGGCCGGCCAAGAAGGGAATGCTGCAGGTGGGCCCGAGCCGCGATTCCTGGATTCCCGTGCTCGCCACCGCGAGCGCACGGCATCCTGAAGATCTGAACCAGCTGTTCATCGACCGCAACCGCAATGGCAACTTTGGCGACGACGGTCCTGCTGCAGTCGCCACGCCGGCGCAGAACGCCAAGACCAAAGCGTGGTGGAGTTCGTTCAATGCCATCGAACTGCAGGTGCGCTTTCCGGAACCTGAACGCGTGGAGCCGTACGTCGTCAACTTCTGGATCGTGCGAGAAGACGCCACGCCGTCGCCAGATGTGATTCGCTACTCGCGCGGATCCTGGCGCTCAGGCACGGTCACGGTGAATGGCGTTGCCGCGCTGGTCGCGGCCATGGACGGTAACAACGATGCAGTCTATGGGCCCGGAGACTCGTGGAGCGTCGTGCCGGCATCCATGGCTGATGCCTCAACAGCCGTGCTCTCGATCAAGGAAGCCCGCGATACGGCCCGCCTGATGTTCCTCGAGCGGCCCGGCGCGAAGGACATCGTCCTCGAATTCAAGTCGTTCAAGAAAGACGGTTCGGCGATCGAGTTTGCGGTCGTGGACCGCCCGGTGACCAAAGCGGAAGATCGCCTGCCCGACGACATGCTGGCCGATGAGCGCCCGCGGCCGCGCACAAAAGCCGCGTTCACCTGGTCGCACGATTTCGACGCGGCGGTGAAGCAGGCGCGCGCGTCTGGCAAGAAGGTGTTCATCGATTTCGAGACCACCTGGTGCGGGCCGTGCAAGACGATGGACGAGTGGATTTGGACCGATGCGGATGTGGCCGCGACGCTCATTGCGGGCTACGTGGGCGTGAAACTTGACGGTGACATTGAAAAGGCTCACGTCAAACGCTTCGGCGTGGCAGGCTACCCGACGATGGTGGTGTTCGACCCGGCCTCGGACAAGGTCGTCAAGAAGGTCAGCGGCTATCAGTCTTCAGCGCAGGTGTTGACGCTGATTAAATGAGCCAATTGGGCAGTGAGGCTATGGGCCAATGATTGCCCCATTGGTTGAATTGCCTCATTCCATTGCCTCATTGGCCCATTGCCTCATTGCCTCATTTTCAGATCTTGCACCTTGTTCTCCCCTTCCTTGAGCGTGAAGGTGAGTGAGGCCGCCGCCAGTTGTTCGAGGAACGCCGGATCGCCGAGGTCCGAGGGGTCCGCGTCGGTGACCGCCGCGAGGTAATACGTGCCGGGCGGCAACCCGCTGATGCGATAGCTGCCTCGCGAGTCGAGCTTTACAAGGCCGGTCATCCGTCGAGGCGCCGAGGCCCAATGCGCTCGATCCGTGGAGAACACGATCACCGCGTACTCAGCCGCGGGACGCCCCAGGCCGTCAAAGAGTGTTCCCGTCAGTTGCGTGGGCTGCGAGGTCAGCACGACACGCATGCCTGTCACATCCTCTCTCGCGGCCACGTCGAACGATCCGTCGAGCGTGTCGCTATCGCCGAGCATGGCGGAACGCGGCGTAAGATTCGGTGCGCCCGTGGCAGTGAGGCGATATCGTCCCGGAGCGACGCCCGTGAACGCGAATGTGCCGTCCGCCAGCACTCCTTCAGCCGCGGGCGCCGCCGCTGATCCCGGGATGGCGCCGACCGGCGTCAGGCCCAGCCTGAGAGCCGCGGGCACAGCGCCACCTCCCGCAATCTCCACGCGGCCCGCGACGCCGCTGCCTCTCTGGAACGACAGCTGCAGGTTCGAGATGTCGTCGCCGGTCATCGTGAACGGCGTCTCCGCGTACAGAACCATCGGGCCCTGGGCCGAAGACGGATCCGGCGCCCTGCCGATGAGAGCCCACTCCCCCTCGGGCAATCCGGCGAGTTTGAACCGGCCCTCTGCGTCCGGCCGCACCAGGCCCGGGCTGGCCCACATCGATCGGGCTCGGGTGTTAACGACAGAGACCATGACGTTGGACAGGGGCTCGCCACTCAGCCCGAGTGAGACGCCGGCGATGCTGGCCGTGCGCACCAGAGCGACAGTGATATCGACATCAAGGATCTCCTGGCCAGGGCCGACGCGAAAACGCTGTGCGCCGTCGAGGTCCGCCGATCCAGGCGCGTACACCGCGGCGTATCTGACGCGCGGAACCGGTGGCGCAGGTGCGGTCGTCATTAACGGCGCAGGTCCGCTTCGTGCCACCTGGGCAATCGTTCGAGCCGCCGCTTCGAACTCGGCCTCCGTGGTCAACAGAACATCGCCAAAGCCTCCGCTGGCGCCACGGATGACGTACTCGCCAGGCGGAAGTCCGTAAAAACGGAATCGGCCGTGGTCGTCTGTGGCGGAAGATGTGAACGCGCCCGGCACCGTCACCGTCCGCAGTTGTCCTCCAACAGACTGAAGCCTTGAGACAGTGGCTTGCGCACTTGCGCTCGGCCACCCGTCTGGCGCGCGAATGATTCCCGCTATGACCGCGCCTTTGGGGATTCGAAGAACGACTTGCGCCGTCTGTCCCTCGGCGATCGCCACGGGAGCACCGGGACCGTATCCGGGGCGCGGGCTGCCGTGATGAATCGTGATGTAGGCCGGCTTCTGCGCCGTGAGCGTGTAGCGGCCGGGCAGCAGGCCTTCGAACGAAAACCGGCCCTCGTCATCGCTCATGACTTGCCGGTCCCCGCGAATCTCGGCGCCCGATAGCGTCACAAGGACACGCCGCAAGGGCCGCGCGGGCTTATCGGTCGTGACCGTTTGGCCGGACAGCACGGCGTCGCGCTGAGCGCTCATGTCCACCGAGTTCGCACACAGCAGCGCGGCGAGAAGGACGAAGCGCATCACCGCACCTCCACTGTTGAGAGAGGAACGGACATGGGCTGGCGGGCCACAACCCGGACGGAGGACGCCAGCGCAGACAATCGCGTCAGCAGCTTTTGGTCGGGCCAGTCGTTGGCCTGGGCATCGGCCACCGCCACCACGAAGTAGTCACCAGGAATCACTGCAGGAAATGCAAACGCTCCTCTGGCATCCGTACGGACGGTTCGAACGATCCGGGATGTGCCGCTCGCATCGCGCCACCGGGTTCGGTCTGCGGGAAACAGGAACACCGAACTTTCCGGATCTCCGACGGCCGACGCCGAGCGGACGACGCCGGAAAGCGAGGCCGGGCGATCGGTAAAGGTGACGACGAGGTCTGTAATGTCTGCGTCGCCAATCTCAAATGCCGCATCAGTGACATCGCGGCCGGCCATCGTCACCGATTCAACGGTCCAGCCTGGGAGCAGCTCGGGCCACTTCAAAATGTACCGGCCCGGCGAAAGCGCTCCGAAGGACACACGGCCGGAGGTATCGATCTGACTGATTGACGTGGGTGGTTGCTGTCGTCTCAGTGCGCGACCCGGCACGGCGCTGAACGTGAACTGACTGAGCCGATCTCTCGGCGGCGGCGCGGCGGCTCCGTCGAAGATGGCACGACCGCTGACCTTGTAGCTTGCCCGCAACGTCAACGTCACGTCGTCAATGGGCCGGTCAGCGACCGTGACCGCACCTTCTGCCCAGGCGCCGGGAGTCTCCGCCAGTGAGCGAGGTTCGGCCTCGGTCACGCCGCCCTGCGGTGTGGTGCCATTCGGCACGGCGGCCTGTCGTCGCGCGATGAGCCTGTACTGTCCCGGCGGGACCAGCGGAAACACAAAACGGCCTTGCGCATCAGTGGCCGTGGATGCCAGTTCCAGCACCTCTGCGCCGTCGCCCGTATCAACCGGCAGGAGCCGCACGCCGAAGTGCGGCACCGGCACTCCGCCGTCCATCAACGCGCCGCTCACCGGCGTGGCGGAGACTGGCGTGAGCTGTAGATCAACGCCGGTGACTTCATCGCCGCTGCGAACCGTTACCACGCGAGCCTGGTCGAGCGCCGTCGCGGCAGGATGGAACGTTGACTGATACATATGACGCACGCGAGTGGCGGGCGTCAGAAGCGCGTTGGAGACTACCGGAGGCGTGGATGCCGACAGGACTCCTCCGACCGCCACGCCTGCCTGACCGGGCGCGGGCGCGCCTGTCGCGGAAAACTGCCGGGCAAGCAGTGGGTCGGGAGCGGCGGCGAACGCCGCTTCAATGGCCGAGACTGGCAGAAGCACCTGCGTCTGCGGGACCACAATCACATAGTCGCCGGGCGCGAGCGCGCTGATGTGATACATGCCGCGATCATCGGTGCGGCTGGTCGGCCCTGTGGTCAACACACCATCGCTCGTGCGACGCACGGCCGCCACGATCACGCCGACCAGAGGCTCGTTCGCTTCGTCGAGGACCGTGCCATCGATCGATGCGCCCTTCCACAACGCAATCACCGCGTCAGAGAACACCGCGCCCTGCTCGAGCGTGAGGTTCTGGAGCGGGCCATTGGGCCGGCGCTGGCCGAAGCCTCCGTTGAGATAGGGCGCAATCAGATGGCCCAGGCCCGTTACCAGGAACCCTGATTGTTCAAAGCCGTTCGAGCCCGTCGTTGTCGCAATCACATAACTTCCCGGCAGGAGTTGACGGAACACGAACCGGCCTTGAGCGTCGGTCAGGGTCCGCAAGCGCGGCGGCGGCGTGACTGCCGCAGGCAAGCTGCCGGGACTGACGCCGATGTCCACCAGCGCTCCTGCCACCGGCTCTTTCGTGGCGGCGTCTATCACCTTCCCAAGAATCACGCCGTTCGCCACGGGGGGCGCCTGCTGCGCAGTCAGGGTGGACGCCGTGACGAAAAGAACAAGCGCGACACCGTTGAGGCAATTCCCCCACTTCCTCATTGCCTCATTGCCTCATTCCATTGCCCCATTGCCTCATTCCATTGCCCCATTGCCTCATTGCCCAATTGCCTAATTCTTGACCTTGTAGAGTTTCGTCGCCGTTCGGATGTAAAGGCTGTTCGCATCCGCCGCCGGTGTAGCCAGGCTCATTTCACCCAGACTGTTCCTCGCCAGTTCCTTGTATTCATCCGCGGCCTCGAACACCACCACATCGCCATCCTCACTGACGGCGTAGATCCGCCCTTGGCTTGCCAGGGGCGAACTCGAGAACGTCATGCCTCCTCCACCGATGCGCGCCTTGTAGAGTTCCTTGCCCGTCTTCGCGTCGGCCACCTGCATGATGCCGTTGTCGTTGATGACATAGACGCGTCCGCGATAGAGGAGTGGGGACGGCGTGTAGCCCGACAGGCGCGGATGAAGCCACGCGACAAACGCATTGCTCGTCTGATCCTTCAACAGGGAAATGTCGCCGCTCGCGCCCGGCTTGATGGCAAACACCGGCCGGCCGGTCTCCCCCTGCGAGCCGGAGCCGACGTAGAGCAACCCCTCCCCTGCCACCGGCGATGGCGTGGCCTGCGTCATGCCGCTCAATCGCCAGAGTTCCTTGCCATCGAGGCTGTACGACACGACGGTGCCCTTGCCGATGGTCACGATCTCGGTGCGGCCGTCATTCTTCCAGATGAACGGCGTGGCCCAGCCCGACTGCATGCCGGTCTTGAATCCCGTGCGCGGAATTGTCCAGACCTCCTTGCCGGTCCTGGCATCGAGCGCCGCCAGGAAGGAATCGCCTTCGTTGTCGAACATCTGGTAGACGCGGCCGTTGTGGACCACCGGAGACGACGCGGTTCCGAAGTCGAGATAGATCGGCTGCGGCGTCCAGGTCTTCTTCCACAGCAGATCGCCGGTCAGGCTGTACGCGAAGAGTCCGACGTTGCCGCCGAACGAGACATAGAGCCGTTCTCCATCCGTGGCGGGTGTCTCCGACGCGTAGGTATTCTTGCGATGCCGTCCGCCGAAGGGCTTTCCTTTGTGTGCCTCCTGCTGCCACAGCACCTTGCCCGTCGTCGCGTCGAGCGCATAGACCACGTAGCGCACTTCGCTGGCTTCGGTACTGGCTTCAATGTCCCGGGCGCTGACGCGCTTGATGACTTCCTCCATCGAAAGTCCCTGCTTCATCAATTCTTCAGCAAGGTCATTTCCGTAGATTCCCGTTGAAGGCGCTTTGAACGCACCCGCGTTGATCGCTGCCGTCACGAACACGCGCGATCCCAGCACCACGGGCGAGGACCATCCGCGCCCGGGGATTTGCGCCACCCATGCGACATTCTCGGTGGTTGACCAACGGATCGGCAGTTTTGACCCGTCCGCCACGCCGGACGAGTCCGGCCCTCGGAACTGCGGCCAGTCAGTGGGGCCCGGCGCCGCGGTCGGCCACGCAGCCAGGCCCAACACCAGAACGGCGCGCAGGGCGCCAGAAGCGGTTCGACGCGCAGGATTTTGCATCCGAGGATCGTGTACGAACCCCCGCAGCCGTGCAAGCGTAGTTGTAAGCTGGTGGAATACGGTCACTTTGACCGCACGCAACCGCGCGAAGGAGCAGGCACGATGGGACTGATGGACTACATCAAGGGCGAGTTTATTGACGTCATCGAGTGGACGGATGACTCGCGAGACACGCTTTCCTACCGCTTTCCAGACGAAGACAAGGCCATCAAGAACGGCGCCCAGCTCATCGTTCGTGAGTCGCAGTTGGTGCAGTTCATGTATCTGGGCGAGTTCGGCGACACGTTTTCGCCGGGCAAGCACACGCTGACTACCGACAATATTCCGGTCCTGACCAAGCTCAAGTCGTGGAAGTACCTGTTCAACTCGCCATTCAAGGCGGATGTGTTCTACATCACGACGCGCCTGTTCACGGGCAACAAATGGGGCACGGCCAACCCCGTCATGATGCGAGACGACGACTTCGGCATTGTGCGGTTGCGCGCCTTCGGCACGTTCGACTTCAAGATCGTGAATCCGAAACTGTTCATCAAGGAAGTGGCGGGTTCGGATCAGCACTTCAGGCTGGATGAATTCGCCGACACGATGCGGTCGCGCCTGGTCAGCGTCTTCAGTGAAGCCCTGGCATCGTCCAAGGTCCCCGTCCTCGACGTCGCCACGCGGTATTCAGAACTGGGCGAGGCGTTGCTGCCCATCATCAACCCGGTGATTGGCGCGAAGTACGGACTGGAGCTTGGCAGCTTCATCATCGAAAACGTGTCGGTGCCACCAGACGTGGAAGCCGCAATCGACAAGCGTTCGAGCATGGCCGCGGTGGGCAACCTCAACGACTACGTGAAATTCCAGATGGCTCAGGGCATGGGCTCCGGTAATGGCGGCGCGGGCGGCACGGCGGCTGCCACCTCGTCTGCGGCGGCACCCGATCTGCTGGCACCCGCCGATATCGCTAAGCGCCCCGGCGTGTCTGAGGCCGATGTGATGGCGGTCATCGAGGCCGGAGAACTCAAGGCCAAGAAGATCGGGACCAGCTATCGGGTGACTCGCGCCGCGCTCGACGCGTACCTCGCGCAATGACCCTTCGACTCGCGTTGAGAAAGCCGTTCGGCTCGCTCAGGGCAGGTCCCCGTGACTGACGCGGGCCCTTCCGAAGGCCTCGAAACGGATCAGATTTCGGCGCGCGAGAAGCACGCGTGTCCGGCCTGCGGTGCGCAGGCGGAGTGGAACCCGGCCAAACAACTGCTTGTGTGCCCGTTCTGCGGCGCAGAGTCGCCGTATGAAGGGCACAAGGCCGGGGGCCTGGTTGCCGAACTCGACCTCCTGAAAATGCTGCGCGAGTTGCCCGCCGAGCAGCGCGGCTGGGATACCGCGCGGCGCAGCGTGCAATGCCAGAGCTGCAGGGCCGTCATGGTGTTCGACCCGGCGAAGGTCGGCAAGAATTGCGACTTCTGCGGCTCCCCCGCGCTGGTGGACTACGAAGAGATTCAGGCGCCCATTCGCCCGCAAAGCCTGCTGCCCTTCAAGATCTCGCAGTCTGACGTTCGCGACCGGATGAAACGTTGGTATGCAGACCGGTGGTTCGCGCCCAATGCGTTCAAGCACAAATCGCTGGTCGATCAGCTGCACGGACTCTACGTGCCCTATTGGACCTTCGACGCGCAGGTCCATTGTCCCTGGCAGGCCGAGGCCGGGCATTACTACTACACGACGGAAACCTATCGCGACGGACAAGGCCGCATGCGGACCCGGCAGGTGCGGCATGTGCGATGGGTTCCGGCCGCGGGCGAAATCGATCACTTCTTTGACGATGAGCCGGTGCCGGCCACCAAGGGCGTCGATCACGGGCTGCTGCGGCAGGTGGAACCGTTTCCCACACAGGAAGTGGTGCCGTATGACACGGCGTTCCTCTCGGGATTTGTGGTCGAGCGGTATCAGATCAATCTCGAAGAAGCCGCCACTGCCTCGCAAGCCCAGATGCACGGCGCGCTCGAACAGCTCTGCGGGCAACAGGTGCCGGGCGACACGTATCGGAACCTGCAAATTCAACCGGAGTACTCAGCCCAGACGTTCAAACATCTGCTGCTGCCGATTTGGCTGCTGACGTACACCTACGGTCCGCGAACATTCAACGTGGTGGCCAACGGCTATACGGGACAAATCGCAGGCAACTATCCCAAGAGCGCCTGGAAGATTTTTTTCCTCGTCCTGGCCGCGTTGATTGTGTTCCTGATCTTCGTCAGCCTGCAGCAGTGAACGAAGGTAGGGCGTGGCTTTAGCCGCGTCAATTTGGCGCCCCTGAAGGGACGCCCTACGGCATCGATTATTTCGCCGAAGCGCCGAATCGGCGGCCCAGTTCGAGGGCCGTGGCCTCTTCGCCGTCGAGCAACAGGTGTCCGACGGCCCTTCGGGCGTCGCCCGCAACCATCACAACAACGATCGTATCGAAGCCCAGCTTTCGTGCGCGTTCGGGAATCGTGACCAGTCGGCTGGCAAGTCCCGGTACGCGCTTGTCTCTGGACACGGGGTCAACAACCACGGCGCCAATGATGCGATTGCGCTTGAGGAACGTGATCCGGTAGCGATCGTCGGAGTCGAGCGAGATATCCATCACGCGGCGGCCAGGGTGGTCTTCGCAGGGCATGGCCAGCAACGTCTTGAACGGGTGGGACCCAGGCGCATTCCATGGCGAGCCGTCCGCGGCCACGTCCGACAACTGAGCCAGGGTGGTCAGCTCGCCGCCAAACTTGTAAAAACGGCGGTCGATGCGATCGTCAAAGGTGCCGGCGTTCATGCTCCAAATCGTGCCGAGGCGGCCGGCCGACCAGAGCGAGTGGCTCCGGATGACGTTGCGGAGCGCGCCGTAATACTCAGCAAGTTTTGGGTCCCGCAATTCGTTCGTGTCGCGCGAGACGCTTTCGCGATAGCCGTCAGGGATCATCCGGCGGAAGTGCCCTGGCCTCCACTCGACGTTCCACGCCGCCGGCAATCGCGCCATCAGCGGATCGGCCAGCGCGCACTCATCGAGCATGTAGGTACGCGGCCCCCACGACAGGCCGTCGGCGCCCATGAGACCACACGTGTCGAGGACGTACTCCGGCTTCGAATTGCCGTCCCAGCGCGGCCACTCGGGCTCGGTAAAGGCCACCCGATCCGACCGCAGCAAGCTCCAGTCGTGAAAGTACACGCCACGCTCGTCCACGATCCCGCTGAGCGGTTCGGGAGCGCCGAAGCTGCTGCTGCTCCGGAGCGGCAGCTGAGGTGATGCCACGGCGGCTAACGCCAGCACAACCATGACGGGCCGCCACTCCATCTCGGCCACGCGTTGCGCCCGCACCAGAAGCCAAACCGCCATCAACACGGGCACGGCCAGGAAACGACCGCTCATGAAGTCACCGCCAATCCAGACCACATACGCGAGGCTGACGACGATGCCGGCGGCGGTGAGCAGGGCCTCGCGAGACCGCTCGATGCTCGAGACCACGAGCGCGGCGCCGATGGCCGTCAGCGTGATCGGATCACGGTTGAGTGAATCAAGCAGGTACAGGAATCCCTGATGGATTCGCTCGTACGCATGAATGTCGGTGGCCAGTTTGGCGTAGGCCGTATTCGGAAACGGGAACCCAAAATAGATCAGGGCGAACAGCGACCACGCGAATGCCGGGATCAACCCCAACGCAACGGACAGCACCGCTCCTCGCCATGGGCGCGAGCGGACAGCCGCGGAAATGGCGACGGGCAGCAGCAGCATCACGGCATCTGGCCGAGTGAGATACGCCGCACTCACGCCGAGCCAGATACCCGTCAGCCACCATCTGCCACGCGGCTCCCGAAACGCCCAGGCGACCGTGGTCATGGCCACGAGGGCCGTCAGGGGATTCTCCAGACCGGACGTCGAATAGTCCACAAAGGCGCGCGAGGCCAGCAATACGCCACCGGCAATCCAGAGTTGCGGGAAGGTGCGTGCTGAACGAAGCACCAGGGCAAATACGAACAGCGAGGTCAGGATGGCCAGAGCGAACGTGGCGTAGAAGATGTTGCCGACAATCCCGTACGCGACGGTCAGAAGTCCGAGCCACAGGGGATGCGTGAAGGTCTGCACGCGCTCGGCGGCATTGAACGTGAGTCCGTAGCCGTGCGTGACGTTCAACACGGTCCGCAAGCTGATCAGCGCATCGTCACCGAGCCAGGCGGTGCGCAGCAACACCACGAGGAAGAGCACGAGCCAGACCCAGCGCACGCGGCTCATCGGAGAACCGGGACCCACTCGCGAAGGCTGTTGATGAACCAGAGTCTTGTGCAGTGTGCCAGGTCTTCGACCGTCAGGACGCGCTCATGAATTGTGCCTGCATCCAGAAGTTCGCCGCGGAATACGCCAGCCAGCAGGCCGCTTGATCGGGAAGGCGTCCATCGCGCACCGTCGAGTTCCACGACCAGGTTGCCGCGCGTGAATTCGGTCAATTCACGGCGCTCATTCCAGAGGAGCACATCAAAGGCCTCGGGATGCGCCGATCGATGGTGGTCGTACACTTCGCGACGCGTGGTCTTGTGGCAAAGGAATCGGTCGCGACTGTCCACCGAGCGTGAGGCTAACACAACGCGCTCGGGCCCGGCGCCGGCCGAATCGAGTGCGACGCATGTCAGCGACACGCGCCCATTCGGGGCGAGTTCGAGCCGCACACGCCATGCGCCCGTCTCATGGACAGCCGCACAGTGATCGAGGTGGTCACGAGCCTGCTGCACGTCGCACGCGAACGCGAAGAAGGCGCCCGATTCTGCGAGCCTCGCCAGGTGACGATCGCCGCGCACCGCGATTCCTCCTTCAACGCGAAGGGTCTCGATGAGGGCGAACGGGGGACGCACGACCAGGCAGGCGGCCTTGTTGAGTGCCTCGGCATGTTCGTCCCGGGCGACCGAGTCCCAGGTAATGCCGCCACCGACGCCGTATTCGGCGCGGCCACTGGCCAGATTCACCGTCATCGTCCTGATCGCGACGTTGAACATCGCCTTCCCATCGGGCGTGGCAAACCCGATCGCGCCGCAATAGGCGCCGCGCGGTGCATGCTCCAGCGCCACAATCACACCCATGCTGCTGGCCTTCGGCGCTCCTGTAATCGAGCCTGCGGGAAACAGCGCGCCAAAGATTTCGCTGAGGCGCGTGCCGGGGTTCAGCGCGCCTTCCACCGTGGAGACCATTTGCCACACGGTGGGGTACGGCTCAACGTCGAACAAGGACGTCGCGCGGACGGAGCCGACCTGGCACACGCGGCTCAGATCGTTTCGGCACAGGTCCACTATCATGACGTTCTCGGCGCGGTTCTTTTCGGATGCCGCCAGTGCATCGCGAAGAGCGGCATCCTCGACCGCCCATCGGCCGCGCGGTGCGGTACCCTTCATTGGACGCGTGACCAGTTGTGAACCGTCGAGCCGGAAGAACAACTCTGGCGACAACGAAAGCAGCCGCCACTCTCCGATGTCGACGCTGGCCGCGTAAGGCACGCGTTCGGCGCGCGACAGATGCTGATACAGCGCGTCGAGCTCCGTCACATCCAGTGTGGCGTTGAGTCGAAACGTGTAGTTGGTCTGGTAGGTGTCGCCGGCAGCGATAGCTTCCCGGACCGCCGCCACGCCCTCGGCATGACGTTCGGGTGAGAGCGCCGGGGTCCATTCGACTTGAGCCGGCAGGCGCCCCTCCCCGAGCGGCGCGGCCTCCTCTGCTGCAGTGAACAGCCCGAAGCACACCAGCGGCAAGTGTGACGGAGGTTGGGCGGCGAGAGCCGAATCGAACGCCGAGGCCGCCTCGTAGCTGACATAGCCGGCCGCATAGAGACCGTCGCGAAGGCCCTGCTCCACGGCCGCCATCGCTGAAGGTACTTCTTCCAGTGAGCGCGCGGTCACCACCCGTATTGGGTGCCGAAACAGCAGCGGCGCGCGACCCTTCCCCGGTTCGAAATCGAAGCGCGCCTGCACGCGGATAAGTGTACAGGTGGTGCCGGGTCTCAAGACCCGGCCTCCGAACTACTTGTGCGGGTGATCCAGTTCTCCGGCGTTCACGGCAACTGCCAGGACGTTGCCCTTGGGTGGCAGCGGGCACGTGGCGAAGTTGGTGAATGTGCACGGCGGGTTTTTCGCTTGATTGAAGTCGAGGATGACGCGGCCGTCCTGCGGGAGAGGCGAATACAAATACCGTCCAGCGCCATAGGTGGTTTTTCCGCTGGTCCCATCGCGGAACAGAAAGAAGAGTTCCTTCGCGTCGTCTGACTCGAGGAGCGCCTCCAGCCGGTGTTCACGCCCGTCGATCGAGAACACGACGACGCCCGGATTCGGCATATCGACCAGTTCGTCCAGGACATTGAGGATCTTCATCGTGCGTCCCGGAGGATGAGACTCGAAGCGGCCCTGCACGCGCCATGTTTCATCGATCGGCATCCAGTCCAGTTTCGACAACGACGTGAGCGAAGGCGCCCGTGCGTCCCAGACGCGAAGTGCCAGGCGGTCACCTCGTCTGATGAGCGTCATCGACATCGCGCCGACCGAGACGTAAGCATCAGGACCACCTCCCGGTCTCAGCTCGGTGTCGGTGAGGATCTCGCTGCCTCGGCGAGCCTCAACACCCTGCGCCACCACGAGCCGCGCGGTGCTGGCGGCGCCGTTCGTGCCGGCAGTGACTGTCACGTTTCCGAGTATTGGAGGCGCCGAAGGTCCAGTGAGAAGAACGTCGCTGCCGGGCGCGCTGCCGACCACGTGCGTGCCCGGCGTCAGAAAGTGCAAGCCCACCAGAGCCGCCCAGCCCGTGGGCGCGATGATTTCGTGTCCGCGCTTCACGCGGAATGCGTCCACCTGCTGGCGGTAATCAGCAGGCAGCGGCAGCGGCGCGTCCTTCGCGCAGGCCGGCGCCAGAAGACTCACCATCACGATCGCGGCGGTTGTGAACCTGCGCATGCGGTACCACCTCATCGTAGCGCGCGCTACTCAGACAGTATGATCCCCCCAGGCATGCCGCCGCCACTCGACAATCGTCCCGCACTCGATCGCTGGCTGGCGCGTGCCTTTGACGATCAGGACGAGACCAGATTTGGCAGCGGTTGGGCCAGCGGCACGATCGCCGTTTTTCTGGGCCTGCTTGCCGTCGGCGCGGTGGCGTGCTTCCACCTGCCGGCAGCGTTGACATCACCGGCCGTGCGCGCCGTCTACTCGTTGAGTTGGATTCGCCCATTGCTGGCGACGGTCATTGGCGCGGCGTTCTTTTTCGGCATGCTCAGCGCGCTACTCAGGCGACGACGTGTCCTGGGGTTTACGGGCATGGGCCTCGCGCTGGTCGCGTCGGCCCTGGCAGGAGCGTCGGTGCCGGTGGGCGGCGTCGCAAGCGATGGTGTCGGCCTGGGTCTCGACTGGTTCCTGCTCAACGTGTTTCTGCTGGCGCTGGTCTTCGTGCCCATGGAACGCGTGTTCGCGCAGCGGCCATCACAGTCCACATTCAGGCCGGGCTGGACGACCGACGTGGTGCATTTCTTCATGAGCCACTTGCTGGTACAAATGTCGGCCTGGCTCACGCTGGCGCCCGCGGCGGCCGCTGCTCGTCTCGTGGTGGCGCCTCAACTACAAGCCACGGTTTCGTCTCTGCCCTGGATCGTCCAATTCCTGCTCATCGTGCTGGTGGCGGACCTGGGCGAATACACGATGCATCGCCTCTTCCATCGCGTTCCATTTCTGTGGCGGTTCCACGCCATCCATCATTCCAGCGAGGATATCGACTGGCTCGCTGGTTCCCGGCTGCATCTGGTGGACGTGGTGATCACGCGCGGTTTCACGTTCGTGCCGATCGCCCTTCTCGGGTTCGCCACCGCCCCCGTGTACGCGTATCTGGTGTTCGTGTCGTTTCATGCGGTCTTTATTCACGCGAACGTCCGATTCCGTTTTGGCAGTATTGAGCGATGGATCGTGACGCCGCGTTTTCATCACTGGCATCACAGTGCGCAGGCTGAAGCCCGCGACAAGAACTTCGCCGTGCACCTGCCGTGGATCGACAGGATTCTGGGCACTTACCATTGCCCTGATGAGCGCTGGCCCGAGCAGTACGGACTGGGTGACACGCACATTCGTGACAACTACTGGTCTCACTTCATCTGGCCATTTCGCAAGCGCAGGTGATGGCCTGCACCGACATGCTACCCGCGTATCCACCTTCGGGCTATCGGCGCGCCACCGTTCGGGCCATCTCGTTTCTCATGACGGGTTGCTACGATTCCTACCATGGTCACCCAATCGACCCGGGTGCGAAAACGCGGCCAGGAGTCTGGACAGATCCTGGTTCTTGCCGCAGTCTCGATGGTTGCCATGCTGGGGATCAGCGCGCTGACGCTGGATGCGTCATTCATGTTCGCCAAACGCAACCGGTTGCACGCAGCCGCTGACGCGGCGGCCAAGAGTGCCGCGATTGAAATCATCCGCAACACCGGTGCCGCGCAAGCCAGTCTCGAAGCATTTGCTGACCAGCAGGTTGGTGCTCATGGTTTCGTGCCGACCCGGCTCGGCGGCACGACGACGGTTGTCATCAACCGCGGTCCCGCTTCCGGCCCGTTCGCGGGAAACACGAGTTACGTTGAAGCCATCGTGTCCGAGCCTACGTCGACGTTCTTTGGTAGAATCCACGGCTGTCGCGCCGGGCGTCATGCTGACCCAGCCGAGGATTCTTCCAAAGAACGTCGACGTAGGCTCGGACACGATGGCT
>JBKJJZ010000573.1:0-5210 GCA_046597705.1 Vicinamibacterales bacterium | reverse complement strand
GGCATCTGTTCGGGCAGCCTGACGCCGTTCGAGCCCGGCGCAAGTGCCCGTGTGGATAACGTGTGGCACGTGGCACACAGCTCGGACTTCTGCACGTGGGCCGATTGCGTGGGCTGGAAACCGGATGAGGACTGCATCACCCGAGTGCGGCCCGTATCCACGAGGAACGGACCAAACAGGCGTCGCGAGCCGGGTTTGTCGCTGACGTCGATCACGTAGCCCCCGGTAAAGCTCGCGGGCGTGCCGAGGTTCGCGGCCTGAATCTGGTGGCACACCGTGCAGGACACACCATCTGCGGCCAGCTTCGCGTCATCGTCGTCCTGCCGGCCCAGCGGCAGGTGATCGAAGACCCGTCCTTTCCGCCCTGCGGCACGCTCGGGGAACGTGGTCATCGGCATGTGGCAGACCGAGCACTCGTCCTCGATCGCACTGGCCTCGGCCGGGTGATCCATCACCTCACGCCTGACGGCGGCCATCCAATACGGGTCACGCGACGAGTTGGCCATCATGGACGCGCGCCAGTCCGTGAAGATCGACACGTCTTCGCCGGTGCGCGTGATCAGATTGTTGTGGCAGGCCATGCATGTGTCGGCCGGCTCGAAGAGTTGAGAGGCGGAGTTGGCCTGATGGAGACGTTTCGCCTCCGAGCTCATTTGAGCGCTGACGACGAGGGTGGTCATCCAGAGGAACGCGCTCGCGGCGATTACGACTCTACCAACCCGCACGGAGCCCCCCATCAAACCAATCCCACAGGAAATAAACCATCAGCCGCGATGACCGGCTGCGCCGCTCAGTCAGCGGCGTACGCCAACCAACACCAAGCATCAAATGTTGCCGCGTGTTCAGCGACACCTGCACCTGCGGCACAAAGTCCCACTCGATCTTGGCGCCCTTCTCGAGTTCACGCGCAGCCAACACCTCCAGCATGGGCGTCCAAGATCTACCGAATGGCCCGTTCTGCGTAAAGGTTTTGCCGGTTGCCACGCGCCAGAATGCTTCGCGTCCAGCCTTGGCGGTGTCAAAAGGTAATTCGACGCCGCCCTGGGTCTGAATGAAACTGTTGGATGGCAGCATCTTGCCAAGCGCGAGGAACGACTCAAATATCGGGGTGCCTGACGACAAATCCGCGGCTTCGTCACCGGTCGGCAGCGCGATTTCACCAGCCACCGCGAAGATCGTCCCACGCGCCAGACTGTGAGCCAGCGTGCGCTTGAGTCCGAATGCCAGGTCACCACCACCACCCGACCAGGAGCCGCCATCGCGCGAGGCGCCAAAGGGCGCCTTGATCTCCATCTGGTTGCGCACGCCGAATCGTTTTTCATAGACGATGTCGGTCGTGACTTCGCCGGGTGACCGGCCAAACCCCATAGTGACCACCGCCTCGTCCTCTGGATAGGCCTTCTCGGTGAACATGGCGCGCGGCAGGTTGAGTTCGCCCCGCGGCCAGGCCGCGACCTGGCACATCGTGCGTATGTGCCCAATGATCTTGTAGAGATCGGCCTCGCTCAGGGCGCCGCCAAATGCCGGCATGTGTTTCGAAAATCCGCGCACCGGTCCGCCTTCGTGGGCGATGCCGACCCAATCTGCGTCGGGCTCACGGCTGGCGTAGTTGCAGTCGGTGAAGTCCGGTGTGGGCACGTCGAACCCGAGCGCGCCGGCCTCTTTGCCTTTGCCATCCAGGCCATGGCAGGCGGCGCACGTATCGCCATACAACTGCGCGCCGGTCTTGCCGGCGGTATCGACCGTTCCCTGCAGGACCTGAGAGGGGCCGCCCGTCCGCGCCTCCGGAATTTCTTGAGTCGTGACGAACGCGACGAGAAACATCGCGGCCCCGAGCCAGTGGAACCGAAACCTCACCTTCACCGGGCGAAAGCATATCGCGACAGACGGCCTATCGCGAGTGGCGAAGGGCGTTTGCCGATCGAGCCGCCTCAACAGCCACGTCTGGCCGGTCACTGATGAGGCCGGTGACACCCCATTCGATGATCGCCTGAAGGTCTTCAGGCCTATCGACGATCCAGGAATGCACGGGGACTCCAGCGCGCCGGGCGGCGTGCACGTACGAGCGCGTTAATACCTGGCGCCCCCGGAAACGGAAAGGGACTTGCAGCAAGCGGTACCCGGTGAGGCGAGGTTTCATCCGCAGCCACGAACGCAGCCGTGCGGACTGCACCTCCGGGCGGGACGCGCTTGTTGCCAGGTGCGGAGCCACTCGTCGAATGTGCGCCACCACTGCTTGGGAGAAGCCCGCCATGATGACCCGGTCATCAGCCTTCGCCTCTCGAATGAGGGCCAGCGCGCGATCGGCGACCTCCGGCTGGTCACCCTTGATTTCCACAACAAAAGGCATTTCAGGATAGCGGCTCAATACCGAGCGTAGCGTCGGAACTCCAATACCCTGCCCGCGATAGGGCCATCCGCGTTCCGCGCCGAACTGCGCCGCGGCATCCAGACTCGCAAGCTCGTTGGCAGTGAAATCCTTCACGGCACCGGCACCGTCAGTGGTGCGTTGCAGTGTCGGGTCGTGAATAAGCACGGCCTCGCCGTCCCGAGATAACTGGACGTCGCACTCCAGGCCGTCAACGCCCAAGGAAACAGCGTGATCGAATGCGAGGAGCGTGTTTTCCGGACGCAGCGCAGATCCGCCACGATGGGCGATGGCCACCACCCGGTCGGACGACAACAACGTCACGTTGGCAGCGCCTTCGCACTATAGTTCAAAGGATGGCCCACACTGCGACACTACCGTCCACGCTCGGAGAACTCAAGCGAGCGATCGCATCCGGCTCCCGGCCGCGCCGTTCGGTCAAGGATGAACTGCGCTCGAACCTGCTCGCCCGCCTTCGTGCCGGAGGCCCGCTCTTTCCCGGCGTCATCGGCTATGACGACACCGTTGTCCCGCAGCTGGTGAACGCGATCCTGTCCAAACATAACTTCATCCTGCTGGGGCTGCGTGGCCAGGCGAAGACGCGACTGCTGCGGGCCCTCACCTGCCTGCTCGATCCGGAAATTGCCGTCATCCCCGGATGCGAGATTCACGACGATCCCCTGTCGCCGATTTGCGGCCCGTGTCAATCGCGCGTGGCCGTGGAGGGCGACGCACTGCCGATTGTCTGGCGCGATGCGGGACGCCGCTACGTGGAGAAGCTCGCTACGCCGGATGTCACGATCGCGGACCTGATCGGCGACGTGGACCCGATCAAAGCCGCCAAGTCCGGCTTCGAGCTTGGTGACGCGCGGACCATGCACTACGGGCTCCTGCCCCGGGCGAACCGCGGCATCTTCGCCATCAACGAGTTGCCGGACCTTGCGAGCAAAGTTCAGGTGGGCCTCTTTAACATCCTCCAGGAGGGGGATGTGCAGATCAAAGGCTACCCCGTTCGGCTGCCCCTGGACGTGGTCCTCGTCTTCTCGGCAAATCCAGAGGACTACACCGCGCGCGGGAAGATCATCACGCCTCTCAAGGACCGTATCGGTTCGGAGGTGCGCACCCACTATCCCCGCACTCGGGGCGAGGCCATCAGCATCACCACTCAGGAGGCCTGGACCCAGCGGCCGTCCGGCTCTCCCGGCGTGCCCGCGGTGCCCATTGACGTGCCGGACTTCATCCGCGAGGTCGTCGAAGAGATCGCCTTTCAGGCGAGGCAGGACTCGAAGGTGGATCGCCGCTCTGGCGTCAGCCAGCGACTGTCGATTACGGCTCTGGAAAATGTCGTGTCGAACGCGGAGCGCCGCGCCGCCCTCTGCGCCGAGCCGGTGGTGGTGCCTCGCGTCAGCGATCTTTACGCCTCGCTGCCAGCCCTCACCGGCAAGATCGAACTGGAATATGAGGGCGAACTCAAGGGAGCTGAAGCAGTCGCGCGCGAACTCGTGCGATCGGCGGTGGCCAACGTCTTCGACGGCTACACCTCTCACACGAACCTGAAACCGGTGATCGCCTGGTTCGACCAGGGCGGCACGCTCGACTCATCCGACACCACGCCCGCCGAGGAATTGATCGCAGCGACGACGCCAATCGAAGGCTTCGAGGAACTGCTGGCGCGCATGGGCGTGACGGCCGGCCCGTCAACCGCAGGGCGTGCGTCGCTGGCAGACTTCGTGCTCGAGGGTCTGTGTGCGATGAAGAAAATCAGCCGCACGGATGAAGGCCGGATCGAAGGATCGCCGAATGAACGAAAGAGCCGGGCCCGTGATGACAATCGCCAGTCCGAACTTCGCACCATGCTGGAAGACGACAGCGAGGAACCGCAGGGGTCGAAGAGCCGCAAGAAGTACTACAACTGAGGCTCGATGAAATACCGGTACGGAAAATTCATCGAGGAGCTGCTCGAGGGGCTGGACATGGAAGCCCTCGTCTCGCGGCTGTCCGACCTCCTGCTCTCAAGCGGATTCAACAATCCGTGGGATCCGCAAAGTGATGCCGACCAGTCCATGCAGGCGCTGCATGACGCCGTTCTCGACGCACTGCTCAACGGCGGAGTGATGTCGGACGAGATGCTGCAGAGGCTGATGAAGGAACCGACCGACGAGCAGGCGCGAGCCCGCATCGAAGAGATGGTGCAGAAAGTCATCGAGCAGCTGACCGACCAGGGCTTCGTCTCGACGACCGGCACTCCGCCTTCGCAGCCGGGTCCGGGCGCCGCCGGTGAAGCCACGCAGACGGACGCAACAGGCCGGTTCGAGGTGACTGACAAGGCGCTTGATTTTCTCGGGTATCGAGCGCTGCGCGATCTGCTGGGATCGATCGGCCGCAGCAGCGCCGGCCGCCATGACACTCGCGAACTGGCGACCGGAATCGAGGCCGGGGGGCCGCCGCGCCCGTACGAATTCGGCGACACCATGAACCTGGATGCGTCCGCAACCATTCTCAACGCCGTCCGGCGCGGGGCCGGCCTGGACGTCGATCACGAAGATCTGATGGTCACCCAGGGCGACTATCAAAGCTCGTGTGCCACGGTGTTGCTGCTCGACTGCAGCCACAGCATGGTGTTGTACGGCGAAGACCGATTCACGCCGGCCAAGAGGGTGGCACTGGCCCTGACGAACCTCATCAAGCATCAATACCCCGGTGACGCCCTCAACGTCGTGCTGTTTCACGACTCAGCCGAGGAAGTGCCACTTGCCCATCTGGGCCGCGTGCGGGTCGGCCCGTACTACACGAACACCCGGGAAGGCTTGAAGCTTGCCCGCCGCATTCTCGAACGGCAGCG
>JBKJJZ010000530.1:0-6330 GCA_046597705.1 Vicinamibacterales bacterium | reverse complement strand
GGAACGCGCGCTTGGGGCCTCTGGCGAATTGCAGTCGGGTTCCAACATGGGCAAGGGCCAGTTGGTGGCCGCTGACTATGTCATCACGCCCTACGTCCAGTTCGCGGACAACAACGCCGGTGGTGCGGGCGGCGGATTGGTCGGCGGCCTTGGCAAGAAAGTCGGGATCGGCATAGGTGGTGGCGTCAAGTTCAAGGAGGCGCAGTCCAGTCTGACGCTCTCGTCCACGCGCACCGGCGTGCAGGTGGCGTCTGCCGAAGGCAAAGCCCGGCAGCGAGACTTCAGCCTCGGCGGCCTGGGCATCGCGGGCGGGTTGCTTGGTGGCGCGGGCGCGTATTCCAGCACCGCTGAAGGCAAGGTCATTGCCGCCAGCCTGCTCGACAACTACAACGGCATCGTCGGGAAGGTGACGAGCTCATCGCTGAAGCCCATGTCGGCTGACAAAGTGGCGGCGCTGGGCGGCGGCGAAGCACCGGCAGCAGGCGGCGGTTTCAACGAAGGCGACGTCATCCACTCGAAGATCGATGGCGTGAAGCTGATGGCCACCGCGAGCGACACGTCCAAGGTCATTGCCTCGCTCAAGAAGACCGACGAGCTGGTCATCATGGGCGTTGCCAAGGACGGCTACATCAAGGTGCTCGGGCCCATGGGCGAGGGCTTCGTCAAGACGGCGCTTATCGCGAAATGAGCTCGGAGGCGAAGCTCTTTAAAGACAGGCTTCCATCGATTCGAGCGCGCCGTCAATCTCCTTGCGATCGCGCGCGAAGCAGAACCGCAGGTGTCCTTCGCCTCGTGAGCCGAAGTCCACGCCTGGCACACAGCCGATTCGGCCGCGCTTGATGAGGAACTCGGTCATCGCCCAGGACTGTGATTCCGGTGCACCTGGCAGCGGCGACTTCCACGCGGGATCGATCTTCACGAACCCGTAGAACGCGCCTGCCGGCGGCTCGCCGCTGAGGATTCCCTTCGATGCCTTGGGGAGCTTCGAGTAGAACAGTTCGCGCCTGGCCTTCAGTTCCGTTCGGAAGTCGTCGATCACGTCCTGAGGACCCTGCAACGCGCCAATAGCACCGTACTGGACCAGCGACGACACGTTCGACGTGGTCAGAGAAACGATTTTTCTGGCGCGCTCGTTGATCTTCTTGTCTTTGATCGCGAGGTAGCCGAGTCGCAGCCCGGTAATCGCATAGGTCTTGCTCATTGTGTAGAGCGGGATGGTCCGATCGTAGAGGCCGGGCCATGACGCGATGCTCAGGTGCTCACCATCGAAGACCACGTCTTCGTAGGCCTCGTCTGTGAACAGCCAAAGGTTGCGCGCGGTGACCAACGCCGCAAGGGCGTCAAGATCCTCGCGAGTCATGATGCCGCCGGTCGGATTGCTGGGCGTGTTAATCAGGATTGCCTTGGTCTTCGTCGTAACGAGGCGCGCCAGTTCGTCCATATCAGGGCGCCAGCCGCGGTCTTCGTACACCGGATAGGGCACCGGTACGGCCTGGGCGGCCAGGATGTTGCTCACGGTGGGTGGCCAGCACGGATCGGGCACCAGCACTTCATCGCCGGGTTCCAGCAGAGCCAGGCATGCGATGTACTGCGCGTGGATGCCGCCGTTGGTCACCATCACTTCGTCAGCGCCGCCGATGGGGATGCCGTTCCTGGTCCGCATCTTCTCCACCAGCAGATCCAGCAGCGGTGGAATGCCGGTGGTCTGGACGTAGTGGGTGCGATTCTCGTCAATCCCTTTGCGAAGAGCCGCTTTGACGGATTCGGGGGCGTCAAAACTGACGTCGCCCTGGTCGAGCCGGAAGGGCCGGTCAACCGAGTACATCATGTCGCGAATGCGGATTATTCCGGAGAAGGGAACCGTGTCGAGAAACTGAGCCATTACCTGAGATGATACTGAAAGACGCGCGCCTCGAAGTGACCTTCGGTAAGTAAATGACACATCCCAAGCATGCGGCGGCGGACCATGACGTGCTCGCACTTATCCGCGAGCGATGGAGCCCGCGCGCGTTTGATGCGGGGCGCGCCGTTTCGCTCGACGACCTCTGGCGGCTTTTCGAAGCCGCGCGATGGGCGCCGTCCTCACGGAACGAACAACCCTGGCGATTTGTCGTGACGCATCGGGAGCATTCGATCGAGTCGTATCACAAGCTGTTTTCCGCACTGGGAAGTACCAATCAGTCATGGGCCAGCACCGCGCCCGCACTGATTCTGACGGCCGTGCAGATGGTGGTTGAACGGACCGGCGAAACAAATCGCCACGCGTACTACGACGCGGGTCAAGCCGTGGCCTACCTCACAATTCAGGCACAGTCACAGGGTCTGGCCATCAGGCAGATGGAAGGCTTCAACCATGACATCGCCCGAGAGGTCTGTCAGGTTCCAGACGGGTTCGAACCGGCGGTGGTGATGGCCGTCGGCTATCCCGGTTCGCCCGACACCCTCGCCAGCGACAAACATCGTGCAGCCGAAGTCGCCCCAAGACGCCGGCGCAAGGCGTCAGACTTCGTCTTCGATGGGACCTGGGGTCACGCCTTCTAGTTCCTGTGTTGTCGGGAGCAGTTTTCACTTGCCTGTAGTACGTAGGGCGTGGCTTTAGCCGCGCCAATTCACGGCGCCCCTGAAGGGACGCCCTACGTATCGCACCTTTAGACGAGCGAAAGAATCCTTTCTAACGTCTGTCGGGTCCCTCGTGTGGGCAGGTTTGAGACGTAGATGTGCTGCGCGCCTGCCGCTCGAAGTTCGCGGATTGACCGGGCGCAGATCGCTTCGGCGCTCTGGCCGGCTCCAAATTCGGCCGTCAGCTCCGCAGCCGGCACGGTCAAGAACTGCTGCAGCGTCGTCAGTGTTTTCGGGTTTGCGCTGCGATAGTAGAAGACACCGAAGATCCCCGGGGTCGCTACTGCGGCGCGCTGCTGGGAGGCGAGGAACGCTTCGACCTTCGGCAAGTCGTGGTGTGAGACCACTTGTGTCAGGTAGAACTCCGCCGAAAAGTGGGGGTCTGCCAGGTAGGCCACCTGGGAATCAGGGTTCTGGTGCGGATTGGCCCAACCGCCCAGGGCCAGCTCGGGCACGTGCGCACGAATGTCTTCGCGCAACTGCCACGCGTGCTCCACGCATCGCGGCGGTCCCACCGACTTATCTCCACCCAACACCACCATTGTCGAAAACCCCTGGTGCAGCGCAGTCTCGGAGTACGACAGGCAGTACTCGCGCGAGTGCTTGGTGGTCAGAAACGGAATGACATGACTGCGCGGAACATCAGATCCAAGATTAATCACTAAATGACGAAGGTTGTTCTCTTCCTTGGCACCCACCGCACTGTCTGTCAGGAAGACGAACATCCGATCGCGCACGAGTCCTTTGACCGCGTGATACGTGTCGATCCACGCATCCATCCCCGCTGCGGAGCCAAGCTCGGCGCGAGGTGGACGCAGCTCGACCGACAACACGTTCGGCGTCGTCTGGAGGGCCTCAACAAGGGGATTCGCCGTCATTTGAACATTCGCACTTGAGCACAAGGGCACTAGAGCACCCGAGCACGGCAAGTATAAACTGCCCTCTGTGGCCACCGCGCTCGCGTCGCTGACATCCCTGCCTCGTGTGACGCTTGCTCCACATCCCACACCAATCGACACGCTCGCCCGGTTGCGCTCGGTGTTGGGCCCATCCTCGCCAGAGTTGTACATGAAGCGCGATGACCTGCTGTCCTTCGGCATGGGTGGCAACAAGGTTCGGAAACTGCAGACGGTGCTGGCGGAGGCGAAGGCCGCTGGTGCCGACACACTCATCACCTGCGGTGGCCTGCAATCCAATCACTGCCGGGCCACGGCCGCCGCTGGCGCTGCACTCGGTCTGCGCGTCGTGCTCGTGGTCAACGGTACTCAACAGTATCGGCCGACAGGCAATGCACTGCTCGATCAGTTGTTCGGCGCCGAGGTTCGCTACACATCGTCGCGTGAGGAGCGGAGCTCAACGATGGACGCCGTCGCGAACGAATTGACGACGGCAGGACGCCGGCCGTATGTGATCCCACTGGGTGCGTCCACGCCGCTCGGAGCGGCAGGTTTCGCTCTCGGCATCCAGGAAATCCTGACCTCGGGTCTGCGTCCGGACGTCATCGTTCACTCCACATCTTCTGGTGGAACTCAGGCGGGCCTCATTGCCGGATGCGCACTGTACGGACTCAAAGCGCGCGTGGTTGGCATCAGCGCCGATGAACCATCCGCGACGCTGGCAGCAACAGTCCGCGGTATCGTCGAGTCCCTAGCGGAACGTCTGGGTGGCTCTCGCTCAGCTCTTGGGGCCGACCGTGAAGTGGAAGTAGACGACGGCTTCGTGGGGGACGGGTATGGCGTTCCGACCGACGCGTCGCACGAGGCCCTGACGCTCGTGGCCAGGCACGAAGGCATCCTGCTGGACCCGGTCTACACCGCGAAGGCAATGGCCGGACTCATCGAACGTATCAGGCGAGACCGTTTTTCAACAACCGACACCATACTGTTTTGGCACACCGGTGGCCAGGCGGGGTTCTTTGCATGACATTGACATTTCTGGGCGCAGCGCGAACAGTGACCGGCTCGAAGCACCTATTGGAGGTTGGACACACGAGAGTGCTTGTGGACTGCGGCCTGTTCCAGGGGCTCAAGGCGATCCGCGAACGCAACTGGGAACCGTTTGCCGTTCCCCCAGGTTCGATCGATGTCGTGGTCCTGACGCATGCCCATCTGGATCACTGCGGACACCTGCCGCGGCTGGTCGCGCAGGGCTTCAAGGGCCGCATCTTCTGCACGGGAGGCACGGCCGACCTTGCGAAGATTGTCATGGCAGACGCCGGGCGTCTGCAGGAAGAAGATGCCGAACGCGCAAATCGCAAGGGCTACACCAAGCACCGGCCCGCTTTGGCTTTGTTCACCGCGGCTGATGCGGCTCGGGCGATGCTGCAGCTTCAGCCGGTCGGCTACAACCGGCCGATACCGATTGCTCCAGGGATCGAGCTGGAGTTCCTGAACGCCGGCCATCTGCTGGGGTCGGCGTACGCCCGCATCACGATTGCTGAGACAGGCCGGACGATTCTTTTTGGCGGCGACTTGGGCCGCTACGGCCGGCCGGTACTACCGGACCCATCGCCGGTGCCGGACGCCGACATCGTGCTCATGGAGTCCACCTACGGCGATCGTGTCCACGAGGCCGATGACGAAGGGAAACGGTTGGCGAGGATTGTCAACGAGACTGTGGATCGTAAGGGAAAGATTGTGATTCCGGCCTTTGCGCTTGGGCGCGTCGAGGAACTGCTCTACTGGGTCCGGCATCTGGAAGAGAAGAAGGCCATACCCGAGCTGCCGGTCTATGTAGACAGTCCGATGGCCGCCGAAGCCTTGGCGGAGTATCGCGACCGTATGCACGAACTGGATGAAGGGCTTCGGAATTTCCTCACGGCGCGCCTTCGTGTGGTGGCCTCGATCCCGGAATCGCGTCAGGTACAGGACGACCCGCGGCCCAGCATCGTGATTTCGGCAAGTGGCATGGCGACGGGCGGCAGAGTGCTGCATCACCTGAAACGCGTACTGCCGGATGCGCGCAACACCGTATTGTTTGCCGGCTTTCAGGGTGTGGGCACGCGCGGCCGCCTCCTGAAAGACGGCGCGCAGTTGACGCGGATTCACGGCGAAGAAGTGGTGGTGAAGGCGCGCATCGAAGCGCTCGATTCCATGTCGTCGCACGCCGACAGCAATGAAATGATGCGCTGGCTCAAAGGGTTCAGCAAACCCCCGTCCACCTTGTGTCTGGTCCACGGCGAGCCAGGCCCGATGGATACTTTGAAGGCGCGCATCGAAGCCGAGCTGAAATGGAACGTCAGGACGCCTGCGCACCGCGAGAAATATGAATTCTGAGAATCGACCGTACCTGCTCGAACAAATTGATGACGCGGCGGTGGTGCAGCTGTACGCCGACGGGTTTTCGTCGCTCCCCACCGATCAGAAGATTCTGGCGTGGCATCTCTCGCAGGCTGCGCTGGCCGGACGCGACATCTATTACGACCAGCGGTACCGCCACAACCTCGAGATGCGAGGCATCCTGGAGGCCATCCTGCGGGCGGCCAGCCTGGACGCGTCGGCATTCGACCCAGCCACACTCGCCGAAATCCGGCGGTACACAAAACTCTTCTGGATTAACACCGGTCCCTACAACAACCTGACCGCGCGCAAGTTTGTCTTGAAGTGTTCGCTGGAAGCGCTCGTGGCAGCGGCCGAGCTGGCGCAAGCGCTGGGTGTGATGGCCGATGGGCCGGGGTCGTTACGGCCAGGCGTTCGATGCGAGGCCGTAACG
>JBKJJZ010000480.1:0-3280 GCA_046597705.1 Vicinamibacterales bacterium | reverse complement strand
TGACCGCCGTTGAGACTCGGTATCGACGTCGGGGGCACGAAAATCTCCGCCATCGTGCACGACGACCAGGGGCGGGAACTGTGGCGGACGCGTGTGCCAACGCTTCGCGACAACTATGAAGGAACACTGACGCAGCTTGCCACGCTCGTCGCTGAAGGCGAGAAGGCCGTCGGCGTTGCGTGCTCGGTCGGCCTCGGCATTCCCGGTGCGCCGTCACGCGTCACCGGACTCATCAAGAACGCGAATTCAACGTGGCTCAACGGCCGGCCGCTGCAGGCGGATTTGGAAGCGCGCCTCGGCATGCACGTGCGCTTGGCCAACGACGCGAATTGTCTTGCGGTCTCTGAGAGTTCCGATGGAGCCGCCGCCGGAGCTGCGGTCGTCTTTGGTGTGATTCTGGGCACCGGCACTGGAGGCGGACTCGTTGCCAATGGTGCGCTCATCGAGGGCGTCAACGGCATTGCCGGCGAGTGGGGACACAACCCGCTGCCGTGGCCGGCCGCGTCCGAGCTGCCCGGCGACGCGTGCTACTGCGGCAGGTCAGGCTGCATTGAGACGTGGCTTTCCGGACCCGCGCTGGCTCGTGACTACACGCGAGTGTCACCTTCAAATGACCTCCGAGCTGATTTGTCTGCCGAGGAAGTTGTGACGCGTGCCGCACAGGGCGACGAGGCCGCCGCGAAGACGCTGGACCGGTGGGAAGCGCGGCTCGCCCGGGCATTGGCCACCGTTATCAACATCGTCGACCCCGAAGTCATCGTGGTCGGGGGTGGCCTGTCGGCGATCGAGCGCCTGTACGATCACGTACCCAACCTCTGGGGCCAGTGGATATTCTCCGACGCGGTCGCCACGCGGCTGATGCGCGCGAGGCACGGCGACGACAGCGGCGTACGGGGTGCCGCGGGCCTTTGGCCGATTCCCCGATAAATTTCAGATGGCCCGATTACCGATTTCAGATTCCAGATTTGAGATTTGAGATTCTCGTATACTGGACCTGCCCCTGAATGCCTGCCACTGCTGTCCGCCGCGTGCCGATGCCCGATCAAGGGCTCGAAACCCTCTACGGTCCCTTTGACGAACACCTGAAGACGCTCGAAGAAACGCTATCCGTGCGCTTGAAGACGCATGGAGGCGAACTGATCATCGAGGGCGGCGCAGACGAGGTGGGACGCGCGGAACACATCATGTCGCAGCTCGGGAAGCTGCTGGACGCCGGCTACCGTTTTGGCCGGGGCGATGTGAAGACCGCCGCGCAGTTGCTGACGCAGAATCCGAACATCGAGTTGCAGGAGTACTTCCTGCGCAACAACAACGCGCGTTCCGCGGGCCGCAAGCAGGTGGTCCCCAAGAGCGTGATGCAGCGCGCGTATCTGGACGCCATCGAAGCGCACGACATCGTCATCGGCGTGGGCCCCGCCGGCACGGGCAAGACCTATCTCGCCATGGCGCAGGCCGTGTCATACCTTCTTGCCAAGCGGGTGAACAGGATCATCCTCGCCAGGCCCGCCGTGGAAGCGGGCGAGAAGCTCGGATTCCTGCCCGGTGACCTCCAGGAAAAAGTGAACCCGTACCTGCGTCCGCTCTACGACGCGCTGCACGACATGCTGGACACCGATCGCGTCGAGCGGTTACTCGAGCGCGGGACCATCGAAGTGGCGCCGATCGCATTCATGCGCGGCCGGACGCTCAATGACGCCTTCGTCATCCTCGATGAAGCGCAGAACACCACCTCCGAGCAGATGAAGATGTTTCTGACGCGGCTTGGCTTTGGTTCGAAGGCCGTCATCACCGGCGACATTACCCAGATCGACTTGCCGGCGGGCAAGACGTCGGGCCTGGTCGAAGCCTTGAAAATCGTGGCCGGCATCGAAGAGATCGCCGTCATCCGATTCGCGGAGCACGATGTGGTGCGGCATCCGCTGATTCAGAAAATCGTTCGCGCCTACGACGCGTACACCGCCCAGGCGAAGCCCTGACAATGACGCCGCGTGGCTTGAAGGTCGCCGTGACCGACGGGCGGGGCCGTCCACTGCCATCCTCGTCGCTGGGCCGATGGGTGGCAGCGCACGCGCCGGCCCGCGCGCGCGGGCACCTGACGATCGCACTGGTTACAGACGCCGCGATGCGGCGAATGAATTCTCAGTATCGCCGGGCCGACTACGCCACGGACGTGCTCTCTTTTCCCGCCGGGACGCCCGGGGTGCTTGGTGACATCGCCATCGCGCGAGGCGTGGCGGCACGACAGGCGAAGGCGCAGGGGCATTCCGAGTCCACCGAACTCAAGACGCTGGCGCTCCATGGCCTCCTTCACCTTCTGGGATACGATCACGAGCACGATCGGGGAGAGATGCGAAGGGCGGAAGATCAGCTGCGCAGGCGCGCGGGATTGCCTGTCGGTCTGATCAGTCGCCAGACCCGATCCCACACGCGATGATTCCCTTAGCCGTCTTTCTGGTGGCGTGCGCGATCGCTTACCTCGCAGTGGTTGAGACTGCGTTTGGGCTGCTGATGCGCCTGCCCGAACGCCTGGAGGCCGAGCGCGAGAGCGAGGCCGACGGCCTTGCCGCCTACCTCGAAGACCCATTGAAGTTCTTCGTACCGGCGCGCCTGCTGCGCGGCATTCTGCTGATTATCGCCGTGGTGCTGATGATGCAGCCGATCGGCACCGGCTGGGGACCGGGCCTCATCGTGTTCCTGCTGAGCACGGGCCTTCTGCTGGTGGCGGCCCATCTCGTGCCTGCGCTGGTCGTGCGCCGAGCGCCCGAACGGCTTCTCGCAACGCTATTGCCGCCGTTCACCGCGATGGCCAATCTGGCGACGCCGTTTACAAGTCTCATCGTGGGCTGGCTGGGTCCGATCGAAACCCACTCGCCCAAGACGAACGGAGACGGCACGCCTTCGCCGGCCCATCAGTCAGAAGGGGCGGCGACGGCGGAAGACGGGCGGCTGCTGCGCTCGGTCGTGGACTTTGGCGACACGCTGGTCCGCGAAGTGATGACACCGCGGCCCGACGTGGTGGCCATTCGCGCCGACGCGACCATTGAGGAGTTGCGCGAACTCGTGCGCGAGCAGGAGTACTCGCGACTGCCGGTCTTTCGGGACAACCTCGACAACATCGTAGGACTCGTCGTGGTGAAGGACTTGATTCAGTTGATGGAGCCCATGTCCGGGTCGGAACCCATCACGAAAATCATGCGCGCCGCGGCGTTCGTACCCGAGACCAAACGCGTGGCTGACCTTCTGCGCGAGTTTCAGCAGAAGCGGTTCCAACAGGCGATGG
>JBKJJZ010000314.1:0-7193 GCA_046597705.1 Vicinamibacterales bacterium | reverse complement strand
TCGCCGAACCGCGGTCAGCGGCGCCCTCAATCCGATCGTTATTCGGTCGGCGAACATCAGACGCGGCCGACGCGGGGTCGGTCAACACCATTCGATACGCGCCCGTTTACTACCCCGGGACCACGAACGTGTCGCGAGCGACACCGGTCATCGTCCGCGCCGGCGAGGAGAGCTTGGGCATCGATATCCAGATGCAGTTGATGCGAACGGCGGCCGTGGAAGGCGTGATCTCAGCCCCTGGTGGTGCGCCGCCTCCCAACCTGGTCGTGCAGATGATCAGTCGAGACCCGCAAGTGAGCGGCGCGCCTCTTTCTGGAGGCGGTATCGTGATCACGAACGGCCGGTTCAAGCAGAACGGCGTGCCTCCCGGTCAGTATCGTATCGAGGCACGCGCGTTGTCGATCTCTCCGGGCAGCGTCGAAGCGGCCGCCGCGTGGGCGACCGCCGATGTTGACGTCGATGGCCGGGACATAACCGGTATTAGCCTGGATCTGCAGACTGGCGTGAAGATTTCTGGTCGCGTTGACGTCGAAGAGGCGGACAGGCGTTCAGGTACGCCTGGCAGCGTGGAGATCACATTTGCGCCAGAGACCTCAGTCCCACGGACGTGGCTCGGTGCACAAACCGTCACATCGCGTGATGGACGGTTCGAGATGATCGGCCTGATCCCTGGACGATACCGACTGCGTGCTGTCGTCGCTGGTGCGACGAAGGCATCGACGTTTTCTGGAGGGTGGACGTTAAGCAAGGCAACCGTAGACGGCCGTGACGTCACCGATGCCGTGTTCGAGGTTCGCCCTGGTGCACTCATGTCAGACCTCACCGTCACGATGACCAGACGAGGCACCGAACTGGTGGGAAGGGTGCTTGACGCCAGCGGCGTGCCGACATCGGAGCTCTCGATTGTCGCGTTCGCGAAGGACGCCACGAGCTGGCATTGGCAGTCGCGGCGAATTCATTCGGAACACTTGGCGAGTGACGGTACGTTCGTCATCCACGACTTACCGCCTGGCGATTATTTGATCGCCGCACTTCGCGACGTTGAGCCAGACGAATGGTTCGATCCCGACTTGCTGCACCAACTGGTGCCTCTATCTATCGGTATTCGCCTGGTGCAGGGAAACACCACGCGCCAGGACATCAAGGTGGCGATTCGATGACCACGCAGCGCTACTTGCACCTGAGCCCAGCGGCACACGACGCGGCGATTCAGTTGTTGGATGGCCGTGGCAACGTAGTGGCAACGGCCACGGCCTTCGCGCCACTCGTCGTTGTGGTGCAATGTGGTGCAGAGTGCGGAGAAGGTCAGTATCTGAAGTCACGCTCAGCGGGCCGCGCCGAGCAAGAACATGGTGCTCGGAGTGACCTCCTTCAGTCAGTGGCTTTTTCCGGAGCAAGATTGACGCCCTTCCACAGATTCAACAAGGATCGTTGCGACTCGCGGAGCGCGGCCTTGGCTGGCGCGGTAACTTTGTAACAGCGCTTCGCCCTTCCGCCTCGCTCGGCCGTCTTCTCAGTAGTCCACGACTTGAGCAGGCCTTTCTTCTCCAAACGATCAAGCGTCATGTAGACGGCCCCGCGTAACACCCGGCGCCTGGTATTCACGGCGATTTCGTCATAAACGGTGATGCCGTAGGCCTCTTGGCGGTTCTGGCCCGCGCGCATCACCGCGAGCAACACCAACTGTTCGAATTCGCCGAGAGGCAACAGATCCTGTCCCATGGGGCAATACTCTACAACAACAATGTTGGACAAATCAATTCCAGATGATTAGAGTGAGCACATGCAGCGCTTGCTCATCGCTTGTTTGTCCTGGCTCACCGACGATTCGCTCGCGGATGCCATGGCCGGTGATTTTGAGGAACTCCGATCTCGTAAGCCTGGCCAAAATGGCGTCGCCCCCTCCCTACGACAATCTCTCGCACTCGCCGGCTTGATCTGTGGAGTGCTGTTTTTTCGACTGCGAAGAGCGCTGACCGAGCGGCGCCGCAATGGCTCCTTGATGGATTCATTCTCATCGAATCTGCGGCACGCTTCGCGGTCCCTGACGCGACGGCCGGGTGCGGTGGCCGGGACCCTGGTGGTCCTCACGCTTGGTATCGGTCTCTCCGCCGTCATGTTTGCGCTGGCCGATCCATTCGTGCTGCGAGTCCTGCCCTACTCAGCCCCGGACGAGCTTGTGGCGATTTCGGTCTCGCCCACGCGGCAAACCAGTATTCCGATTCCGAAGCTCTCGGAGTGGCAGGCCCGGCGTGATCTGTTTGTTGATCTCGCCGCCTACCTGACGGAACCAACCGTGAGGCTCCGGACGCCCGACGGCGGAGCGGTCCTGCGAATGACCGCCGTCACGGATAACTTTTTCTCCGTCCTCGGCGTGCGCTTCTCACCTCCGCCAACATGGACGCCAACGCAGTCAAGTGCGACGAATGTAGACGTGCCGATCCTCGTCGCAGCCAACCTACCGGTCGCGTTGGCCACTTCTGCAGTCGGCGACAATTGGGTAGGACGGGCATTCGATCGCCAGGACGGCGGCGCCGTCCGTATCGTTGGTCAACTGCCTGCCTCTTTCCTGTTTCCGAAGCCGAACTCCAAGGTGGTCATCGACGCGGTTCGCGTGTTCGAGCCGCATGATGTGGTGGAGGACATCAAGCGAAGTCCGACCGGCAGTTCGTTTTCGTCGAGTCCGTTGAGCCTGATAGCGCGCCTTCAGCCTGGTGTGACGCTTGCGCAAGTCGAGGCAGCGCTGATGCCGGCGTCCGCAGACCATCGCGCTGTCACTATCAGCGTCGCGCTCCTCGCTGAACAAATGACGGCGTCCGTCCGGCCCCTCGCAACTGGCGCGTTGGTGGCCGGTCTGCTGATCCTCCTCCTTTGTGCCGCCAACGTGGCCAACCTCCAACTCGCCCACGGGATCTACCGCAGGCGTGACATCGCCACGCGGGAAGCGCTTGGTGCGACACGGCTGGATATTGCGGGGCTGATTCTCGCCGAGTTCGGCATTCTGACCGCGGTCGGCACGGGCATCGGGCTTCTCGTGACGCGAATCGTTCTGAGGATCACAGTCCACGTGATTCCGGCCGAATACTCGGGGCTCGGTTCGCCGGCGTTGACGGGCCGGGTCGTCACGTTCGCACTGGCTGCCGGTGTGCTCGTGATGCTCGCGGGCCTGGTTCCATCGTGGATCGCGTGGCGCACTGCGCCAGGGGCGCTCTTCAATCGGACGACAGCGAGGGACACACGGGCTGTGCGTGCTCTCAGGTTCGCAATGGCCGCAAGTCAAAGCGCGGTGGCCATTCTCCTCCTAACCGGCGCCGTGCTTCTCGGCCGGTCGTACTTCACCCTCGTAACCCAACATACTGGGTTCGGCGCGACGAGCGCGGCGGTCTCCGTGTCGTACCCCGAGCAGGTGAAGGGCGCCAGTCTGCAGTCTGACATCGAGGCCACAGTTGACCGGCTCCGTCGGCTTCCCGGGGTTCTGGTGGCAGCCGCCACGACAGGCGGCCTTGTGGACGACATGCGTAGCGGCGGCGGGGGCATGCGCATCCGCGGAACCATGGTCCCGCCGTTCAACCGCAAAACCGTGACGCCACGGTACCTTGAGGCGATCGGCAGTCGCGTGATCTCCGGCCGGGCATTCGCCCCGGACGACCGGGGCTTCGAGTCTCTGATCGTCAACGAGTCGTTCGCCCGTCGGTATTTCCCGGATGCGCCCGCCGTCGGCCAGGTGGTGACGATGGGGGTGACTACGGCGACTATTGTCGGTGTCGCAGCAGACACGTTTGACATCGCACTCGACACACCCCCGGAACCCACAGTGTTTGTCCCGCTTGATAAGCCGGCGGTCGGGTATCGCATCACCTACGTGCTTCGGCTCGACGACACTCGGCTTCAGCTCGCAGACCTTATCCGACGCGAGGTTGGCGCCGTCAATCGTGATGCCGTCGTTGTGGACGGCAGCTCGCTACGCGACCGGTTGCTGGAATCAGTCAGGCGCAGGTCCTTCGCCACGCTCGTTCTGGTGTGCTTCGCGGTCGCCGCGCTCGGTGTAACGTCCGCAGGCCTGATTGGCATCGTCACGTTTGTTGTGGCGCGACGCACACGCGAAATCGCGATTCGGCTGGCGCTCGGCGCAACCACAGGCCAAGTCCGGCGCGTCGTCATGGGAGAAGCCGTGGGCGCTGCGTCTGCAGGAGTAGCGGCCGGGGTGATCTTGGGCCGGTGGCTGTCGAGGGCGCTCGAGAGCCTCCTCTACGGCGTCACGCCAGGAGACTGGACGATGACCCTCGCGGCGGGGCTGTTCATGCTCGTGATTGTCCTGTTCTCCTCCTGGCTGCCCTCTCGTCGGGCGCAGCGCCTGTCACCGACGATCGCGCTCCGGGCTGAATAGTGACGTCACTACTTCACGAGCACGAAATCCTTGATGGTCAGCGGTGGATTGACGACGATTCGCTGTAGTCGAATGTCTTCGCTTGTGACGCCAGCCGCCGACGTCGTGATGCGATACGGCAGGTTCAAACCGTCCGTGGTTCGCCGCTCCCCGAAGGTCATGGTGATTTCCCCTCGCGTTGGCGTCGGCGGACCCGACATGCGGCCACTGGTCGAGGGTGTGTACACGTTTCCCTCAAAACGCAGTCGCAACGGCAAGCTCGTCGATGGGTCCAAATCGAGTGTCCAGGTCAGGCCGTTCGGGCCAGTGAGCCCAACGGCTGCTGAGCCGGTGCCTGGCCGTGCCGTGAGAGGCAGTACGGGGGACGAAGTGGCCAGCAGGCCCGTCAAGAGCCTCGTAAATCGAATCCGCTCGGTCACGATTTGATCAGGCCCGTAGCTCGAGCCAAAGGAGTCCAAGGGACCGAGGGCACGGACGCCGTTGAGGAGTTCGTCGCCGTTGAAGCCTGCTGACTTCAGCACCCTGCCGTCGTTCTCGGTTCGGAGATACCTGTTCGGTAACAGTATCCGGACGTCGAGGGACTCGGGCTCGCCCATCTGCCCGTTGGCCAGGTTGAGAAACGATACCTCGCCCTGGAGTCGCAATGCCCTCACGGCGGCGATCCTGGCCTCACCACCGATCGCCGCCCGAACGGCCTTCAGCGGATCGGTCGAGATGGTTTGGGCGAGGCCATGTACCGCTGACAGACAGACCGCGGTCGCGACGCCCAGCCGAGTCCACACGTTCGTCGTGATTGCCACCATGCGTGGGAACATATAACAACATTGTTGGACAAATCAAGCTCGGAGCCGCGCGAAGGGTCACGGCATCCGGCCACACGCCCCGCATGCCGTCGCTTTACTCAGCGAAACGTCGTGATCGCTCCCGGTAGCGTGATCCGCACGTCACAACCTGTTGCATCGGTTGAATCGACGATATCAATGGTGCCGCCGTGGGTCGTAACGATCGACCGGGCGATCGCCAGGCCCAACCCGCTGCCTTCAGCCGCCACGGCGCGTGCCGATGCTCCGCGGAAAAACCGATCGAACACATGCGCCCGCTCTGCCGGGTCAATCCCGATGCCCGTATCGGTGACGTGGATCTCGATCCGTTGCGCTGTCGCGTGCCCGACGATACTGACCGCGACGCGACCGTCCTCAGGCGTGTAGCGCACCGCATTTGACAGGACGATCCCCAGCAACCGCCTGATCGACTCTGCTGATACAGCCGCCAGAACCTGAGGCGCATCCGCAGTTACGCCCACGATCAACCGGCTGCCCTCGGCGCTCGCCCGCACGTCTTCGACGGCCAGGCGGGCTGCTGCCACGACGTCCGCCGCCTCGTCGTCTCGCGATTCAACACCCGCGTCTGCCCGGGCCAGCGCCAGCAAGTCATCAACCAGGTAGGACATCCGTTCCGCATGCGACAGGACTTCGCCAAGCGCGTCGCGGTATTCGGCCGGCGTGCGCTCCCGCGAGAGCGCGACATCGGCGGTGGTCCGCACCAGCGTCACCGGCGTGCGTAATTCATGTGACGCGTCGGCGGTCAGTCTCGACAGATCGGCGACGGACACCTGAAGGCGGCTCAGCATCGCGTTGAATGTGTACGCCAGCCGTTGCAGGTCGGCATCGGTGTGCGGCACATCCACGCGCCGCTCGAGATTGCGCACCGTGATCGCCTGCACTTCGCGCGTCATTCGCCCGACCGGCGCAAGCGCTCGGCCGGAGATCCAGTAGCCTCCGGCCGCGGCCGCAATCAGAATCGATGGAAACAGAAACAACAACGCCGTGTGAAAACGGCTGATGGCGGCCACCGTCTGCTCCATCGACGCCGCCACCAACACCCGATAGGTGTTGTCGCGCGCAACCAGCTGGCCCAATTTGACCCGTACGGGCGTGCCGGCCATCGTTTGCTCAGGACCGACAGCCTCCAGTGGGTCGTCCAGGTGCGCCGACAATGCCTGCCAGCCGGGTCGCTGCACAGTGCAGAACACCTCGCCGCCCCGACCGGTCACCTCGATCAGCACTTCACCGTTTGTGAGCTGCGCCCATTCGAGAAATTCGTCACGCAACTCCGTGGGTGACAGATTCTCGCGCTCGGCGTTATCGACGAACAACCGCACGCCGTCGATCCGCGCCGCCAGCGCCAGATCCGTCGTCCCAATGAGGCTGCGTCTGACGAGCCAGTCGCCGCCAATCGCCAGCATCAGGAACGCCGGCGCCAGCACCGCCAGATACCAGGCGACGAGCCGTACGCGCAGGGACAACCGGCTCATGCGTCCGGATCCTCCCGCAACGAGTAACCCACGCCGCGGATGGTGTGGAGCAGGCGAGCCTGACCAGGCAGTTCGATCTTGTGCCGCAAGGATTTTACGAACGCATCGAGGGTGTTTCCCTCCACGGATCGTTCACTGCCCCACAGATGATCGATGATGGCCTCGCGGGTGACGACGCGGCCGGCCTGGCGCAAAAGGTGCTCGAGCAAGGCGTACTCGGTCTTCGTGAGTGTCACCGGCTGTCCGCTCCGCGTGACCAGGCGCGTGGCGTTATCGAGCGTGAGATCGGCAATGTGCAAGACCACCTGATGCGCGGCAGGACCGCGGCGGCCGAGCGCGCGTACGCGCGCAAGCAACACCGCGAATGCGAACGGCTTCACCAGGTAGTCGTCGGCTCCCGCGTCCAGGCTGGTGAAGCCGTTCGCATTCGCGGGAGCCGACGACTACCTGGTGAAGCCGTTCGCATTCGCGGTGTTGCTTGCGCGCGTACGC
>JBKJJZ010000310.1:0-12502 GCA_046597705.1 Vicinamibacterales bacterium | reverse complement strand
CGGCACGAATTCCGAGACGTTCATCCTGGTCAACTTCGCCAAGAAGCGTGTGCTGATCGGCGGCACCAATTACGCCGGTGAGATCAAGAAATCGATCTTCTCCGTCATGAACTACCTGCTGCCGCTGCGCGACACGATGCCGATGCACTGCTCGGCGAACGTGGGACAGGACGGCGAAGTGGCGCTGTTCTTCGGTCTGTCCGGCACAGGCAAGACCACGCTGTCGAGCGATCCGCACCGCCAGTTGATTGGCGACGACGAGCATGGATGGAGCACGGATGGCGTCTTCAATTTCGAAGGCGGCTGCTACGCGAAGATGATCAAGTTGTCGGCCGAGGCCGAACCGCAGATCTACGCGACGACACGTCGCTTCGGCACGGTCCTCGAGAACGTCGTGATCGATCCCGACACGCGGGCGCTGAACCTCGACAGCGCGGCACTCACCGAGAACACGCGCGGTGCGTATCCGCTGACGTTCATTGACAACGCGGTGCCATCGGGCCGGGCGGGCCATCCCACCAACGTCGTGATGCTCACGGCCGACGCGTTCGGCGTGCTGCCGCCGATTTCGCGACTGTCTCCCGAAGCCGCGATGTATCACTTCCTGTCGGGTTACACGGCCAAGGTGGCGGGCACCGAACGCGGCGTCACGGAACCGAAGGCGACGTTCAGCACATGCTTCGGCGCGCCGTTCATGGTGTGGGACCCGAATGTGTACGCCAAGCTGCTGGGCGACCGCATTGCACAACACAAGTCGCACGTGTGGCTGGTAAACACCGGCTGGACCGGCGGCCCGCACGGCGTGGGTTCACGCATGAAGATTGCGCACACGCGCGCGATGATCAACGCCGCGCTGTCGGGTGCGCTCGACAACGTGGCCTACGAGCGGGATCCTGTCTTCAACCTCGATGTGCCGACCAGCTGCCCGAATGTGCCGGCCGAAGTGCTGAAGCCGCGCAACACTTGGACGGATCAGGCGGCCTACGACGCCCAGGCGAAAAAGCTCGCCCAGATGTTCGTGGACAATTTCAAGACGTTCGAGGCCACGGCATCCTCGGCCGTAAAGGCCGCAGGACCCGTGGCCCAGGGTTAATCGATAATCCTGAATCTGGAATCTTGAATCGTTTATCGATCTGCGGTGATCTGCGAATCGGGAATCCGTAAGCTATCGGGTCATCTCGAATCGGCGCCGATTTCAAGCTGGGTCGATGGATTCTCCATAGATTCCAGATTCCAGATTTCCCGATCACCGCAGATCGATAACGATTACCGATTGGAGATTTCAGATTGCCGATTTCGTATGAGCCCGTCATCGGCCTCGAGATTCACTGCCAGCTGCTGACGGCAACCAAGATTTTTTGCGGGTGTGCCACGACGTTTGGAGCGGCGCCGAATACGCAGGTGTGCCCGGTGTGCCTCGGCCTGCCGGGGGCGCTGCCGGTGCTGAACCGGCAGGCCGTGGAGTTTGCGATCCGCGCGGCGCTGGCGCTGGGCAGCACGGTCAATCCGGTTTCCATCTTCGCGCGCAAGAACTACTTCTATCCCGACCTGCCCAAGGGCTACCAGATTTCTCAATACGATCAGCCGCTGGCGACTGGTGGCCAGGTGCTCGCGGGAGAGACGATGGTGCGGCTGACGCGCATTCACATGGAAGAGGACGCCGGTAAGTCGCTCCACCATGGCTTTCCGGAATCCGATCGGCAGACGTTGCTCGACTACAACCGAGCGGGCGTGCCGCTCATCGAAATTGTGACCGAACCGGATTTGCGGTCGGCCGCCGATGCCGCGAACTGTTTCGGCCGGCTGCGCGAGGTGCTCGTCGCCATCGGTGTGAACGACGGCAGTATGGAGGAAGGCAGTTTGCGATGTGACGCAAACGTGTCACTGCGGCCGGTGGGGACGTCGGCCTTCGGAGCCAAGGCGGAAGTCAAGAACGTCAATTCGTTCCGCTTCCTCCAGAAGGCCCTCGAGTTCGAAATAGAACGGCAGCGTGGCGTGCTCGAATCAGGGGGCCGGGTTGACCAAGAGACCCGGCAGTGGGACAGTGACACCGGAACGACCCACCCGATGCGCAGCAAAGAGGGCGCGCAGGACTACCGCTATTTCCCTGAGCCCGACCTGCCGCCGCTGCGAATCGATGAGGCGTGGATGGCTCGCGTGCGCGAGGCGATGCCGGAATTGCCGGAGGCGCGGATGGCGCGGCTCGTGGCCGCGCATGGCCTGAGTGCGTATGACGCCGACGTGCTCGTGCGACTCATTCCCGGCGCGGCGGATTTTTTCGAAGCCACGGTAGGGGCCGGCGCCACCGCGAAAACCGCCAGCAACTGGATTCAGGGTGAGGTGAGGCGGAAGCTGAAGGAAGTCGGGAACGAGGACCTCTCTGCCGTTCCGTTTGGCCCGGCCGGGTTGGCTGAGCTGACGCGTCTGGTGGACGGCCAGACCATCAGCAGCTCCGTGGCGAAGGACGTCTTCGAAGCGATGTGGTCGTCGGGCCAGTCAGCCCAGGCGATCGTCGACTCCAGGGGCCTGGCGCAGATCGGCGATACGGCAGCCCTCGAAGCCATCGTCGACGCCGTCGTGGCCGCCAATCCGGAGCCAGTCGCGCAGTATCGGGCCGGCAAGACGCAGACCTTTGGCTTTCTGGTCGGGCAGGTGATGAAGGCGTCGAAAGGCAAAGCCAATCCCGCTCTGGCGGGCGACATCCTGAAGACGCGGATTGGCTGAGTCCGTGTGCAACGTGTGCTGGCCGGTAAGGTGTGCTGGTCGGTATTGACACTGATGCCGGGTCTGCCTACACTGGTTTTGTCCTCCTCACGAATGGCTACCAAGACCCGCGTGACCAGCGTCGAAGCCGTGATGGTTCATTGGCCGTTGGCCGGGGCTTCATGCCACTGTCTTTCGGCGTTTTTCAAAGAAGAGTTCGTCAAGCATCATCGCTGTCTCGATGAACAGCGTGAGTACTACTCGGAACTTGCGATCGCGCAGGCCGAAGATGCGCTCTCGCGAATTCTTGCCGATCTCGATCAGCTCTGCCAGCGCGCCGACGCGTGCGATGTGGTGGCGCAACTGCTCAGGAAGATCGACACTGTGACGAACCTTTCGGCCTGGACCGATCCGGAAACGCTTCACTAGTCAGAAAGCCGGCGGCGGTCGCCACCCTTTGTCCACACGCACCATCGCTATCGTTGCTGTCATCGTTCTAGCCGCCGCGGCGGCTGGCTGGATGTATGGCGCGTCGGGCCGGTCCGAGGTGGAACAGGCGCGACGCTCGGCCGAGCATCGCGCGGACCTCATGGAGGCCCGCGCGCTGGTGTTCGAGGGGCAGGTCGCGGTGCTTCAGTTGAACTTCGGCGACGCGACAAAGCGTTTCGAAGGCGCTCGCGTGGCCGTAGAGCGCATGCAGGCGGCGTTGCGCGAGACAGGGCAGGCGGAGTTGGCCGGCCGTTTGGAAATTGCGCTGTCGCACCTCAAAGACGCACAGCGGCTCGCCATCGCCCTGGACGCCAATGCCCGGACCGCCGCGAACGCGGCGCTCCAGGCATTGGTACCGAGCGGAAGCTGAGGGGCGCGCTCGCTGTTAGAGACGCTCTGCGCTATTTGAGTATCGTAGCGGTGAGTTCGGCCGTCACCTTGCGGTCAGTAGCCGGGTCTGCAGACTGCGAGACCATCAGCGGCTTTCCATCCTGAAGCACGACAGTGATTGATTCATTCAGTGTCGGCGGCCGCCCGGTGTTTGGGTTCTCTTTCGGCCGGGCCGGGACATATTCGAACGTCATGCGGAGCGATACCTGCCCGTTCTGATATGCGGACGCGATCGCGTCTACGTTCAACACGGCGTTGCCGTCCGCATAACTGGTGGTTCGGATCATCCCGTTGTATCCGTTCAGGAGCAGAAGCGAGACAGACTTCTTGATCGGTGTACCGGAAAAATTGTCGGTGACGGCGAGGTCCAGTTTGATGTTGACCGGACCAAGCGGGAGATTGCCCTGGCTGGAAATGCTCGGTGCTCTCGGCTCCGGCCGCGGCGCGGTGGCGGGTGGAGTCATCTGCTGACCCTGGCCTGGCTGCGGAGCCTGTTGGCCCTGGTCCGGCTGCGGGCCTTGCCTGGGGGGCGTGGGGGCCGGCATTACGCCGGCGCGTGGGGATGGCGGCGGCGTTTGCGCCAGCGCGGGTGCAGTTGCGAGCAGACCCAGCGCGGCCACCGTGGGCAACACGTGAGCGAATGCAGAAGTCAGGCGTCTCATAAGTCTCCTTCGACGAAAAGAACTAGCGATCGTTGCGACGCTCGATGCCGGCACCATCGGTGCCGACCGGCGTCATGGTGAGTGGAGTGATAGCGAGCGGCTCCGGTTGGATCGAATCCATTCGAAGGCGATCCATCTGCAGGGCGTTCACTGGATCAAGCGCAGGCATGCGGCGTTCCATCCACGCGATCTCTTCGCTGGTAAGTAGGGAAGCAGGCACTTCAGGAAGTGTGGAAGTACGGACGCGGGCGACTGGCGAGGCGGCGCCCTGGGGACCTGAGGACGTGGCGACCTGGGGACCTGCGGAACTGACGACCTGGGGACCTGGGGAACTGACGACCTGGGACGTGACGGCCGGACCCTGGACGACCGCGACCGCGACCGCCGCCATCGCGCCCAGCGGCGTGGCAACCCTCCACACCCACCACGCCGTGGTGCGCGCCGGCGCCGGCCCCGCTGCCCGGATGCGCTCACGAATCCGCGCTTCGAGATCGACGGACGGTTCCACGTCCACCATTTCTCGAGCGATACGGTCGATGTTCATGACTGCAGTGTCCCATGGATGATCCGCCGGGCTTCCGCCACGCGCCACTTGACCGTGCCCACCGGCACCCCAAGCATCGAAGCAATCTCGTCGTATCCGTACTCTCCCGACGCCGCCAGCAACAATGTGTCGCGCAACTTCGGCGACAAACCTGCAATGAGCGCGCGAACCTGTTTCACGCGATGTCGCGCCTCGGTCACGCGCTCAGGGTCGGCTTCGAGACTGGCCAGGCGATCGATTTCATCATTGCCGGGTTCGTCGGCACGGCCTTCTGCCGAGCGCGAGGATGTCCGTTGCCACCACCGCATGCGCGATCGGCGCCTGTCGAGTGCCTGGCGCCAGACGATCGTCAGGAGCCAGGTCTTGAAAGACGAGTCGCCGCGAAAGCCGGACACCTTTCGCCAGGCCAGCACGAAGGCGTCCTGTGTCACGTCCTCGGCATCCTCACGCCGCTGCAACGCGGCCATGGCGGTGCGCAAGACGGTCCGATAGTGCAGCGACACCAATTCTTCGAAAGCCGCGCGGTCGCCTTCGCGCGCGGCAGCCACCAGTGCCCTGACCTCCGGACGGTCGCCAACGAGCGCACGCTCAGCCGAAAGAGCGTCGTCTGCCGGGATCACGGCGCGCGAAACTGTTGCTGCAATGGGCGGCACCACGCAAGTAGACCTCGATACTCCACGCCCGGTTGGGTGCGGACTAGACTAAGAACAACACACCAATGACCTCTGACGAACAGATCCTCTCTCAAATCCGCGAAAAAGTGGACCACCCGGCCACTGTGAAGGAGCTCCTTCAACGCCTGCAGTGGCCGCGCGAACAACGCGCCTCCTTTAAGCGGACGTTAACGCGCCTGGTCGAATCCGGCGACCTGGTGGAGATTCGCGGCTCCCGCTACGGATTGCCGGACCGGATGAACCTGGTGGTGGGGCGCGTGACCACGAACCCGCGAGGGTTCGGGTTCGTGGATGCCGAACGTCCGCCCGAGGGAGGCCCAACGAGCATCTTTATCGCGGGTGCGAACCTCAACCAGGCCATGCACGGGGACCGCGTCGTGGTCCGAGTCGAACGGTCGCGGGACGACAATCGCGCCGAAGGCCGTATCGTCCGTATCCTCGAACGCGGCACGTCGTCGGTCGTCGGCCGTTACGAGGTCGATAGAGAGGGCCGCGGGTTCGTGGTGCCGTTCGATCGGCGTCTCGTGATGGACGTGGAAGTGCTGGCAGGCGAGTCGATGAAAGCGGCCCCTGGCGAAATGGTCACGCTGACGATCACCACATGGCCCACGCAAACGCGTCCGGCGCAGGGCCGCATCACCGAAGTCCTCGGGGATGTGAACGCCCCTGGTGTGGACACCACGGTCATCATCCGCAAGTACGGCATTTCGGACGTGCACAGCGCGGCCGCGGTGGCGGAGGCCACGCATCTCGGGGCCCAGGTGAAACCGCGCGACCGTGAAGGCCGGACCGATTTCCGGGCGTGGCAAACGGTCACCATCGACGGCGAGCACGCACGCGATTTTGACGACGCGATTTCGATTGATCCGATGCCGAACGGCAATTACTGGCTCGCCGTGCACATTGCGGATGTGTCGCACTACGTGACCGAAGGCAGCGCACTTGACGCGGATGCGTACGAACGCAGCACGTCGGTGTACTTCCCTGAACGCGCCGTGCACATGTTCCCTGAGGAACTCTCGACCGGGCTGTGCAGCCTGAAGCCCCAGGTCGATCGGCTGGTGCAGTCGTGTGTGATGGAGGTAGACCGTCGCACTGGCACGGTCGTGCGGTATGAAATGCACGATGGTGTGATTCACAGTGATGCCCGGATGACCTATACAGAAGTGGCCGGAATTTTGACGGACCGCAACCCGGCGATCATCGCGAAGTATCAGCCGCTGGTTCCGATGTTCGAGCGGATGCACGAACTTTTTCAGATTCTCAATCGCCGGCGCCGGAATCGCGGGTCGATCGACTTCGACTTGAAGGAGTCCGAGATTCAGTTTGGCGAGGGCGGCATGGTGGAAGCGATTGTTGCGGCCGAGCGGAATATCGCGCACCGGCTGATCGAGGAGTTCATGTTGCTGGCAAACGAAACGGTGGCGGAACACCTCGAAACGCGCGGTGCGCCGACGCTCTATCGGATCCATGAAGAACCGGATCCGCTGAAGGTGACGGACTTCGAGGAGTTCATCGGGGCGTTGGGTTACTCGTTATCGGGGCCGGCTGACCGGCTCGAGCCGCGGCACTTTCAGGCCCTGGTGCAGAAGATTCATGGCAAGCCGGAGGAAAAGCCCATTGCCATGCTGATGCTGCGCACCATGCAGAAGGCCAAGTACGACCCCACGCCGGTGGGTCACTTCGGATTGGCGACCCGGCACTACGCCCATTTCACGTCGCCCATCAGGCGCTATCCCGACCTGGTCGTGCATCGCTCATTGCGCGAGTCCCGTCACGGGATGTCGAAGGAACGCAAGGCGGATCTGACGGACGATCTGCCGGAGATCGGCCGTCATACATCCGAGCGCGAGCGGCGCGCGGTGGATGCCGAGCGTGAACTGGTGCAGTGGAAGAAAGTCCGGTTCATGGCCGACAAGGTAGGGGATGAGTTCACGGGCTTCGTGACAGGCGTGACCGCGTTTGGGTTGCACATCGAACTGGTCGAGCACTTCGTGGAAGGCATGGTGCATGTGTCAACGATGGCGGATGACTACTACCGCTTTGTCGACAAGGCGCACGTCTTGCGCGGCGAGAAATCCGGACGGGTGTATCGGCTCGGCGACAAGGTGGCGGTGCAACTCATCCGCGTCGATCTCGAACGCCGGCTCATCGTCCTGGGATAGACCGAGATTCTCGACGCGGTGCGTCAGTCGGAACGCAACCGAGGTCCGCGTCGCAGCCATGCGACACCGAAGCAGGCTGCCCGCAAGGAACGGGGCGCCCGGGGGCGCGTCAAGAGCAGCAAACGTCCAGGCCCACGCGAACGCGCGTTCAAGAAGGCCGCTCGACCCAAGAAGAGATAAGAAGAACACGTGGCGCGCACGCTGGTCATTGGAACCGCGGGACATATCGATCATGGCAAGAGCGCTCTCGTGCGCGCGCTCACAGGCACGGACCCCGATCGACTCAAGGAAGAACAAGAGCGCGGCATCACGATCGAATTGGGCTTCGCGCACGCCACAATCGGCGGCGTCGAGGTGGGGTTCATCGACGTGCCCGGCCATGAGCGGTTCGTGCGCACCATGCTGGCTGGCTCGGGCGGCCTGGACGCCGTCCTTCTCGTGGTGGCGGCAGACGAGTCCGTCAAGCCACAAACGCGTGAGCACTTCGAGATCTGCCGGCTGCTCGCAATCCCCCGCGGCATCATCGTGATCACCAAGACGGACCTGGTCGACTGCGACACACGGGAGATCGCCGAACTCGAGGCGCGCGAACTGGTGGCCGGCAGCGCGCTTGCCTCGGCCCCGATCGTCGCCGTGTCGGCCCGAACCGGACACGGCCTGGATCAGCTGCGCGACGCCATTACGGCGTTGGCCGCCGGCGCCCCGGCAGCGCAAGGACGCGGCGCCGTCCGGCTCCCGATCGATCGCGCGTTCAGCGTGCATGGATTCGGAACGGTCGTGACAGGCACGTTGCTTTCGGGGGAGGTCCGTGAGGGTGATTCGCTCGAGCTGCTGCCGCGACGCGAGGACGTGAGGGTCAGGGGAGTTCAGGTTCATGGTGCGGCCGCCGTGGTGGCTCAAGCTCCGAGCCGCGTTGCGGTCAACCTGGGCGGTATCGCGCTCGAGCGTGTCGCGCGCGGCATGACGCTGGCAACACAGGGGTCGCTTGCCGCGACCCGTCGTGTCGACGTCCTGATCGAACTCCTCCCAAGCTCGCGGCCGCTGCGGCACGGCGCCCGCGTGCGGGTGCATCAGGGCACCTCGGAGTGCATGGCTCGCGTGTCGTTGTCGTCGGTGCGGCGTGACACCGGTGCGGCCGGACGCCGCGGGCAGCCCGACGCCTCGGCCTGGACGCGTGTGGAGGTGGGTGCTGTTGATGTCGAAGTGCCGCCCGGCGGCGAAGCGCTGGGCCGATTGCGTCTCACGCACACAACCGTGCTGACGCGTGGGGACCGGATCGTGCTGCGGGCGTTGTCACCTGCGTTCACGATTGGCGGTGCCGTGGTGCTGGATCCGGAGCCGCCGGCCGGAACCATTCGCCGGGAGCGAGCGGCGGGACGGCTCGAAGCATTGACGTCGCCGGATTCTGCCGGGTGGACCGCCACCGTCGTTGCCGAAGCAGGGATTCGCGGAATGACGACGGCCGATATGGCGCGCCGTGGCGGCCTGAGCCCGGCGGAGGCAGAGGCAGTGGTCGGCGATCTGGTCACGCGAGGCACGGTGGTGCGGGCCGGCGACATCGTGCTGGATGCCGGAGCCGCCGCCGCGTCGCAGGGCGCGATCGTCAAGCTCCTGGCCACGTTTCATCGATCGCATCCTGACGAATCAGGGATGCCACGCGAGTTGGTGCGCGATCACGTACGTGCCGGCGCGAAGCTCGAAATGCTGTTGGCCGGACTTGGCGACACGGTCACAGGAACGGAACGCCTGGCGCTCGCGTCTCACCGGCCCTCGCTTAGCGAAGACGATACCCGTTTGAGGATCACCATTGAGGAGACCTTGAAGACGGCCGGTGTGCAGCCGCCTGATCTGGCCACGCTCGCAGCCGGCGCCAAGGTGACAACGGCAATTGTGCAGAGGGCATTGCAAGGGTTGCTGAAGGCGGGCCGTGTTCAGCGACTCGATGTCCTGTGGTTTCACGCGGACACGCTCGTGACCCTCAAGTCAGACGTGAAGGCCCTGGGCTCCGGCACGGCGCTCGACGTGGCGTCGGCGAAGGCAAGGTTCGGAGTAAGCCGGAAGTTTGCGATTCCGCTCCTGGAGTATCTCGACAGGGAGCGGATCACGCGGCGCGTGGGCGACCGTAGGACCGTGATCTGACGTCTGAGGTCCTAGTCGCGCTTATCGCCCAGGCCGTCTTTCGTGGCGTCCTTGAAATTCCGAATCCCCTTGCCGATGCCTTTTCCCAACTCAGGCAGCCGGCTGGCGCCAAAGACCAGGATGACAATGAACAGAATAACGAGCAACTCTGGGAGGCCGAGGCTTCCGAACATGGGGTACTCCTGCAACCAAAACTATCGAACAGGCCTTGATTCTATCACCCGCCTGCGATCCCGGCAGGCACTGGTCTTGCAGTGTTCACTCCATGTATGGGACATGCGTATACTGACGGTGACACCGTAAAAGTGCCGATGAGCGTTCCCACACCTTCGAGCGAGCCCCCGATGGCCCCTGTGGCTACCGGACCCGCTGTGGTTTCGAACGGCTGGTTGGCGGCGAACTCCAGCTTCGCCCACACGGACGACCGGAAGATGGGCCGCGCCATGTCCACTTCCGTGGTGCTCCACGGCGTGGCCGTTGGAATCATCGTGCTCATCATGGCCATTCGTCCCGCGGCGCCAGAAGAGCAGGTCACGCCGCCTGAGAAATACGATCTCGTGTTCGTGCAGGCCGCGGGCCCCGGTGGGGGCGGCGGCGGGGGCAATCCCACGCCGCTACCGCCATCGAAGATTCAGATGAAGGCGACGTTGCCCAAGCCACCATCGATCGAGGCGGTGCCCATTCCGGCGGCGCCACCGCCGCCGTCACTGGTGGCGCCGGTGCAGATGTCGGCCACGGTCCCCATGCCTGGCACCTTTACCGGACTTGGGGCCGCGCCGGCTGCGGGGCCAGGCACCGGCGGCGGCGTGGGTTCCGGCACCGGCGCTGGTATTGGTCCGGGCACGGGTGGCGGTTTCGGCGGTGGGGCCATGCGGCCGGGCAGTGGCGTGATCAATCCCACCATCCTTCGCCAGATGGATCCCCGTTACACGCCTGAAGCGATGCGTGCGAAGATTCAAGGCGTCGTCGAACTCGAAGCCGTCGTAGGCACGAACGGAGTCATCACGGAGATTCGCATCCTCAAGTCTCTGGATCGGGCGTTCGGTCTGGACGAGGAGGCGATCAGAACCGCCAAGCAGTGGTTGTTCCGTCCCGGTCGCTACCAGGGCGAGAACGTCCCGGTGATGGTGGTCATCCAGATGGAATTCAGGCTGCACTAGGAATCCCCTGCGTCCCATGCGCCGTTCCCGCATTCTTTGCATCGCGCTTTTGTCGCTGATTGTTGCGGGGGGCGTCCTCGCGTCGGGCGCGGCCGCCTCTTCTCAGGCCCCTCAATTCACCACCATGCAGCGCGCCCAGGCGCGCCAGATGTTGCGCACGATACGCGACGCGGTGCGCAACGAGTACTACGACCCGGCGTTCCATGGCCTGAACGTGGCGGAGCATTTCGCGGCGGCCGAAAAGAAACTCGACGCGGCTGAATCCCAGGGGCGCGCCTACGCGATCATCGCGCAGACGCTCATCGAGTTTGGCGACTCGCACACATACTTTCTGCCGCCTGAGATTCCCGCCACATTCGAATATGGATGGCAGATGGCCATCGTCGGGGATCGGTGTCTTGTGATTGGGGTCAAACCAGGCAGCGATGCCGAAGCCAAAGGCCTGCGCGCGGGGGATCGCATTCTGGAAATCGAGAGCTTGCCGCCGACCAGAGTCGATCTCTGGAAGATGCGTTATTCGCTGAACCTGCTCAATCCGAGACGCCGCGTCAGGTTGATGGCTGAAACGCCCGGGGGCGCGCCGAGGCCGCTCGAGATCGAAACCAAAGTCACGCAACGGCCCAGGGAAATTCGCGTGAACATCGAGAGCCTGATGAACGGCATCACGTCGGACTTCGACGAGGTTTCCGTGAAGCGGGTCAATCGTGTGGAACGTCTCGGCTCGGTGGTGGTGTGGCGCTTCGAAGCGTTTGATTTCCCTCCCGACCAGGTCGATCGCCAGTTCGACGCCGTAGTCAAAGGCGCCACGGACCTAATCATCGACCTGCGCGGCAACCCGGGAGGTCTGGTCAAGACGCTCGAGGAACTGGCCGGCCGCCTGTTCGATCACGACGTGAAGATCGCCGACATGAAGGGACGAAAATCGACCAAGCCCTCGATGGCGAAGAAGGGCAAGAACCCTTTCATGGGCCGGGTCATCGCGCTTGTGGATTCCGAGTCCGCCTCAGCGGCGGAAATCCTTGCGCGAGTGCTGCAACTCGAGCAGCGAGGCGTGGTGATCGGCGATCGAACGGCCGGCTCCGTCATGGTTGGGGGGTTGATGTCGAGCGCCGTTCAACTGGTGTCAGCCGGCGACGAACTCAGCCTTCTTCCGTTCGGCTTCAGCGTGACCGTGGCGGACCTCATCATGAAGGACGGCAAGAGCCTGGAGCGGACCGGCGTCACTCCCGACGAAGTGTTGCTCCCGACCCAGGACGACCTGGCCGCCGGCCGGGATCCCGTGCTGGCTCGTGCAGCCACGATGCTCGGCGCGACCCTTGATGCCGCCGCCGCAGGAAAACTCTTCCCGCTGGTCTGGAAACAGTAAATTCCCGTCGGCCCCGATCGCCACCTAGCTCATCTCGCGGCTGCTGAAGTGCCACGCGCCCGCGATGGCGACGAGGACCCCGGCCACGGTGCTGTAGACCATGGGATTGATGACGGCCGTGCCGCGTGGCATCAACGTGTGCAGCGTCAGCGACCACGGCACCCACGGACCATACTCGGCTGAGTTGACCGTGAGGAATCCCACAACCAT
>JBKJJZ010000202.1:0-2683 GCA_046597705.1 Vicinamibacterales bacterium | reverse complement strand
GGGCGTCAGGACGTCGTGCGTGTGATGAACCTGCACAAGGCCAAGGGCCTCGAGGCCGCCGTCGTCTTCCTCGCCGATCCCAAAGGCGGCTACGAAGCCGAGCCCGACATCAGGATTCTTCGCGGAGCGTCGGCGGCCGGGACCGGCTTCCTCCCCATCATCCGCAAATCCGACACCAGCTGGGCCTCAACCGTCCTGGCCGTCCCACCCGACTGGCCCGCCCACGCAGCGGAGGAGCAGAAGTATCTCGACGCCGAGGAGGACCGTCTTCTGTATGTCGCCGCCACGCGTGCGAAGGAGGTGCTCGTGGTGGGCCGTGCGACCAAGCCCGGAAAGTCTGGTGCCTGGTCCGGCCTCGACGACTTTCTGGCCGGCGTGCCCGAGCTGCCCGTGCCCGACGATGTGGCGCTCTCCGAGCCCGCCCCCGTGGACTTCTCATCGTCCACCGCCGCGATCGCCCGCGCCGAAGCCGCGCACCTCGCCGCCGATCACCCCACCTGGTTCGCCAACAGCGTCACCGAGACAGAGGTGGTACGTAGGGCAGCGGTTTTCGGAGCCCCGGGGCTTCAGCCCCGGGGACAAGCAGATGCAACCTCCGCTCTGACGGAATCAACCCCAGCCCGTCGCGCCGACGCCGGCATGGCCTGGGGCACGTTGGTGCATGGCCTGTTGGAGCACGCCATGCGTTTTCCGAACGCCACCCGCGACGACCTCCGTCGTCTCGCCTTGTGGCTGACGGTGGAGGAGCCCGACCTGCGTCCGCTCATCGATCAGGCCGTGGCGACCGTGGAAGGCGTGGCGCAGGCCGAGTTCTGGACCGCCGCAAGAGCTTCGGCAGAAGTGCACGAAGAAGCCCCCTTCGCGGTGCGTGACCAGGTGGGCGATCAGCCCGGCGTGCTCACCGGCGTCATCGACCTCGTGTATCGCACGGGCGACCAGTGGCAGATCGTGGACTACAAGACGGACGTGGGCGCCAAGTCCGCCGACCTCGCCGCCAAATACGCCGGCCAAATGCGCGCCTACGAAGGCGCGTGGAGCAAGGTGACCAGCGAAAAGACGCTCGCTACCTTGGTGGCGACTCGGGAGTGACAGAGGTGAGTGGCATCCGTGCACAGCGGCGAGGAACCATGCATGCCGACGCGGCCTCTGCACTACATGCAGTATTCAGGGATCCGTCTAGTCCTTGCCGCCCGTCGCTGATATCCACATTGTCTTCATACGCCCCGCCAAGTCTTCCAGCCGCTCAGCGCTGTTGAGAGAATATAGGTCCATCGTCTCGACGCCAGCAGGCAGAGTGCATCGAAGTCTTCGCTCGCGGCTTCGCACACGAATGTTCCCGGGTTGGGATGCAATTGCTCCAGTGTCAATTGTGTGCCCCTTGCCGACACCGCCTGCATCTCCAAGCGACCTGGGAATGCGCTTGAGCATGTACGCTCTCATTTGAAATCCGGCTCCGGGCGTCGACGGATTGCGTCCCAGTGTCCAATCGCTCATAACCGCATACTCAACCCGTGGTTCGAACGGGATTTCCTTGCGTGATTCATAAAGGCCGACTCTGACTGCCAGCAGCGGCCGATCGGAAGCGATCACATATGAGCGGCCCCTGCTTCTACTCTCCGTCGGCGAGTCTCCGTCGTCCTCCTCGCCTTCAGCCTCGTCATCAACGTCGTCTTCCTCTTCATCCTCCAGCTCTTCGGCTGGCGCGAAGAGCGCTCCAAATTCCTGCCGCATCGAGAGAGCTCTTGGATTCTTTCCTCCCTTGCCCAGTGTTCCCCGCACCAGCGTTAGTGGAGTGGGGTCCTCAGCAAGCGCTCCCCGGAGCCCCGATACCAGTAGGTGAATCTCTTCATACAAGTGTCGGACGCTGGTGACAGCGGTGGCGACGGCTGCAGCAAATTGCTCACGAGTTGGTTCAGTCATGCGATCTCCGTATATTCCATGAGAGCAAAGCGTCGATTCCGGGTGGGGCAAGCAGCGGCAGTACTGCGTTTCTGAGCCCGGCCGTGCCCAAGCGAGGGGCCCGCCAACTGATGACTGTCGTCGCCGCTGAGTCGATCGCACTTCGCCGGCCGATACCCTGAAACGTGTCGAGACCGGCCATGCGCATGTAGGCAACGAGGTCGAGTAGCCAGCGCGCCCCATTGCGTTCCTTGGCAATCAGAGTCTTGAACAAGTCTTGCCAAGCGACGATTTCCAGAAGGGCACCTTTGGGCAAACGCGTTCTTGACTCTTCGAACTCGCGCTTCGCCTTCCGCATCCGTCGGGAGTCGACGAGGAATACTTGGGCGAGCCGACACTCGCCAATCGCTCGCTCCAGTGAGTCCGGGTACGGCCGCCTCTCGTTCGCAGGGCGCCTTATTGCCTGGTACTGCCGCACCAGTTGATCGACTGCGTCTTCCGGCCGGTCGTCACGCACAGCAAGATCACTGCGCCCAGCGCCGAACTTTGCCTCAACCACAACCAGAACGTCCCCTATCCGCAGGATGATGTCCGGCTCCACACCGCCCAACCCTGGCCAGAACCAAGCCTCATTGGCGCGTTCCTTTTCCATGTCGTCAAGCACCAACGGCAGTCGTAACCACTGCGCGAGCAAGTGCCATTCGTCCATCCACACCAGTGTGCCGAAGACCGCTGCCGTCAACATGTCTTCGTATCGCTGTGGCACGTCCACTGTCGCGTCGAT
>JBKJJZ010000196.1:0-2618 GCA_046597705.1 Vicinamibacterales bacterium | reverse complement strand
TGCGGCCACGGCCAACACGTGCGACATCAACCACCGTTCCGCATGCGTGAATGGGTGGTAACGCCGGAAGGCAGGGCCTCGCGCCTGGGCGCCGGGCTTGATTGCGTGCGCTGCGATCGGTTCGAGCTGCCCGAAGGCGCCGTGCCCTACCAGCGGTCCCGGGAACCACCGCTCGCGCGCGAGGTGCTGGTCCAGACAGGCCAGCGCGCGGTCATCGTGCCGGAGGTGAAGCATCGCGTGCGCCCCGAAGGACCGGTGCGCTTCTTCGTCGAGTTCCACCGGATTCCGTAACACCCCCGGCACCATGGGGGACTCCCCAGGTGGCGGGCACGTATGCGATAGTCAGCTATGCGCAAACATGTTCTTCCTGTTCTCTGTTCGTTGCTCCTCATCCCGGCGCTCACGGGCGTCGCAGCCGGTCAGGCTCTCACGGCCGACCAGATCATCGAAAAGCACCTGACGGCGCTGGGCGGCCGTGAGGCCCTCGGCAAAATCACTTCTCGCAGGGCCACCGGCACCGTCAGCGTGGCAACGCCCGTGGGGCCGCTGGGCGGGCCCATCGAAATGGTCGCGAAAGCACCCAACAAGATGCGCGCAGACATCCGCATCGACCTGACGTCAGTGGGCGGTCCCGGCGAGATGGTGATCTCGGAGCTGTTTGACGGCACCACTGGCTGGTCGCTGGATTCGATGCAGGGCGACAAGCCGATGTCAGGCGACCAGCTCGAAGGCGCCCGCAACAATTTCTTTCCAAGTCCCCTGCTCAGGTACAAGGAACTGGGCATGACGCCGACGGTCGAGTCCACGCAACAGGTCAACGGCAAGACCGCGCACGTCGTTCTGTTGACGCCGAAGAGCGGGCCCGCGGAACGGATGTTCTTTGACGCGGAGTCGTTCCTGATCGTGCGCACGACCAGCACCCTGACGCTGCCACAGGTGGGCACGGTCGAACAGGTGTCTGAGCCGTCGGACTACCGTGTGGTGGACGGCGTCAAGGTGGCCTTCAAACTCGCGCAGACCGCCGGCGAGCAAAGCATCACGATGACGTTCACCAAGATTGAAAACAACGTGGTGATCGACGATTCCCGGTTCGTGAAGAAATAGCGCTCAGGCGTTCGCCTACTCGGCGCTACTCGTCAACATCATCCAGGTCGGCGATCTCTTCCTCGGCGTCTTCGAGTTCTTCGTTCTCATCCTCGGCGTCGTCGCCCAGATGCGTGCGCTTGCCGTCCCGCTCAACGCCGAGCACATCGCCTGGCTGCGCGCGTTCACTGGTTTCGCGGGAATTCGGACCCGGGGTCGAGCTCGTTTTCTGATTGGACATGGTGATCTCCCTGCCGATCTCTGTGCAAGTCGATTGCCAGTGCAATGCGCCCACAGGGGGACGTCGAGCGGCTGTGCGCTGCCTACTCTGCCCCTCCGCCTGCCACTATGTGGTCCAGCTCCCGCTATGATTCGAGCATGCCCCTCGATCTTCTTGTGTTCGGTCCCCACCCCGACGACCTGGAAATCGGCGCAGGCGGAACAATTGCCCGTCATGCCGCGGCGGGACTGAGCATCGGCCTGTGCGATCTCACAGCCGGCGAACTCGGTTCCAACGGCACCGCCGACGAGCGCCTGCGCGAAGCTGATGCGGCCGGCCGCGTGCTTGGGGCCGCATGGCGCGAAAACCTCCGTTGGCCCGACGGGGGGATCGACGGCTCGCCGGCTCAGATTCAGGCCGCCGTCGATCTGATTCGCAAGCATCAACCGCGGACGATCGCGATCCCGTACGGAGACGATCGTCATCCCGACCACGTAGCCGCCAGCCGTGTCCTCATGGTGGCCGCCTTCAAGAGCGGCCTGCGACGCTTCGAGACGGCCTTCGCCCCGTGGCGTGCGGATTGGGTCTGCCACTACTTCATCAATGATTCGATCACACCGTCGTTCGTGATCAATGTGTCGGAGCACTACGAGCGCAAGCGTGAAGCGCTTGCCTGCCATCGCAGCCAGTTCGCACCTGCCGGCGCGGGGACCGTGCCCACGCGACTCTCTCACGCCACCTTCACGCAGCTCATCGAAAGCCGCGACGCGCAGTTCGGCGCGTTGATCGGGGTGGCCTTCGCCGAAGGATTCATTGTCCGTGATCCGGTCGAACGGACGACCCTGCTGAGACGCCCGTGAGAATCGGCATCACCTGTTATGCGTCGGTCGGCGGCTCGGGCGTGGTCGCCACTGAGCTGGGCTACGCGCTCGCGACCCGCGGTCACGACGTGCACATCGTCAGCAGCGAAAAGCCCTTCCGCTGGAAGCGCAACGTGCCCGGGCTGACCTTTCACCGCGTCACCGTGCCGAGCTACCCTCTCTTTCGCGAACCGCAGTACGTGATCGCGCTCACGAACATGCTGGTGCGTGTCGCACGCGAGCAACGGCTGGAGGTGATTCACGCGCACTATGCCGTTCCCCATGCGACGGCGGCGTACCTGGCTCATCAAGTGGCCGCCTCGACAATGGGCGCTGCGGCTCCAAAGACCGTGACCACGCTGCATGGCACTGACATCACGCTGGTCGGCACGGACCCGTCGTTTGCGGACGTTGTGGCGTTTTCAATTGAACAATCGCATGGCGTGACGGCCGTA
>JBKJJZ010000180.1:0-4224 GCA_046597705.1 Vicinamibacterales bacterium | reverse complement strand
CGGATCAACCTCAACGACCGTAAGGGCGCCCCCAAGTCTGCTCCACTTCGTTATCGAACCAGGCGTGTACACCATATGACTACCACCCTTGGCTTCTGACGGGCACGCGCAATCGAGGTATCCCGTTCCAAAGGCGTCTCAACTCGTCCTACAAGTTTGACCAGGTCGACGCTTCCACCGGGTCATCGGCGATCCGTCGCGCTTTAAGGCGACTCGGTTCATGTCTGGCTAACGCCAGCGTTCACCAGCGGCGGCCACATGATTGCACCGGACGCCGTCTGGTGCAACGCGAGGTTAGGCCGCACTACGGGAGGCGGAACATCTTAAGGTCCATGGCGTTCGCCATCGCTCGATAGCCCGCGGCGTTCAAGTGCAGGTGGTCTCCGGGATCGTACAGAGCCAGGCTCTTCGTCGGGTGATTCGGGTCGCGCACAGCGGCATCGAAGTCGAAGAACCCATCGTACGCCTTCCCCGTCCGAATCCAATCGTTGAGGGTTTGGCGCTTTGCTTCTCCCTCGGGGGTCCAGTAGTTCGCGCCCTCGAATGGCGTGAGCGTCCCAGCAAAGATCTTGATGCCGCGAGAATGCGCGCGCTCGATCAACTGTCGGTGCGCTGCGATGAGCTCGGCCGCGCTCGGTGATGCATTCTGACGGGCCTGGCCAATGTCATTGATGCCCTCCAGGACGATGACGTGTGTCACGCCCGGTTGCGCGATGACGTCGCGATCGAAGCGTGCCAGCGCACTCGGACCGTTGCCCTCGTTCAGTAGACGGTTGCCACCAATGCCGGCGTTGAGCACGGCCATCCGCATTCCTGCGGCAGCGAGGCGTCGGGCGAGATGATCTGGCCACCGGTTGTTCGTGTCTGTCGTGGAGGCTGTCCCGTCGGTAATCGAGTCGCCAATCGCTACGATGGCGCCTGCCTGTCTCGAAGCCAGCACTTCAACTCGAGTCAGGAAGAAGGAGGTCGCCGTTGCCAACCCGTCACCTCGACGATACGCGGTCGTCGTTTGTACCGGCATCGTGACCGCACCTGCGTAATTCCCGGGAGGCGACACATAGTTGGTCTGCCATGACGCCGGATGGGTGGTGATGGCTGACTTCATCGCCGCGGTGTCGTCGGGCAGGTACACATCGATCGCGAGATCAGAAAAGTCCGGCGTCACGAGATCGACTGAGTCGCTGACCAGGACTGCACCGGCTGGGACGACTGTGCTGGCCGCACCCCCGAATGTCAGAACACGGTTCGACTGAGGCACGATCGCCGCGTCCTTTTCCCTGAGGGCAACTTGTGCGGCTCCGATCGTGAGCGGAACGGTGCCGAATGTATTCGAAAGAACGACCCGTAACTTGGTGCCGCCGATAGTGATATGGGCGATCTGTCGAAGCGTTTGATTGCTGAAGTGCAATGGTGACTGACCGCCAACAAACAACTCCTGGCCCGGCGCGACGGCTTGCACCGCAGGAGGAATAACGAGCGCTTTGTCGCTAGAGTTCGCAGGGACATTCTGCTGCGATGCGACTGGTTGGTCGACGCGGCCGGTGGAAGCGGCAAACCAAGTCGCGAGCCATTGCTGTTCGCGCTGAGCGCTCTGGCCAAGGACCGCGAGTTCCATAGCCAGGGCCGCGAATACGACAGCGGCGACTGCCTTGATGGCTCGTTGAGTCTTCACCTTGCGAGAATGGCTGTTCATTCTGATGTCCGCGTCCTCTGGACGGAGGTTCTGTCGGCCTAACGCCCGGCTTCAGCCGCGGCCGAATCAAATGCTTGCACCATCCGCCGACGGCTGCAAGCCGATGTTAGCCAGCTCACCTGGACGGTCGTGGCGGCCGGCACTGGTCTACGCGGAGAAGGGCCATACCCTCGATACAACCCAGAATCCGGCGGCAGCAAGCGGCCCGGCGAGCAATGCCCATGCCACGTGGCCGAGAACCGACGCCCTCAAGGGCCACCTCAAGCCGCTCGAGGCGAGGCCGATCAGGGTGGACCCACCGAGCCACACCAGCGGCAGTGCCAACGAACCCGGGCCTATACCGCCGCCGAACACGACCGACAATCGGACGGTGGGATGGAAGGGACCGAGGCGCCCCGCTTCGGTGACAAAAGTGAACGGCGACAAGAACATCGCAACCAGGACGGTTACGACACCAGCCACGCCAACCAAGAGCACGACCAGCCTTCGACCAAGCCCGCCTTGTTCTTCACCGGTCGTTGCGGCCAAGAGTCCGAGGCGCACCTGCGCCGCGACCAAGGCAATGCCCCCGATCATGAACACCACCAAGCCGATCAGGCCAATCATGACGAACGGCCACAGGGCCGCGCCGCCGCAGGCGATCAACAATCCGAGCGTCCACTGCCGGCGCAGAGAGTGGTGGCGTGGAACGTCCACTCCAGTGTGGTCAATTGTCATGCTCTACTCCCGCTGCTCGCAGCATGGTCTGGCTAACGCCGGCGTTCACCGGCGGCGGCTCATGATGGCACCGGCCGCCGTCCGGTGCAACGCGTGTTAGGCCGCACTATCGCTTCAATCGGATCTGTTCAGCTTCCGCAGTCGCGGCTGGGTTGACGAGTGTGTAGAAGAGGCCTGGCTCGCCGTCACTCTTCATCACCCACAGAACGCGTCCAGCGACCCGCAACGTCGCTAGCGGCGTCCCCTCGAGCAGCGCGAAGCCATCCACCTGACACTCGCCGGTTGTGTAGGCCTGGACGAGCGGAGCTGAGATCCTGCCGGCCGTGTCCTTAGCGATGATGGCACGAAAGAGCACAGTAGCGTCGCATTCGGGGTACGGCCTTATTCCATAGCTCTTCATCCCCGAAAAATTGTAGAACGTGCGGCCGTCCTGATCGCGCCCTGCGCGTTGCCAGTGCACGGAAGCGTACGGAGTAGCCGCGCGCTCCCGCTCGGTGGCTGGAAAGGTATACGACCGATTCTTCCAGTCCGACGCAAACCTTCCTGCGATCTCAGCGTCCTCTGCCCGGTTGAACGTCGATACCAGCGCTGCAGCCAGCGGTCTGAACTCAGCCGCTGACATTTCCTCAATGCGCCCAAGTGTTGCAGGGCCTGCAACAGCGACTCCAGCTTCGAGATGGCCATTCTGCTCGACCTCGACCTTCGATACAAAATCAGTCCTGATGGCGATGGTCGATGCGGAGAAGCTGTTCGCCGGGCGCTCAGGGCGACGTAGCCTGATCGAACGGGGCAATCCTGAGCTGAGTTGAACCGTCCATTGAACTGGCAGCTTCACCGCCGGCGGTAGCCATTCGGCAGGAATCGCGGAAAGAGACTCTGGAACGCTCAATCGCGCAACGGCTTCATCCAGTTCATCCGAGAAAGGCCACCGGTCCCACCATTCACGGCCGTCATTGATCGCGACTGGAACAAGTAGCCCATCGAGGCGAAGGATGCCAACGAACACCGGCGCACCGCCTGGTGTTGGATTGTCGCCAGTCTGCACTTGATCCGCGTTGCTAGAGGGTTTGACCTCCTGAGCCCTCTGGGGCACCGGCAACGCGCTCAGGGTGAGGACCACTCCGACGCACACTAGAGGGAGCGATGGTTTTAGCATTGGTCTCTCGCTTTTTGATCTCGTGCCGTAGTGGTCTTGCGGCCTAACGGTCGCCGTCAGTTGCGGCGGCGCCCATCATCGCACGCGCCGCCGTCAACTGCACGGCGAGTTAGGCAGGCCTTCGATGCCCGGCTGGCCCGACCCACGCGCGACAACTGCCACCGCCGGCCCGACCCAGATGATGCGCACGTTCACGGTGTTCGGGCTGAACGACCCGGTGGCCATCGGTGTCCGGCGAGACATGTGGGAGCAGCCCCGCTGCTGAACGTGCCCGCCGCCCCCGCTGCCGTGGTGAAGATCGGATGTTCGATGGACCAGGGAACTGCTGGGAATTCACCACCGTGCGCCCGACCGCGATTGCGGCACGATGTACAACGTCCGCTGCCGCGCCGCCGGTGAACTCGATCGTCGGCTCACTCAGTGTTGAAGATGAACTCGATGTTCGATCGCGCCAGACTGCTTCGAGCTCTGGCGGATCGACCGCACCCAGACGCGCGATCTTCGTGGGCGGCTAAACCCCAAGAGTCTTTCTGGCTCTGCATAACGCCAGCGTTCACCGGCGGCGGCCCCATGATTGCACCGGCCGACGTCCGGTGCAACGCGTGTTAGACCGCGTCCTTCGACAGAGAGAGAATCAGCATCGAGGCTTCCTTGTCCG
>JBKJJZ010000513.1:0-2903 GCA_046597705.1 Vicinamibacterales bacterium | reverse complement strand
ATCGATGCGCCCATCCATCGCATCGAAGCGCCCGTCCATCGAATCGAAGCGCCCGTCCATCGAATCGAAGCGCCCGTCCATCACATCGAAGCGTTGACTCATCCGATCAAAACGCTCGTCCACCGCGTCAAAGCGTCGCTCTACGTGGTTGAAGCGCACGCCCATGTCTTCTCTCAAACTCTGCGACAGAAACTCGGCGTACTGGCGATGGTCGTCGAACGCGGCTTGCGTCTGTTCAAAGCCGGCGCTCATTTCAACGGTCAACGAGTCGATCTTGGCGTCGAGCCGGTCGGTGTTCTCCTGCAACTGAAGGCTCAGGCCATCCACCTTATCGCCAAGGCTGCTGAGTGTTTCTTCCAGATGGTCGATTCGCGCGTCACTCATCGTGTTGTCTCCTTACCAACGACGCATTGCTTCCGCTGCAGGCGGAAGACGACGATACATCGTCCGGGAACCGATTTCTGCGCAAACTTCATGCCGGGCTCATTTCACGCGAATGGTAGTGGTTTCAGGCCGAGAGTTGGAAATCCTGCGAACCGAGCGAGCCTGCGAGTGGCAATTCCTGCAATGCCGCGTGTCGTGCGGTGGTGGCGCTGACCACGCCGGTCGACACGCGCTTTGGTTTGGTGATAGAACACTTCTACTGTTCCCTCACTCCTGAATTGCGGAAGGTTGCGCGTATGTCCAAGGTGCTCCGGTTTCCTTCTCTCGCGATAGTCACGTTTCTGGCCATGGCTGGCGTCGCGAATGCCCAGACCTACACCGCCCACCTGACGGGATCCCAGGAGGTGCCGGCGGCCGCAACCACCGCGACAGGTTTCGGCCGCGTGGTTATCGACGCGGGCGCGGGCACGCTCACGTTCACCGTGGCATTTTCCGGCCTCTCGAGCAGTCAGACGGCGTCGCACATCCACGCGCCCGCGGCAATCGGCGCCACCACAGGAGTGGCGATTGACTTCGGCGTTGTTGGCGGGACCTCGGGCAGCATCACGGGCAGTCGATCCGTGACGCCGACGCAGATCGCCCAAATCCGTGCCGGCAACGCCTATATCAACGTGCACTCCACAAATTTTCCCGGCGGGGAAGTCCGCGGGCAGCTCGGCCTGCGCCGCGTGCTGGACTTCGACGGAGATGGGCAGACCGACTACAGCATTCTTCGCTTTCCCAACGTCGCTCCTCCCGGTCAGGCGCCGATTACGCAGTACAACCTCAACAGCACCACGGGATTCCAGGCCGTGGGATGGGGCGATGCCAACACAGACTACCCGTGCCCGGGCGACTACGACGGTGACGCCTTGGACGATTTCTGCGTGTTTCGCCAGGGTGCAAACATCGGCGACCAAAGCGTGTTCTTCATCCTGCGCAGCTCCGACGGCACCGCGCGCGTCGTGGCGTGGGGACTTCGCGGCGACCAGCCGGTGAACCGTGACTACGACGGTGACGGCATCACGGACATCGCCACCTTCAGGCCCGGTGCGTCGGCAGGCGCACCAGCGTTCTGGTGGATTATCCAGAGCCGCACGAACACGGCGCGCCTGGAGCATTGGGGCACGACGGGGGACGGCGTTAACTCGTTTGACGTCCCAGCACCCCAGGACTACGACGGTGACGGCTCTGTTGATGTGGCGGTGTACCGATTTGGCATGTCCCCGGCAAATACTTACATCGTGCTGCAAAGCTCGAACGGTCAGGCGACGTTCAACCAGTGGGGCAACTTCAACACTGATTACGTGGTTCCGGGCGATTTCGACGGTGACGGGAAGTCCGACTTCACCGCGGTCCGCACCGGCGCGGTGAGTACGTCTCCGCTCGTATGGTGGACTCGTCGCAGTGCGAACGGCGCGACCAGTGTGCAGACATTCGGCACCACAGCGGACTTTCCGGCTCCTGGCGACTTCGATGGCGATGGCCGGACCGACGTCACCATTGCTCGCTCGGCCACGACGAAGGTCTTCTGGTCGTTCGGCAGTTTTGCCAGCACTGTGAAGGTCACCCAGTGGGGACTTCAAGCCGACTTCGTCGTCGGAACCTTCAGTATCCGCTGACCACGCCGCGAATCCTCGCGACGATCACGTTTGGACGGTGCTACGATCGCCCGGCATCCTGAAAGGACGTCGATGGTCGGTCAGAAGCTCGGGCATTATTCAATCCTGGAATTGTTGGGGAAAGGCGGTATGGGCGAGGTGTACCTCGCCGAGGACCTGAAGCTCCATCGACGCGTGGCCCTGAAGGTGCTGTCAAAGGACCTGGCCATTGATGCCGATCGGCGCCAGCGATTCGAACGAGAGGCGCGCGCGGCTGCGGCCCTCAACCATCCCAACATCGTCACCATCCACTCCGTGGAAGAAGTTGAGGGCATTCCCTTCCTCACGTTGGAACTCGTCGAGGGCAAGATGTTGTCCGATCTTGTTCCTGCGCAGGGCTTCGGCCTCGACAAGCTCCTGGAGATTTCCATTCCTCTGGCAGACGCGGTTGGCGCCGCACATCAGCGTGGCATCACGCATCGGGATCTGAAGCCCGCCAATGTGATGGTGACCGGCGATGGCCGGGTGAAGGTGCTGGACTTCGGTCTCGCCAAACTTCGCGAAGAACTCTCGCAGGCTGAGCAGGCCAGCATGCCGACGCAGGAATTGACCAGCGAAGGATCGATTCTGGGCACGGTGGCCTACATGGCGCCTGAGCAGGCGCAAGGCAAAACCGTCGACCCTCGATCGGATGTGTTTTCCCTCGGGGTGATCCTGTATGAGATGGCCACCGGAGATCGGCCGTTCAGGGGTGACAACAACGTGTCGGTACTGTCCGCGATTCTCAAGGACACCCCGCCGTCGATCAGCGATATCAAGCGGGAATTGCCACGCGAGCTGTCGAAGGTCATTCAGCGCTGCCTGGCGAAGGATCCGGAG
>JBKJJZ010000404.1:0-4399 GCA_046597705.1 Vicinamibacterales bacterium | reverse complement strand
GTTCGCCCATGCCTCCCGATGTCACCCATTTTGCCTAGGCATTTGCGCTGAAATTGAGCGTCGCCTACGGCAAGAACTTCGTCCACGATCAGAATTTCCGGCTCGAGGTGGGCTGCGGCGGCGAAAGCGAGCCGCACATACATGCCCGACGAATAGCGCTTCACTGGCGTATCGATGAATGCCGCGCACTCCGAAAACTCGACGATCTCGTCGAACTTCTTCCGGATCTCGGCCTTCGTCATTCCCAGAATCGCGCCGTTCAGGAAGATGTTCTCCCGTCCCGTCAACTCCGGATGAAACCCGGTGCCCACCTCCAGCAGGCTCGCAATCCGCCCTCGCACCTTGATCTCACCGCTGGTTGGCGACGTGACCTGCGACAGAATCTTCAGCAGGGTGCTCTTGCCGGCGCCATTGCGGCCGATGATGCCGATGGCTTCACCATGTGAGACATCGAAGCTCACGTCCCGCAACGCCCAGAAGACATCGGGTTCGTCAATCAGAGGTCCGTCGAATCGGGAGAGCTTCCGGAGGTTGCGAAAGTTCTCAAACGGCGCACGAAGCATCGCGCCAGCCGCCCCGGCGAGCGTTTCATGACGCTGATCGGAGAGGCCAATCCGATACGCCTTGCTGAGATGCTCGGCCGTGATAGCGGTGTTGGACATGAGGCGGTTCAGGTACGGACCTATTATGACGGCTGGTCCATCTTGCTCGGCGGGCGGCTCACGCTTTGCGAGCCGTCGCTATCAAGTGGCGTGTGCCCATGACGTCCTGCCGAACTCCAGGTCCGGCGGACTGAATGGCGTTCAGGACGTTGCCGATCATGCTCCGCGCCGTCTGGACTGGGCGGCCTGCCGACCAGGATTTCAGTCCCCAGGACCGAAAGCGTCCGGCCTTGATGAGGTAGTAAACATCCACCCCGGCGAAGTGAGCCGAGAGTAATTCCGCCAGCTGCCGGCGCGGGTAGTGGCGCTTGTGATCGATGTTATGTGGCACCGGCACTGCATCACCGTTGGGCGTCGTCATCACGAACCACCCGCCGGGCCGCAGCGTCCGGGCCACGTTCCGGACGAACATCTCGTCCGCCTCGACGTGCTCCAGGACCTCCACGGCCACCACAATGTCGAAACTGTCAGGCGGCAGGCTCGTGTGCGTCATGTCGTCGTAGATCGTACCGGTCACGTTGCTTCGGCGCGAGCGAATCTGTTCGTTGATGTCTTCGTTCGTTCCAAGATTCAATTGGTTCTGGACCTCAGAGGTGCGAGGCAGGTCGCTGATCGTCACAGAAGCCGGCAGGCCAATCGTGTAGTGCGACTTGCGCCCCCCGACATCCAGGATCGCCGGCCTTCCCGGCATGGCGGCGGCTACCCGAAAAACTTCCCGGCGCACCTGCCGATACAACGGCGGCAGGAGTGGGCTGCACAAAAGGTAGCCAACTTCGAAAGGTTTCAGCATGCGCCGCCGCAGTCAGTTCCGGGATCCATGGCGGGGGAACATCAGTCCCGTAGTGATCCACTGCCAGATGTAAAAGCTGTTGTCGCCTTCCCCGCGAAGGAATGATTGCCAGGCGCCACGAACCTTCCGGCTGTCGAGCCACGTGCCACCGAAGACCGACAAAGCCTGCTCAATGTTCTGTGAGGCCCAGTCAGCCAATGGCCCGCGCAACCATTCCCGCTGCGGCGTCTGCACTGGCCGCTTCGGGGCATCACTCACGCCTCGAGGCAGCAGCTCACCGGCAAGTTGCCGGAGCATCCATTTGCTCACGTTGCCGTGGATCTTGCGCTCCAAGGGCTGACGCAAGGCCAGTTCAAACAGACGATGGTCCAGAAAGGGCTCGCGCAGTTCCGTCGAGACGCGCATCGATACCCGATCGTTGAACCTGAGGGCGCGCGGAATCTTGGTGACAGTCGCATCGCGCACCTGGAGGTTCCGTAGCCTGTCGGGAAATGGCCGGGGCAGCTCGAATGCGTGCGCCATCACCCGGAAGTCGGGGATCAAACAGTCAGGGCGAATGGCGCGATCGACGCTGCCCTGGACGACGGGCGCACTCACGGAGTCCCCGGATCCCTGGTAGTAGTCATACCCGGCCCACTGCTCGTCCATGCCCTGTCCATCGAGGAGGACGACGACACCCTCGGCACGCGCTCGCTCGAAAAGACGCGCGTACGCGAGGGTCGGCAGGCCGCCGAAAGGCTCATCCTGGTGACACTGAACAGAAGCGGCCAGGTCCGGAACATCCGCCGGGCCCAGCTCACAGACCACCGCGGGATGACGAGTCCGCTCCAGCATCTGCCTCACCCAGGGCAACTCGTCGTAGTCAGGATCACCCGTGACAAAGGTGAACGCCTTCACGTCGCTGTCGGCCCCCTGGACCGCTTGAACCAACCCCAGCAGGATCGATGAATCCAGCCCGCCGCTCAGATTGATTCCGACGGGAACGTCAGATCGAAAACGCAGCGTGACCGCATTCTTCAGCAGCGCTGCGTACTCCTCCATCACTTCGCCCGTTGACCGCTCGTCGTAAGCCTCGCCAGTGCGTGCCGCCAAGTCGTACCACTGACGAAGTGCCGTGCCGCCGGCCTCCCACGTCAGGGAATGCCCGGCGGGCACGCGGCGAATGCCGGTCCAGAACGTGTTCTCCGAGTGGTCGTACAGTCCTTCGGCGAGATAGGACGCCCAGCTCGAAGAATCCGGCTCGGCTGCAATGCCCGCGGCAAACAGCGACTTGATCTCGCTCGCCATCGTCAAGCCGCCTTCCGGGTTGCGGTGATAGAACAACGGCTTGACGCCGAATCGGTCCCGCGCGGCAAACAGCCGCTGGCTGCGGCTGTCCCAGATGAGGAACACGAACATCCCAATCAGGCGATCGAGGCATGCCTCGCCCCAGCGCTCGTACGCAGCCAGCAGAACCTCGGTGTCACTGTGGCTGCGGTAGGGATAATCCTTCAGCTCGGCCCGCAGTTCGGGATAGTTGTAAATCTCGCCGTTGAAGACGATATGCAGAGAGCCATCGTGATTTGACATCGGCTGGTTGCCGGCCGCGGAGAGATCGATGATGCTCAAACGATTGTGCCCGAGGCCGGCAGCGCCGGAAGGATCGAAGTACACGCCTTGTGCGTCCGGTCCGCGATGCTGCTGCCTGCGAACCATGGCCTCGAGCCGCTCCCGTTCAATCTGCCGGCCGAAGCAACCGATGATGCCGCACATGTGCAGTTTCTACTCAGCCGATCGCCGGCCGATAAGAGCTTCCGCGCGTTCCCAGTCTTCGACTGTATCGATGTTGACGGAGCGCTCCGGCGTCATGAGGTACCCCACCAGCCTGGTCCCGAACAGACTATTCGAGTCCATCAGCACGCCTCGCCTGGTCACATACACGGAACCGTCGCGGTGATAGGCCGGTGGCAATTCCTGTCTTCTCGGAACAGGCGAGGCCTCGCCGGTACTCAGATGCAGGCAGCCGTCGTTGCCGGTTTCGTAGACCCAATGCGGGTTGAATTCAGATGGAACGGGCAGCACTGAAACCACCGCGTCTACATCGCGCTGCTCGAGAAGATCGATGCAGGCGTCGATGTCCTCCGGCCGCCGCAGCGGATTGGTGGGCTGCAGGAGGCAGACCGCGTCAAAGGAGTCGCCCTTTTCTTCGAGGTAGCGGACCGCATGCTGCACGACAGGCAGCGTCGGCGCGTCGTCGGTGGCGAGTTCGGCGGGCCGAAGAAACGGCACCTCAACGCCGGAGGCCCTGCCAATTTCAGCAATGGCCTCATCGTCCGTACTGAGCACCACGCGCGCCAGCCGATGTGAGCCCAAAGCGGCCTGGGCGGTGTAGTCGAGCAGTGGGCGACCTGCCAACAGCTTGATGTTCTTGCGCGGAACGCCTTTCGACCCCCCGCGAGCCGGAATCAGTCCAAGCACCCTGATCAAGATTGAGTCCTGAGGGCTGCGTCCTGGTCGTCCCTGGGAAAACTAAGCCGCTTCTGGATGTACGGCTCCAAGGTGCTGAGCGCGTTGGCGATGCGCTCGGACACATGACCGTCCCCGTACAGCGTGCTCGCGGCATACCGGCCGTGCTCGAGGGCACTCGTGATCGAGGAATGAATGGCATCACAGGCAGGCTCGACCCGGTTCACGTGGACGTCAGCCTCACGTCCTTCCTGCCGGTTGCCCACCAGTACTACGGGCGTGCCGAAGTAGCTGGCATCCCTGACAAAACTGCTGGAATTGCCGATGGCGCACGCGGCATTGGCCAGCACCTTGAGGTAGTTCTCGGGTGTGAGGTTGGTGACCGTCCGCAGCCAGTCCGGCTGATGATTGAGCCTGAATGCGCGGATGGCCTTGCTGATGTGGTCCGATCCCGCATCGATATTCGGCCACAGCAGAACGGTCTGCATCTTCAGCCGGAGCA
>JBKJJZ010000349.1:0-5879 GCA_046597705.1 Vicinamibacterales bacterium | reverse complement strand
GCATCGCTCTCTTGATCGTGCCCTCCAACGCTCAGGCACTACTTTGTCAGGTCCCCTGTGCAATTGAGGGTTGAGGACTGAGGATTGAGGATCGGGATGGCGGAATACTGCTGAATGACGGATCGGATTGGGGATTGACCGGCAATGCCCCACGGCCTGAAGCCGATTCGCCCGATCCACACTCCCCAATTCGTTCAATTCCGATCCTCATTACCTCAATCCTCAGTCCCCAATTCCACAGGGGACATTTGACAAAGTAGTGCTAGAGGGAGTACCGCGTCCCTTTCAGGGGCGCCGAGTTGATCCGTTCGTCGCGGGCGCGGCAGTCCATAACAGCAGTGACCTGTAGCCCTGCTGGAGGAAGCCCCCGCGGAATGATTCCAACCCCACTTCACCATCGGCGGGGTTCTTGAGCTGTGCCACCTGCGTGAACCCGTTGTCGCTCACCGAGAACGTCCGCAGCCGAATCCGTGGATGATCGGGCAACTCGTAGTCGGACACGATGAGCAGGCGACGTTCCGGATCGAACGCGAGGCGCGCGCCCCTGGCGGTTGTGATGCGGGCGACGACCGTTGCCGAGGGGATGTCGATGCCCACGAGGTATCGGTCGTACGTGGCGAAGAGATACTTCCCGGTTGGGTCGGCATCAAGATACGCGGGGGTGACCAGCTTTCCTGTGACCGGCCACGGCGCCACCGTATGTGTGGCCGCGTCAATGACGAAGAGCCCCGATTTATTCGCGACGGAAAAGAAGACCTTCCCGGGAACGGCTTCGAGCACGTCGGGATACCAGCCAGGCAGTTCAATCACGGCGCCGCGTTCGCCTTTTTCGGTGTCGTAGACGAGGATGCCGGATTCGCGCGTGGCGATGTACATCTCCTTCCGTCTGGGTTCGTACGCCAGTCGCGCCGTTCGCCACTGCCGGCCCGCCAATGTCCGCGGCGGATCGTTCGTGCGGAGGTTCATGTAGCCGAACTCGTCGGGTGTCGTGTAGAACAGCTTGCCGGCTTCGGGAGCGATTTCGATGGTGCCAATCGGCTTGCGAAGCATCGGGCCTTTCAAGCGCGGATCGCGTTCTCGAAGGTCCACCCAGAACACGCCGTTCCGCGATCCCGCGTACAGACGTTGATCCACAGGGTCGAACGCGAAGGCGTCAAGGCCGTGCCCGTCAACGATTGAGGGCACACGACCGACCTGCGTATAGGGAGAATCGTCCGAACGGCCGTGAACGGCGGCAACCGCGAACATGGCTAGAAGAAGTCTTACTGAGAGAACACGCGTCATGGCGTCTTTCCGTTCGGACAGTCGAGACTGGCTGGCAGGACTATTATCGGCTGTTCCAATTGCCGCGTCCAGCTGTGACAAATCCTCCTCTCTCGTTCGTCTTGACATCAGGAGTGCCAGACACCCGTGATGATACGCGCGACAGGGAACTGCTCGGGGACCTCGCGTCCGGCCGGAGCGAAGCTTTGGGACTGCTGTACGACCGTCATGCGGCCTCGCTGTTCCGCCATGGTCTCGCCCTTACGCGCCGGCGCGCGGAGGCCGAGGATTTGGTGCAGGCGGTGTTCGTGAAACTGGCGATAACAGGCGCCGAACTCCTGGGGGTGAGGACCCCCGCGAGCTATCTGCACCGCATGCTCAGGACGACCTGGATGGATTCGCAGCGGCGGACGATTGTGGGGGAGCGCGCGCTCGCCACGCCGTCCGCGTGGGCGCCATCCGGCCTCGACGACTCGATTGATATCTCCCGTGCATTGGAGCACCTGCCGCCACTTCAGCGCGAAGTGATCGTGCTCCACCTCGTCGAGGGCTTCTCGTTCGTGGAGGTGGGGCGTCTCACCGGTGTCTCGCTCTTCACGGCGGCTGGGCGGTACCGGCTTGCCATCGCCCGGCTTCGCAGACTGCTCAGCGTCACCCGAAAGGACGGCGCATGACGCCCCGCATGACCCTGAGAGATATTGAAGACCGGGTGCGTCAGATCCCCGTACCGGCACCATCAGCGAGTTTGCGTGAGCGAGTAATGGCGACGGCCCTCGTAACAGCCCAACCGCTCACATGGTCCGATCGCCTGTGGTTCTCCCGCGCGTGGCGGCTCACGGCGGCAATGGCGGTGCTCGCCATCGTCGTGCTGGATCAACTGGCAAGTGTGCCTCGACGGCCTGGCTTTACCGTCTCAGCGCAGGTGATCGCCGAGGCGCAGGTGATTGAGGAGACCGGCCGGCAGGTGGGTCTGCCGGCGGACGTTGCCGCGTCGCTGGCACGCCGAGCCATATCGGACCAGTCTCGTTCGCAACGCCGGGCGCAGTCGGCATCAGAGCTGTTAGAGGAATTCGCGGCACGCGGCGGGGGAGACTGGCGATGAGCGAGCCATATGCGGAACGCCCAAGGCGCAGCCGGCGTCGCCGGATATTGATCGTCGCGATCGTCGCCATCCTGTTGGCTCTGGTCGCGCGCACCGTGTTGGATCTGTGGGCCGGGCACCTGGTGAGTGTCGAAACCTCGCGCCTCGAACAGACGTACGGCAGCCTCGAGGGGAGAAACAGGAATTGGGAGATGGTGCCCTTGAGCGAGAACCGCGCCCGCGCGCTGCGGGCTGCCGGCGCGCTCATGGTGGACCGGAACGAGATGGCCGATTCGACCTACCGATACCTGAACTCGGGCGCCCCACTACCAGTGCCGGCGGATCTTCGCGCGTTTGTGGAAAGGAACACACCGGCCATCGGAGTAGCGGCCGCCGCCCGAGACCGGCCGCGATCCAATTGGGATGCCGATTATCCGACGGGGAGCAATCTTCCGGATTGGATGGAAATGCGTTCGCTGTCGAATGCCATCTATCTTTCCTCGCTCATTGAGCTCGAAGCCGGCAGGCCGGATGGCGCCGCTGCGGCGATCGCATCTGGACTGGCACTGTCCGCGTCAGTACGCCAGGAGCCGGACGTCATTGCCCAACTCCTGCGACTCCACTTCGCTTTTCAGCACTTCGAAGCAGTGCAAAGGTTGGTGACGCAGTCGGAACCATCGAGGACATCGCTTGATGAGTTTGCAAAGTTGCTGGATGAGAACCGGCTTCCGGACCCTTTCCAACTTGGATTGCTCAGCGAACTCAAGGGCTTCGATTCCATCCTCGCACGCATGGAAAACGGAAGCGGCGTGCCCCATGGGATGATGGCGGACCTGCTGCCCATGGAGGTGGCGCGCGTGACTGGTGCCGCCGAGTCGCCATTCTGGCTCAGTCCTCTGGCGCGGTTCAGCCGTCCCTTGATTCGCCTTGCCCGGGCGCGTTATCTGGAGCAGATGGGCAAGCTGATCGCATGGCACATGGGGCCTCGACCTCGTCCGGATTTTCCGGAAACTCGTTCGCGCTGGGGCCTGCTGAACCGCCTGGCCTATACACCGGTCTTAGGCATTCGCCAGACCATCGACACCGGCGATCTGTTTCGCACGGAACGCGCCTTGACTGAATTGGCCGTCGCTCTGCGCCGCTTCCGGCTTGACCGGGGCCACTACCCGGATGTGTTGTCCGAGCTCGCACCCACGTATGTCCCCGCGGTGGACCTCGATGTGTACACCGGAAAACCGCCGGCTTACGTACGGCAGGGCTCAGGCTTTCGATTGAGCGCCCAGACCCCAACCAGCCGACGAGGGCTGACAGCGTCAGCCCTCGACTGGAACGTGCCGAAGTAACGCCCGCTCTACGGTGTTTTGACGCCTGATGACGCGCCCGGCGGCCGAATCGTCACGTCAACCCGCACCAGATCGCCGTTCACTTTGAACACGAGGCGATAGGTGCCCAGATATCCCGGTGCTGGCGCCCACGTGAAGGTGCCCGTGGTGGTGTCCATAGCCGGATTCAACAGCGCCACCCAGTTGCAGCTCGACGCGACCGAGGGCCGGAATCAGCACATGGCGTCTGCCGTCCCTGTCGGCGCTGAGCGCTTCGAACGGCGTGCGTGTGGGTGGCAATGCCGATCAGGCCGGCGCTCGCGGTTCCCGGAAAACAGCACGTTGGCAGATCGGTGCGAATCGCAATGCCCGGGGGCAACGCGCCGGCAACGAGCGACCATGCGTAGTTGACGCGTCACCGCCAGATGCGCTGAGCGGGAGCTCTACCTGGCCGACCGGTCGTGTTCCAAAGGTGGGCGAGTACGAAAACCTGTGGGAGTTCTAATTTCTTCCTGGACGTGATCGGAATCGGTTGACCAGCTGTCGCATGATTCGCTGCATCACGGGTCCGAAGGGCTCGTCCGTCGTCACGTAGGTCCAGGTTGCGCCGCGTTGGCGGGGCAGTCCATCAGAAGAGCCGGCACGAGCCAGCCTTTCTTCCACCTCCGCGTCGATCGACTCCGTCATCTGGCCGAACATCTCATGAATCTCCCGGATGTACGAGCCGTGCGGATCCTTGCCGGCGTAGGACAACCAGGTGGTGCCTGACCGCAGTTCACTTGTTGCCGCCAGGTAGTCGGACCAAAGGTCGTCAAGCGTTTCCAACGTCATCCGGCGGCGCAGGCCGGATGTTTCGTCCGGTATCGACTGCAGGACCGCTTCGCGCCTCTCGCGCATGGTGAGTCGCTGCGCCTCGATGACGCGCTCGTACTTCTGCAGAAACAGACGGGCATCCAGGTTCTGCCCCTCTGCCATGCGCTGCAGTTGATCGGCATCGGCGCTGGCGTCGCCGTCCGCGTGTCTAATGAACAGCGGATCCTGGCGGGAGACGAAGAACTGCGAACTGCCCGGATCGCCCTGGCGGCCTGCGCGGCCTCGCAGCTGATGATCGATTCGCCGGCTGTGGTGCCGGTTCGTGCCGATGATGTGCAGTCCGCCCAATGCCGCCACGCCTTCGCCCAGGACGATGTCCACGCCGCGGCCGGCCATGTTCGTGGAGATGGTCACGGTGCCGCGTTCGCCCGCGCGGGCGATGATTACGGCCTCCTGTGCCTCGTGCCTGGCGTTGAGGACACGGTGCGGGATGTCATCCAGCAGGTGGCTGAGCCGCTCGGATTCCTCCACGCTGGCGGTTCCCACCAGGACAGGTCGCCCGGTCGCATGCACCTTGCGAACCTCCTCAACGACCGCCGCGTCCTTCTCGGCCATGGTCCCGAACACGCGGTCCGTGTGATCGATGCGAATCAAGGGACGATGGGTCGGGATGCGAACCACGGGCAGCTGATAGATTTCGCGCAACTCTTCCGCCTGGGTCGCGGCCGTGCCGGTCATTCCGCACGCGCAGGCGTAATGCGCAATCAGGTTCTCGACCGTGACCGACCCGAGCACGCGCCCCTGGGTGCGCATCCCGACGCCTTCCTTGCACTCGAGGGCGGTCTGCAGGCCCGCCGGCCAGCGCCGCTCCGACACGATGCGTCCCTTGATCTCGTCCACCGACAGCACCGCACCGTCGTCGACGACATAGTCCACGTCCTTTCGCAGCAGGACATGCGCGTGGAGCGCGTCCTGCACGGCGGTGTGTGCAACGAGATTTGTTACATCGAAGAGATTTGACAGGCCCAGCGAGTGTTCGACGTGCGTGACGCCGGCCGGGGTGAGGACGACGTTGGCGCCTCCGTTTTCGACCGTGAAGTGATGCCCTCGGCGAAACCATCGCGCGACGAGGTTGGCGGCGACGGGGATGTCGGATTGATCGCCCGAGCCGCCGGCAATCACCAGTGGGATGCGCGCTTCGTCGATCAGGATCGAGTCGGCCTCGTCAATGACGACGGCGATATCCGACAGCGGCCGGTGCACCAGTTCGCTGACGTCATGGGCGAGGCCGTCACGCAGATAGTCGAAGCCCACTTCGTTGGCGGTCGCGTAGGTGATGTCGGCTCGATAAGCCGCCCGCCGGCCGGCTGTGGACGTCGCCTGATCAATCGACCCGACGG
>JBKJJZ010000293.1:0-5858 GCA_046597705.1 Vicinamibacterales bacterium | reverse complement strand
GGCGGTGAGCCTCGACCGGCCGGTGAAGGACAACCTGAAGTCGATCGCGAAAGCTCTGGAGAGAGACGTGGACGACCTCGTCATCATGGTGCTCGATCGCCCGCGCCACGAAAAACTCATCGCGGACATCCGTGCGGCGGGCGCGCGCATCCGGTTAATCGGCGACGGCGACCTGTCCGCCGGTATCGCGGCGGCCGTGGACGGATCGGGTGTGCATGCAGTGATGGGTACGGGCGGTGCGCCTGAAGGTGTGCTCACCGCTGCGGCCATGCGTTGCCTCGGCGGTGAGATCTATGCACGTCTTGTAATCGCAAAGCCCGAAGATGAAGAGCGGTGCCGGAAGATGGGCATCAATGATTTCCGGCGCATCTACACGTCATCGGACCTGGCGTCCGGCAAGTCGATCACGTTTGCCGCGACGGGTGTCACGGACGGGGCGCTCATGAAAGGTGTGCGGTTCTTTGGTCATGGCGTGCGCACAAGTTCCATCGTCATGCAGAATGAGCCCCACCAGATTCGCTTTATCGACACCATCCACGTGACTGACCGTGGTGATGACCTGCGCATCCGCTTCTTCTGACAAGGCCACCGGCCGTCGGTGGGCTTGCCGTTGGCGGTGACGGCCACCCCCGCGCCCGATTGGCGGCGCAACCTGGCGGCGGTCACCGTGGCCACGTTCATCGGCTTCACGGGTTTTACGTTCGTGATGCCGTTCCTGCCGCTGTACTTCGAGCAATTGGGCGTCTCGGAAATCGGCGCCATCGCAATGTGGTCGGGCGTGAGCCTGGGGATTACTCCGGCGGTGACGGCCATCATGGCGCCGATGTGGGCCAGGGTTGGTGAGCGCTATGGCCGCAAACTCATGGTGGCGCGGTCACTCTTCAGCTTCGTTGTGATCATGACCGCGATGTCCTTCGTCACCGCGCCCTGGCAGGTCTTCGCGCTGCGCGCGGTGCAGGGCCTCTTTGCGGGTTACGGCATGCTTGCGCTCACGATGGCCGCAGAGTCGGCGCCATCCGCCCAGATCGCCGTCGCGATTGGATGGGTGCAGACGGCCCAGCGGCTGGGCCCTGCGCTGGGACCCGTGATCGGCGGCATGTTTGCGCATGCGTTTGGTTTGCGTCTGGCGTTTGTGGCGGCCGCGGCGCTGTTCTTCGGCGCGTTCGTGCTGGTCCTGGTGGGTTATCGCGAGAGTCGCGTCACGCACCATGAGCCGGCGGCAGAGCGCCCGCCCCGTGTCACGTTGCGTTCCCTCCTGGTGGTGCCGTACTTCGGTCTCTTCCTCGTGATGATCTTCAGCCTGCAGATGGTGGACCGCAGCTTCGGCCCTGTGTTGCCGCTGTACCTGAGGGAAATCGGCACACCGCTGAGCCGAGTGCCCGTCGTGGCGGGTCTCGTGTTCACCGTGGCCGCCGGTGCGGCCGCCTTCGGCAACTACATGTGCGCGCGGTTGCTTGAACGCGTCGCGGCGCCGAAACTGGTGATGGGTGCGACGGCGATGGCATCCATCGCGGCGCTCGTCTTCAGCCTTGGTCCGGCATCGAGTCTCCTGATGGCTGCCGCAGGCATTTTCGGTCTGGGTATCGGCCTGGCGTTTACGACGATCTACACCGTGGCAGGCCAGCGTGTTCCCGAGCAGTCTCGCGGCGTCGCGTTTGGCTACCTGACCACCGCATCGTTGTCGGGGTTGGCGCTCAGTCCGGTGGTGTCGGGATTTCTGGGCGCCGTCAGTATTCGCGCCGTGTTCCTGGCCGACGCCTTCGGCCTGGCGGCGGTGGCCTGGGCCGTTCGGAGGATGCGATGAGCGAGGACGGGCGAGTGCTGCGTGTGGACCCCGAAGCGTGCACTGCGGCGGAGCTCGGGCCCGCTGTGGACTGGCTGCGTGCCGGCGGAGTGGTCGCGATGCCCACCGATACCTTCTACGGCCTTGCCGTGGACATTCGCAGTGCGTTTGCCGTGCGGCAACTCTTCGCACTCAAGGGCAGGGATGCACGAGCGGCGTTGCCGCTCATCGCGGCGGACCTGGCGCACGTCGTGGCGTGTGGGGGCAGGCTTGACGCACGAGAGGCCGCGCTGGCGGCGGCATTCTGGCCGGGTCCGCTGTCGATCGTCCGTGATGCGCCGGTGTGGGTGGTGCCCGAAGTACACGGCGGCCATCGCACGGTGGCCATTCGCGTCCCGGCCCACCTCGTCGCGCGCCGATTGTGTGACGCCTGGGGTGGCGTTCTGTCGGCCACCAGCGCCAACCTTTCAGGGGCGCCGAGCGCGGATTCGGTGGAGGCCCTGGGCGCCATTGCACAGGATCCGCGTGTGTTCGTCATCGACGCGGGCGTGACGCCTGGCGGACTGCCATCGACGCTCGTGGACGTACGGGCCGCTCGCCCGATCCTTCTGCGCGAAGGGGCGATCCCGTGGAGCCGCGTGTTAGACTTTTTACAGGCATGAACACGCGCAGGGTAGTACCGTCTGCGCCGTCTGCTGAACGCGCAGCCCTGCTGACGCTCCTCACCCGCGCCACTCGTGGCGCGGACCCTGACACGTCGCTCGATGAACTTGCCGGCCTCGCATCCGCCGCCGGCGCCCAGGTCGTCGTGCGGGCCGTGCAGGAGCGATCGTCACCGGATCCGGCCACGCTGTTCGGCAAGGGCAAGGCGGCGGAGTTTGCGGCGGCCTGTCAGGCAGCAGACGTCGAGATCGTCATCATCGATCACGTACTCACCCCGGCGCAGGCGCGGAATCTTGAGGCGGTGTTCCACTGCCGCGTGATCGACCGCACCGAACTCATCCTCGACATTTTTGCCAGACGTGCCAGGACACGCGAGGGCAAGCTGCAGGTGGAACTCGCGCAGCTGCAGTACATGCTGCCTCGACTGGTCGGCTCTGCGAGCGCGCTGTCGCGACTGGGCGGCGGGATCGGCACACGCGGCCCCGGTGAAACCAAGCTCGAAACCGATCGAAGACGGATCCGGCATCGGGTCAGCGCGCTCAAGGGCGAGATTGCCGAGGTCAGTGAGCGGCGAGGCTATCTGCGCGAGCGGCGACGCCGTACCGAAGTGCCCACCATCGCGCTCGTGGGATATACGAACGCCGGCAAGACCACCCTGTTCAACGCAATGACCGGCGATACGGCCGTGGTGTCCGACGCGCTGTTCGTGACACTCGATCCGCTCGTCAGACGCGTGAAGTTGCCCGACTCGCGGCAGATCATCGTGTCGGACACGGTTGGTTTCATCGATCGGTTGCCCCACCAGCTGGTGGCGGCGTTTCGCGCCACGCTCGAAGAGGTCATTCACGCCGACCTGCTGCTGCATGTCATCGACGCGTCGGCACCCGATCGCGAAAGGCGCGAGCGCGCCGTCCGAGACGTGTTGACCGAGATCGGCGCTGGCCACGTGCCGATGCTCGAAGTGTTCAACAAGTGCGATCGGCTGGCCACCGTCGATCGCGATCGTCTGGTCGCAACGGCGCCGGGCGCGGTGTGCGTTTCGGCGGCGCAGGGTGACGGTGTTCGCGAACTCGTGGACCTGGTGGCCTCGCGCGTGGAGATGGACACGGAGCGCACCACCTTCACCCTGGATTTTTCCAGCGACGCCGATCGACGCATCCTTGCCGAGCTTCATCGTCATGCCCGAGTGACAAGTCAGGTGACCGTGGGCTCGCAGATTACGGTTGAGGCGGATGTGCCGCGCCGCATCCGCAACCGGTTTCTTCGGAGTACAAAGCCGGCCCGCCGGGCGGGCAGGGAGATTGCATGAGCGCGCGAACCGGCCGCCGTGTCATTGCCGCTTCGCTATTGCTGGTGATGACAGCCTGTGCCTCAGCCCCGCCCAGGCCTGCGATGCCTTCGACACCGGAATTGAGCGATCTGCCGGCCTTCACGGTGCCGGCCACGTTGAAAGTACCGGCCGATGTTCGGGCCCGGCATGACGCCGCGATGCGCCTGCTGCAGGCAGGCGACGTCTCGCGCGCCAGTGCGGAGTTCGCGGAGGTGTTGAAGCGGGCGCCAGAGTTTTATCCCGCGTCCACGGCCCTGGGGTATCTGGCGGCTCTGGACCGAAAGTACGACGAGGCGGTCCGCCGCTTTGATGCGGCGATCGCCTTGAACGATGCCTATCTGCCGGCGTTGACCGGCCGGCTCGACATCGCGCTGGTTCGCCATGAGGACAAGGTGGCGCTGACGACGGCTGACTTGATCCTGGCTGTCGCGCCGGGGCGCGAAGAGGTCCGCAGTCAGCAGGAGGTGCTGCGGCTGCGCGTTGTTCAGGCCCAACTGGCGAGAGCGTCCTCGGAACGCTCGGCTGGGCGGTTGGATGCGGCTCAGGCCACGCTTGATGAAACGCTGGCGATGGTGCCTGACAGCGCCGTCGTGCTTCGCGAGTTGGCGTTGGTCGAGATCGCGCGCGGCCGGTTCGATGGCGCCGAGGTGCATGCGCGACGGTCGCTGACGCTCGACCCAGGAGACGCGCAGACACACGTGGTGATGGCGACCGTTTTCGAGAATCAGGGCCGGCTTCGGGAGGCGGCTGACGCGTTGGCTCGAGCGGTGAAGATCGATCCCCGGCCGGAGTGGCGAGACAAGGCGGCGGCCCTGACGTCACGGGCCGACAACGACGCACTGCCTCCGGAGTACCGTGCGATCCCGACGGCGCAAACCGTGACCAGAGGCCAGTTGGCCGCGATGCTCGGCATCAGGGTGGCAGGGGCGTTGGCGCGTTCACCGCGCCGGGGCACGGTCGTTGTGACCGATGTGCGGACGCATTGGGCCGCGCCCTGGATTCTTCCAGTGACACGCGCGGGCTGGATGGAGCCGTTTCCGAATCACACGTTTCAGCCGTCTGCCACGGTGCGGCGTGCTGACCTGGCGCAGGTGATGTGGCGCGCGGCCCAGGATTTGGCTTCGGCCCAGCCCGCGGAACTCAGTCGCTGGCGTGCGTCCCGGCCGGCACTGCCCGACGTCTCGCGTGCGCACCTGGCCTACACCGCCATCGCAGGCGCGCTTGCGAGCGGTACCATGAGTTACGGAGACGGCGAACGTTTCCAGCCGAGTCGGCCCGCCACCGGCGCCGAAGTTGTGGCGGCGGTCGCACGCCTGGAGCAAATGGCACGACAATGGGGACGGCAATGACCGTCTTCACGCCCGCCAACGTGCTCACGATTTCCCGCATGGTTTTGGTGCCGGTCTTCGCGTTGTGCATGTTGTACGGCATGCCCGGCTGGGCGCTCTTCACATTTGTTGTGGCGGGCGCGACCGATCTTCTCGACGGCCTCATCGCGCGCTGGACTCAACAGCAGACCACGCTTGGCGCCTGGCTCGACCCGATGGCCGACAAGCTCCTGCTGCTCACGATGTTCGTGATGTTGACGCTGCCGGGTCTTGGCATGCCGTACCGGTTGCCGCTCTGGTTGACGGTGCTCGTCATCAGCCGTGATGTGGCGATCGTCCTTACGGCCGCCATCATCAATCTGGCGGTGGCGCCGCGTACGTTCAAGCCCTCGCTGCTGGGCAAGGCCGCGACGGGCATCTATATCCTGACGGGCATCGTGGCTCTCTACGGAAACTATCGCGGCTTGCCGGACGGCCTGCTGCAGGTCTTCGTCTACCTGACGCTCGCCATCACGCTCATCTCAGCCGCCGATTACCTGCGGCGGATCATGCGGGTGCCGGGGGATACGAATCCCGCATAGTCCGGGGTCCGTGGTCTGGTGGTCCCATGGTTCGTGGTGGGCGCTTCCACCTCCGCTCCTGCGGAGCTACGGACTGGATACGCGGTCTACTCCATGACTTGTTGGACAGCGGATCAACGACGTTAGATCAGGGCTCAGGAATACCGAGGTTCCGGCAGATCTTCTTGGCGAGG
>JBKJJZ010000209.1:0-6522 GCA_046597705.1 Vicinamibacterales bacterium | reverse complement strand
ATTGCTCCGATAAGTGCCGCGTCATGAGCCAGTGGGCATGAGGCCATTGCCCCATTGGCTCATCAAAAAAAAAAGGGGGCGACAGTCGCCCCCTTTTCTCTTGAGGTGCAAAAAGCGACTAGCGCTTCTTGCCGCCCTTCTTCGCTGCCTTCTTGGCTGCTTTCTTGGCCATGTGGTTTTCCCCCCCTTCATTAGGGATCGCGTGGGCTCGTCCTCACCGCAGCCGTCGCAGCCTTTCGACTTGCATGACCCGCTGTGTGGTGCCCCTCGCTTCGTGGCTGGCGCGGCCTACCTTCACGCGCCGGCATCTTGTTAGCCTGATCTCGGTCCGCCTATTCGCTCCCCACCCTGTCCGTACCCAATAGATGGGCTGAGCGGGCCGTCGTCACGCAAGATGTAGATTATGGATGAGAAGAAAACCCTGTCAAGCACAAAATGCGTTTTGTTGTCAAAACGCGACGCGGGTTGACGTGGTTCAGAACGCGCTGACGCGTCGTTGCTGCTGCAACGCGTGCCGTTCGATCGCGAGTGCGATCAATCGATCGATGAGCGCGGGATAGTCCACGCCGCTGGCGGCCCACAGCTTCGAGTACATGCTGATCGTCGTGAACCCGGGCATGGTGTTGATCTCGTTGACGAACAACTCACCCGATGACGAGAGGAGAAAATCCACGCGGGCGAGGCCGCTGCCATCGATCGTGTCGAATGCGGTGATCGACTGACGACGCACTTCGGCGGCCAGCTCTTCAGGAATCGGCGCGGGAATCAGTGTCTTCGAGCCGCTGCTGAGGTACTTCGCCTTGTAGTCGTAGAACTCGCCCGCTGGCACGATCTCACCTGGCACCGACGCTTCGGGCGCTTCGTTACCCAGCACCGCGCATTCGATCTCGCGCGCGCCGGCCACGGCCGTCTCGACCACCACTTTGGGATCAAACGCCGCCGCGACATCAATCGCGTCGCCCAGTGCGTCCGCTGTCGCCACCTTCGAGATGCCGACACTGGATCCGAGATTTGCCGGTTTGACGAACACCGGATACGTCAGTGTGTTGCCGATGTGTTCGACGATGGCGTTGCGATCGACCAGCCATTGGTGACGCCGCACGACCACCCACGGCGCCACTTTCAGGCCGCGCGCCTGGAAGAGCACCTTCATCACGGCCTTGTCCATGCCCACGGCCGAGGACAGCACGCCGCAGCCGACGTACGGCACGTCGGCGAGATCCAGCAGGCCCTGCACCGTGCCGTCTTCGCCATACGGGCCGTGCAGCACCGGAAAGATGACGTCAAGGCCGAGGCCGGTCGCGATCGCGCTTCCTGCGTCGTCCTGGTTCAGCAGAAGCAGCGTGTCATCGCCTGGCCTTGCGGGCATGACGACGTCGCGGCCGCCGCGCGTGACGGCGGCGTCGCGCATCTGGTCGATGACGTCGGCGGCAGAGGCGGCGGACGGCGGGCGGTCCGCCAGCCGCCACCGGCCATCTTTCTCAATCCGGATTGCGACGGGCTCGTAGCGCGTGCGGTCCATGTTGGCAAATACCGCAGCCGCCGAGGCGATCGACACCTCGTGTTCGCCCGATCGCCCGCCATGCAGCACGCCGATTCGAAGACGTTTCACGCGACCGACATTATAGGCTATCGCTGTGTCCGCAGACTTCGCGTTTACCGTAACGCAGACCGATGGCCGCGCGCGCCTCGGCCGTTTGCGCCTCGCGCACGGCGAAGTCGAGACGCCGGTGTTCATGCCGGTCGGCACACGCGCGGCGATCAAAGGCCTCACGCACGATCATGTGATGGCGCTCGATCCGAAAATTATTCTCGCGAACACCTATCACCTGCATCTTCGCCCGGGCGATGAGTTGATCGGTCGCGCCGGTGGCCTGCATGCGTTCATGGGATGGGAACGTCCCATCCTGACGGACTCCGGCGGCTACCAGGTGTTCAGCCTCACGGGGCAGCGGACCATTTCGGAAGAAGGCGCCGCGTTTCGCTCGCACCTGGACGGCAGTCTCCACATGCTCACGCCGGAGTCGGTGGTAGACATCCAGGCACGCCTGGGCTCTGACGTGGCGATGATTTTCGACGAATGCGCGCCATGGCCCGCCGAACCCGCGGCTGTTGAAGGCGCCATGGAGCGCACGTTGCGTTGGGCGCGACGAGGGCGCGATCGGTTCCTTGCCGTGCAGCAAGGTGACGCGCCTGACATTCCGCGCGCGACGCCGGGCCAGGCACAGTTCGGGATTATCCAGGGTGGAACGGACCTCGGCCTGCGGGACCGCAGCGTCGCCGGCACGCTTGACATCGGGTTTGAGGCGTATGCGATTGGCGGACTGTCTGTGGGCGAGCCCGTCGACGTGATGTACGACGTCGTCGGGCACACCGCCGCGCAGCTCCCGCAGGAGCGGCCGCGGTATCTGATGGGAACGGGCATGCCTGACGACCTTGTGGAGTGTGTCGCCAGGGGCATCGATATGTTTGACTGTGTATTGCCGACCAGGAACGCCCGGAATGGCCAGCTGCTGACCCGGCACGGCGTCATCTCAATCAAGAACGCCAGGTACGCCGAGGATCTCAGACCACCGGACCCCGAGTGTGCGTGTCCAACCTGCACCCGGCACTCCCGCGCCTACCTCCGACACTTATATATGGTGGGTGAGATCACCGGAGCAACCCTGAACACCGTGCATAATCTACACTTTTACCTTGACACCATGAAGGCGATTAGGAACGCTATTGAGTTCGGAATCTTCGACCAGTTCAGACAGGAATTCCACCGGACGTTTTCCCGCCGACAAGTGCCGTAAATGACTGATTCTTCACCCTTCCCGTTCGTCGCCGCCCTCGCGTCCCAGCAACCGGGCGCCCAGACGCCTATTTGGATTCAGCTCTTCCCGTTCGTGCTGATGCTGGCCGTCTTCTATGTGCTGGTCCTGTTGCCAATGCGGCGCAGGCAGAAGAAGATTCAGGAGTTTCAAGACTCTATCAAGGTGGGCGACAAGGTCATCACCACGAGCGGACTCTACGGTCAGGTGATTAAGATAGCGGATGTTTCGGTGCAGCTGCAGATTGCCGACAAGGTCAAGATCGACGTTGCGAAGGCGTCGATCGGCGGCTACCAGGGCCAGGATCCGGTGGTCAAGGACACCGGCGGACTTTAGATATGTATAAGAACCTACGTTGGAAAGTGATCACCGTCATCGCCGTGGCCGCCCTGGCCATAGTGTCGTTCTACCCGCCTCGCACGAAGATCCAGCTGGGCCTCGACCTCAAGGGCGGCGTGCACCTCGTTCTCCGCGTCAACACCGAGGATGCGCTCAAGCTGGAGACGCAGACGACTGCCGAGCAGCTGAGTGCGTCGCTCAAGGAAGCCGGCGTGACCGTGGCCAGTGTCCGAGCGGCCACGATGACCACGTTCCTGGTGGAGGGCGTGCCTCCGGATCGTGACCAGCAGTTTCGACAGCTCGCGCAGGATCAGGTAGGCCTCAGCTTCGATCGCGAAACCGGCGTGGCCGGCGCCTACACCTTCCGGATGAAGCCGAATATCGAAGTGGACCGGCGTCGCGAGGCCGTGACGCAGGCGATTCAGACGATTTCGCGTCGCGTCAATGCCTACGGCGTCTCCGAACCCATCGTCGCCGAGTATGGCAACGAGGGGAACCGGATTGTCGTGGAACTGCCGGGCGTGACGGATGTGCCGCGCGCGAAGGAACTCATCAGCAGCACTGCGGTCCTCGAGCTGAAGCTGGTGGAAGCGGGCCCCGCGCCCGACGAGGCCAGCTTGCTGACCGCGTACGGCGGCAAGGTGCCGGAAGGCAAGATGGTGGCTCAGGGCGCCGCGACCGCAGATAAAGCCGCAGGGACGTCCTACTACCTCGTCAGCGAAACGCCGGTCATCACCGGTAACGATTTGCGCAACGCGAAGTCCACCCAGGATGGGCTGGGCCAGCCAGCGGTCGGGTTCTCGCTCAACAACGAAGGCATCACCAAGTTCAGCCGCGTGACCTCGGCGAACGTCGGAAAGTATCTGGCGATCATCCTCGATAAGCGGGTGCAGTCGGCTCCGGTCATTGAGGGCCCGATTACCGGCGCTGATGCAATCATTCAGGGCACCTTTACTCAGCAGGAAGTGGCCGATTTGTCGCTCATCCTCCGGTCTGGCGCGCTACCCGCGTCGCTGACCTACATGGAAGAGCGATCCGTGGGGCCCACGCTGGGTGAATCGTCGATTCGCTCAGGCGTGCGCGCATCGATTGCCGGCCTGGTTCTGGTGGCGCTCTTCATGCTGGCGTACTACAAACTTGCGGGCTTCAACGCGGTCGTGTCGATCAGCGTCAACCTCCTGATTCTCATGGGGTTCATGGCGTATGTCGGTGCCGTGATGACCCTGCCCGGGATTGCGGGCTTCATCCTGACCATCGGCATGGGCGTGGATTCCAACGTGCTGATCTTCGAGCGCATCCGTGAAGAAATCGCGAACGGCAAAGGCGCCAGACAGGCCGTCGCCGCGGGTTTCGATCGCGTGTTCGTCACGATTCTTGATACCCACGTGGCGTCGCTGATTGCGGCCGCGTTCCTCTTTCAGTTTGGCACCGGACCCATTCAAGGCTTCGCCACCACGCTGTTCTTCGGCCTGATTTCGAACGTGTTCACGGCCGTCTTTGTGTCGCGCACCATGTTTGAACTCTCGCTCTCACGGCAGCCCGCAACGGCTCGCCTGAGCATCTGATTCGCCGGACCCAACCCCATGCAGATTCTCGGACAGACCAACTTCAACTTCATCAAGTGGCGATGGCACGCAATCGCCCTGTCGACGGCCATCATCGTGATTGGCTTCGGCCAGATCATCAAGCAGGGCGGACCGAAGCTCGGCGTGGACTTCTCAGGCGGCACCGCGATGGTGCTGAAATTCGACAGGCCGGTCTCTGAAGACTCCGTGCGCGCCGCGCTTTCCAGCCTCGGGGGCGAGGAGTCCGTGCAGCGTTACGGGCAGGCCGCAGAGAACCAGGTGCTGATCCGCATGCCGCAGAGCGTGCAGGTCGAAAGCGGCACGACGCTCGATGATGCGGCCGAGAAGGTCGATGCCTTGATCCGGCAGGCAAACATTGGCGCGTTCACTCGCGAAAGCACGGAGATCGTCGGACCGGTGGTCGGCAAGGACCTGCAGCAGAAGGGCATCTATTCCACGCTCACTGCGATTGCCGGAATCATGATCTACATCGGCTTCCGGTTCCGCTTTACGTTTGCGGTCGGAGCCATCGTCGCCACGTTGCACGACGTGCTGGTGGCCCTGGTGTTCCTCAACTGGTTTGGCTACGAGCTGTCACTCAACATCGTGGCGTCGCTGCTGACAATGACGGGCTATTCGGTCAACGACACCATCGTGATCTTTGACCGCGTCCGCGAGAACTCGCGAATGAACCGCAAGGAAGGGCTGGAGGCGCAGGTCAACACCAGCGTGAACCAGACGCTGTCGCGCACCATCATCACGGCGGGCACGACGTTCCTCGCGGTCTTCGGCCTGTATATGTACGGCGGCGAAGTGCTTGAAGGGTTCGCCTTCACCATGTTGATTGGCATTGTGAGCGGCACGTACTCGACGGTCTTCATTGCCTCGGCCATCGCGATCATCCTGACGAAGAAGCCGCCGACGGCCGTGTCAGCAGCCGGGACCAAGCGGGACCGCGTCAAGTAAGAGGCCGGTGGTGCACGCGTGACGCCCCTTCAGGGCGCGATACTCGGCGTCGTCCAGGGACTCACTGAGTTCCTGCCAGTCTCGAGCTCGGCGCATCTGATTCTTGCGCGCGCCGTCTTCGGCTGGGACGCCGGTGAACTCAATCTCGCGTTCGATGTGGCGTGCCATCTGGGCACGCTGGTCGCCGTGGGCGCCTTTTTCGGTCGTGACATCGTGGCCCTCCTGCGCGGTATCCCCGGCGCTTTCTCCTTCCGCCCCAGCCCCGACGGACGGCGGCTCTGGCTGCTGGCTGCGGCGATGGTGCCAGTCACCCTCGTCGGCCTCACGCTGGCCGATCACATCGACGCGGTTCGCGATCAACCGCGCCTCACTGCAATGGCTTTGATTGCGGGCGCCGGCCTGCTGTTTCTGGTTGAACGCCTCAGCCCGCGCGCGGGTACGGAGTCGTCGCTGACGATGAGTGGCGCGCTGGCCATTGGCGCGGCGCAGGCGATGGCGCTGGTCCCGGGTGTGTCGCGCTCCGGTGCCACAATCACGGCCGGTATGTTGCTGGGGATGAGCCGGCTTGCGTCAGCCAGGTTCACCTTCCTCTTGAGTGTGCCGGCCATCGCGGCCGCCGCGGCGCATGAAGGCCTGAAGCTCCGGCACGCCACGCTGGCGGGCCACGACTATTTGTTGTTTGCCGTCGGGTTCGTGACCTCGGCGATCGTCGGCTACCTGACGGTCGGGTTTCTTCTCAAGTTCCTGGTGAACCATCGTCTCGATGTGTTCGCCTGGTACCGCATTGCCATAGGGGTGGCGATTCTCGCCTGGCTGCAATGAACCAGTGGCTGCGC
>JBKJJZ010000151.1:0-2910 GCA_046597705.1 Vicinamibacterales bacterium | reverse complement strand
AAGCGGTCGCTGAAGGGGCCCAGACTCACCTTGATGGCGACCAGCCGATTGAGACGCGTGTCTCGCGCCTTCCACACTTCACCCATGCCGCCAGCGCCGAGGGCGGCATGGGTGAAGTGTGGAAGGCGCGAGACACGCGTCTCAATCGGCTGGTCGCCATCAAGGTGAGTCTGGGCCCCTTCAGCGACCGCTTCGAACGTGAGGCTCGGGCCATCGCGGCCGTGAACCATCGTCATGTTTGTTCGCTTTACGACGTGGGCCCTGACTACCTCGTCATGGAGTATGTCGAGGGCGAGTGCCTGCAAGGACCCGTGCCCCTCGTTCAGGCGCTGGAACTGGCCGAGCAGATCCTGGAAGCGCTCGATGCCGCGCACCAAAAAGGCATCGTCCACCGCGACTTGAAGCCCGGCAACATCCTGCTTACAAAAAGCGGCGTGAAGGTCCTCGATTTCGGACTCGCGAAGATCCAGCACGCTCCTGATATCGACGGCCCCAGCCTCGTGGAAACCCACGCCGTTTCTCTGACGGCGCAAGGCTCCATCCTGGGGACGCTGCCGTACATGTCGCCCGAGCAGGTCGAAGGCCGTGACGCTGACGCGCGCAGCGACATCTTTGCCTTCGGCGTCGTGCTTTACGAGTTGATCGCGGGCACGCGACCGTTCACCGGCAAGACGCAAGCCAACCTCGTGGCGTCGATCCTCAAAGAGGAGCCACGACCTCTGGGCGAGATGCAGCCGCGAACGCCGCGCGGTCTCGCAGACGTGCTGCGGACCTGCCTCGAGAAGGATCCTGAGAAACGCTGGCAATCGGCACGCGACGTGAGGCACGCACTGAGGTTGGTGGCCGCGCAGCCAGCGACGTCGATTCCATCGCGATCACTTCGGGTGTGGCAGGGGTTGGGCGTGTTGATGGCTGCGATCGTCATAGGGCTTGGTGTTTGGGTGTTGCAGCCCACCGCGCCTGGCCTGCCCGGCCGATTCGAGGCGCCTGTGCCGGAGGATGTGACCCTGTACGATTTCGTGTCGGTGTCTCCGGACGGCCGCACGCTGGCGTTTGCGGCGGGGGGCGGGGTATGGCTGCGCGATCTTGATGCACGTGAATGGCGGCGCCTGCCGGGCACGGAGGGTGCCGTGACCCCTTTCTGGTCCCCAGACAGCCGGTACCTGGGCTTCATGGTCGACAACACAGTCAGGAGAGTTGACACGACCGGCGGTCCACCGGAAACGGTGACCAGTATTCCAACTACTCGGGTCGGATGGGGCACATGGAATAGTCATGGCGACATCGTGCTCGGGAGTTGGGGTGGCGGATCTGGTGGTCCCCTGTGGCGGGTCTCCCAGGCAGGGGGCGCGCCGACGGCGGTGACCGAGGTCGACGTGTCCAGGGGAGAGTTCGTTCACACGTGGCCCACGTTTCTGCCCGACGGCAATCACTTTCTGTATTTCCGCTCCGGACTGGCCGACGTTGAGGGCATGTATGTCGGTTCTCTCGACGCCGGCGCCGCGAACCAGTCGCGTCAGCGGATTCTGGCCACAAATGTGCCTGCAATCTTCGCGAGCGGCCACCTGTTGTTTCTGCGCGCCGGCACCTTGATGGCACAACCATTCGACGCTCGCCGCCTGGAGCTCAAAGGCACTCCGGTGCCGATAGCCGAGGACGTCGGGATCACTTGGTACTCCACCGGCATGTTTTCGGTGTCTGACGGCGTTGTCGTCTATCGGAAGGCATCGGCGCCTGGCACCTTCCAGCTCACCTGGGTTGACCGGCAGGGCAAGCCCTTGGGCAAGTTCGGACCGCCAGGAACGGACGGGCGGGTTGCGTTATCGCCGAACGACAGTCGCGCAGTGGCGAAAGATGCTCCGTACGGCGCGCCGGGCGACCTCTGGATGCTGGACCTTGCCAGCGCCAGCGGCGGGCGCACGCGCTTTACATTCAAGAAGGACGTGTACTCGAACGCTGTGTGGTCTCCAGACGGCGCGCGCATTGCCTACTCGGCCGGCCGCCTGGGCGACACGATCTATGAGAAAGCCGCCTCCGGAGTCGGCGACGGGCAGGTGCTCTTGAAAGAGCCGGGGTTGCGGCATTTTCCGACCAGCTGGTCGCGCGACGGCCGGTTCCTGCTTTATCACACCGAGAACGCGGCGAACACGGGCTATGACCTGTGGGCACTGTCTCTTACCGATCGCAAGCCGTATCTGCTGCTCGGTGGGGCCTTCAATGATTGGGCTGGCGTCTTTTCTCCCGACATGCGTTGGGTTGCCTACGTATCGCTCGAGACTGACGCGAGTGGGATCTTCGTCCGCCCGTTCAGAGTGGCAGGACAGACCGGCCAGCCGGCATTGGGCGAGGGGAAGCGGCAGATCGCGAAGGAAGGCGGCAATTGGCCACAGTGGCGCGACGACCGAGAGATCGTTTTCAACACCGCTCCAGGCAGAACGGAGGTTTTTGCCGTGCCAGTGAACATAACCGGTGCGGCCTTCCAGAGTGGCGCCCCGCAGCAGCTGCCCTTTCCTCGGAGCACGGGCGTGAGCAGCACTCCACAGTCCACTTCCGACGGCCGCTTTTTGATCGAGGTGCCCCTGGATCAAGCGGCTCGAGCGTCAATCAGCGTGGTGCTCAATTGGCCAGCGTTGTTGAAGCGGTGAAACCGCCGCATTGACTTTCAGCACAATGGATTACCCCATTTTCCCTGAAATGGCTCATTCCATTGGCCCATTGCCTCATTGCCTCATTGCCCTATTAATTAGTGAGGCGCCTGTTCCTCAGCCCCAGCAGGAGGGACGTAGTACAGAATTCTCTGGCACGAGTCGCAGGTGACGATCGAATCGTTGCGGCGCACTTGTTGTTCCACATGAGGGCGCAGCCGGACATGACAGGCCGTGCAGTGGCCTGCCACCATCGCCGCCACAG
>JBKJJZ010000085.1:0-2692 GCA_046597705.1 Vicinamibacterales bacterium | reverse complement strand
TGTACGTAGGGCGTCCCTTCAGGGGCGCCAATTGTGCACGCGACGATGCCATGACCGATGAAGAGTTTCTGCAGCAGATTGAAGCGTGCACGCTGTCGAAGGAGGCGTTCACGCACCGCAACCACGTGCGCCTGGCGTGGCTGTACCTGAACGACCGCACTGGTGGCGATCCTGATCTACGGGCCGCGTCCACCATTCAGCGCTATGCGGTCAGCGTGGGCGCCACCAAAAAGTTCGACCACGCGCTCACGATGAAGTGGATGAGACGGGTGGAGGCGGCCATCGCGGCGACGCCAGCGGAGTCGTTCGAAGCGTTCATCGCCGCCCACCCGGAGTTGCTCACGGCCGCGAATTGAGGCGCCCCTGAAGGGACGCCCTACGTACGCCGCGCCAGTTGAGGCGCCCCTAAAGGGACGCCCTGCGTACGCCGCGCCAATGAGGCGCCCCTGAAGGGACGCCCTGCGTAGCGCCGGATGGTCTTGGCGCCCCTGAAGGGACGCCCTGCGTACCGTGCTACGGTAATTCCCTCATGATCGGGACCACCGGCCTTCACAATCTCCGCATCGACTGCATCGTCGGCATCTACCCCCACGAGCGGGCGCAGGAGCAGACGGTGTTCCTCGATCTCGAATTCGACTATGACTTTGCGCCGGCGGCTGCGTCGGATGCGATTCCTGATGCGGTTGACTATGACCAGGTGGTGCGAATGGTCACGGAGCTGCTGCAGTCGAGGCGGTTCCAGTTAATCGAAGCGATGGCCGAAGCCGCGGCCGCCATGCTGCTCGAGCGCGTGCCTGTCATTGACTGTGTGCGGATCGAAATCCGGAAACCCGCGGCGGTGCCGGCAGCTGCCGACTCGTTTGTCTTCGTGGAGCGGGAAAGATGAGCGCCGGGTCAGTGGCGGTCGTTACTGGCGGCGCGCGGCGACTGGGACGACACCTGTGCGAAGTCCTTGCAGCCCGCGGCTACAAGGTGGTGGTCATCTATCGTGCCTCGGTCGAGGATGCGTTGGATCTGGTGGCACGCATCGAGGCGTCGGACGGCGCGGCGCGGGCCATCCAGGCCGACATCGGCGTGCACGCGGACGTGGAGCGCGCCTTCAAGAACATTGGCGCGAGTGAAGGCCGGGTCGATCTGCTCATCAACAACGTGGGCAACTACAACCCGCAGGATGTGACCTTGCTGGAGCCGGCGGGATGGGATGCCACGATTGCCGCGAACCTGTCAGGCGCGTATTACTGCTGTTTCCACGCCATCAAGCTGATGCCAGAGGGCGGGCAGATTATCAGCATCGGCATGGCCGGTCTGGAGGGCATCCGCGCCAATCGACGCGGCACCGATTATTACGTCAGCAAGACCGGCCTCCTGGTGCTGACGCGCGCACTGGCTTCCGGATATGCGTCGCGCCAGATTCGCGTCAACATGGTGTCGCCGGGCCAGCTCGAGAACTCCATCGACCTGCCGGCTCCGGACAAACTCAGCATGTTCGTCCCCCTCGGCCGCGCCGGAACGCTGACCGATATCAGCGACGCGGTGGAGTATTTGCTCGACGCGTCGTATGTCACCGGCGCGAACATCGATGTGGCGGGTGGATACAGGCTGTGACGCGGAGGCTGACACGCGCGATTCAATTGAGGATTGAGGATTGAGGGTTGAGGATCGGGATGGCACGATAGCGAATTGCGGATGGCTCATTGGATTGACGGATTGTCGGATTGGACGCCCCTCAGTTCCGCAATCCACAATCCGATCAGCCATCCGCAATTCGCCATCCGTGCCATCCCGATCCCCAACCCTCAATCCTCAATCCTCAATTCCACAGAGTGGTTGACCATGCAAACGTCCGCTTCATCGTTTGCGCCTCTCTGGTTCCGTCAGGCCGAGTGGGCACGCCGTATGGCTATGGTGAGAGACGCGCGCGCGTTTCTGTACCTGTCGCTGTTCTACATCGAGTACGACGCGTACGGGCGCCAGATGCTGGCCGCGCTAATCGACGCACAGAAGCGTGGCGTCCAGGTGCAACTGATCATCGATCGCTTCGGACAGCGGCTCGGCGGAGTGCTGATGACACGTGCCCAACGAGCCGCGCTGGCAGGCGCCTTTGATGACCTGCGTCACGCCGGGGGCGTCGTCACGTTCTACCGGCCGCCGAGGTTTCTTCAGCGGAGACTCGCGGGCGGCCATCACGTGAAGATTCAGGTGTCCGAACAGGGCGAGGCGATGCTCAGCAGCGGCAACATCACCAAGTCATCCTTCGAAGGATGGAATGAGTACGCCATGGCCCTGCGCGGTGCGGTCGTGCCGGTTCTGGCCGAGAGCCTCCGAATGATCGGCGGCGTGATCCCGGACGAACATCTCGAGGTACTCCGCTCCCTGGCGAGGGCGGAGCCCGGTGATGTGCCGCTCGATTACTGGTTCTGCAATCCCAATCTTCTTCAGGGTGTCTTTGGGGCGATTGGCTGGCGCGGGCCGAATCCGCTGACGGAGAAGATGATTGAGATGGTGGACGCCGCCACACGGTCGTTGTTCATCACCAGTTTCTATTTCAAGCCGGCCGAGTCACTGATGGCAGCGGTGCTGCGCGCGGCGCGTCGTGGCGTGCACGTGGAAGCGCATCACTCGCATCGAGACGCCCTGCCGGCCACCGACCTGGCCTGGATCGCGGCGGCGATCCGTTACCGCGATCTGCTCG
>JBKJJZ010000029.1:0-8442 GCA_046597705.1 Vicinamibacterales bacterium | reverse complement strand
GCGCCGAAGATCACTACGGCGACATGGACTTCAAGGTCGCCGGCACCGCCGACGGCATCACCGCCCTGCAGATGGACATCAAGGTGGGCGGCATCACGATGGACATCATGTGGAAGGCGCTGGAGCAGGCGCGCCAGGGGCGCCCGCACATTCTCGGCAAGATGGCGGAGACGCTGGCGGCATCGCGCAAGGACATCTCCACGTACGCGCCTCGCCTAATCACCATCCGCATCCCGGTCGAGAAGATTCGCGACGTCATCGGCCCCGGCGGCCAAGTCATCCGCAGCATCGTCGAGCGCACCGGCGTGAAGATCGATGTGGAGTCGCTCGCCGGAACAGGACAAGGTCTACGTGGGCCGCGTCGAGCGCATCACGGACTTCGGCGCGTTCATCGAAGTGATGCCCGGTGTGGACGGCCTGCTCCACGTCTCGGAGATGGCGAACTACCGCGTGGCCAACGTCCGCGACGAGCTCAAGGAAGGCGAGCAGATCGAGGTCAAGGTCATCAACATCGATCCTTCGGGCAAGGTGCGGCTCAGCCGCAAGGTGCTGCTGAAGGAAGGCGAAGGCACGACGCCGCGGTATCCCGGTGGCGGCGATGCGCACGGACCTTCGGGCGGTGGTGATGACCGCGGCGGCCGCGGTGGCGATCGTGACCGTGGGCCGCGTCGCGATTCGCGCGGACCGCGACGATAACGTAGGGCGTGGCTTCAGCCGCGCCGATTCTGGTACGTAGCGCGGGCTGGGCTTAAAGGCCGCGGATCGTTTGAATTGAAAAGGCCGGGCAGCCCTGAGCAGTGTCGAAGGGTGCCCGGACTTCTTTTTACTGCCTCTACTGGTTAGCGAGCCTGCGCGATCGACATGCGCGCTCCGGGAAGCTGTCATCTCGCCTTAAGAAAGTACCCACGGAATCGGGGCAAGCTCATGGGTCTGTCCCTGAACATAACGGCCCCTATCAGACGCTGGCCCTGATCTGTCTCTGTCCGGACTCTGATCTGCTCAAATCCCAGCCGACCCCTCTCCCACAGGAGATCGGCCCCATGATGACGCACCCGCAGGAGCTGCCTGGTGTGTCGCGAGCGGTATTGGCAGGCGGTCGCTCAAGCGCGGCACAGATCAGCGCCCGGCGCGCCCTGAGGGATCAGCTCTTTGCGCACACCGACGGCACGGCCGCCGCCCGGGCGGCGGCCGCGATCATCGATCTGATCACCGGCGACGCGTAGGCACCGCGCAGCCCCTCAGGACAGGAACATCGCCTCGGCTCTGGCGAGGTCGTCCGGGGTGTCAATCTCAGCCCATTTCCTGCCGGTGACATCAACAGCCGTCACGTGGACAGCGCGGGCCTGAATGCAGCGGCCGAGCGCGTCTTCGTAGAAGTGATTGAGTTCGCCCGCCTCGATGTATTCGCGCATGGCCGGCTCGAAGTGCTCGCACCACGTGGACCGCGAAAAGGAGGAGAGATTCACCGTCTTTCGCAGACTCGTTCGATCCTCGCCCGCCATGTGCGACCCCGGGACAAGGCGCGTGACCTGGCCGTGGGCGGAGACCTCGACCCCCGTGCCGTTCATTGCTCCGGTGTAGGCGGACACAATCAACCGATCCGGCTCGACGAGTGGTTCCAGGACGGCTCGTTCCACGAACAGGTCGCTCTCCAGCAGCATGAACGGCGGCGCGATCAGCTCACGGGCGAGCCAGAGCGAGTAGATGTTGTTGGTGGTCCGGTAGTCCGGGTTTTCGACGAAGCGAAACACCAGACGCCGGTTCATGCGCCGAAGGTGATTGACCAGGACATCGTGAAGATGGCCGGTGACGACCACGAGCTCTTCGACGCCGATCGACTCCAGGATCTCGCACAGGTTATCCACGATTGGAGTCCCCGCAACCTCAGCCAGGCACTTGGGTCTGGAATCCATGCGCCGGCCGAGCCGCCTGCCCGCGCCCGCCGCCAGCAGAACGGCCTGCCTGCACGTCATCGTGGGCGCGGCGCCCACGGACTCGCCGGCGGTGTCGGTGCAGAGGGGCGGCATCGGCCTTTCACGGACTGTCAAGGACGCCGGCGCACAACGACGGTGACATCGGTCTCCACACCGCCGAACTGGCGCAGGTGGTGATCGGTGTGGCGGTAGGCCCAGATCATCCACTCGTCACGGGACATCGTGCCAAAGAGCGGGTGCGCCGCCGGCGCTGATGTTGGCGCGCCAAACGCCCGCAGCAGCGCGATCGCCTGTGCGCGATCGCGCTCGAAGACGTCGGGCGCCGTGCCACCCTTCTCCGCATCCACCTCCGGCATGGTCTTGACCCCCTTCGGCCAGGTCATCGGCGTATGGAGTGCGATCCACTTCACGACGGTGCGGTTGAACCAGTTGTCTGCGCGCGTGGCGACCGGGCGATGGCCGGTGACGACGAGGAACGAATCGCTCAGATGGCACACCATCTGGTGACTCGTCATTCGTCCCCACTGCCGCTCCGATCCGGGCGAGAGCGCGTTGAGGCGTGCGGTCAACGAGTCCATCGCGCCGGGGTCAGAGAGTTTCGTAAAGGTGGTCATCGGGTCCTCGGCGCGGGAATCGAATAGTCCGCGTGCGCCTGCGACGGGAATCGGACTTTCGAGCGCCGGCCATCGGCGACCAGTCGCGCATGGGCTTCGGCCCAGGTCGGCGGCGTCGTGCCGTCCTGATTCCAGTGCGCGGTCGCGGCTTCGTCGCACCATTCCATCAGCTTCGGCATCGCCACCTTGTGTGCGCCGGAGATCATGTAGCCACGCATCGCCGCCTCGTCGCGCCAGGTCGTCACGGTCCAGAACGCCAGTCGAGCATCGTTCAAGACTTCAGACGTCAGGTTGCCGTCCGCGCCCTTCGACTGCCGCTGCGATCTGGCGGCGTGGAAGAGAAAGGCCGGCAGAAATCGCCATGACCTCAGGCGCAGGCGCGTCACGGAAACGAATGGCACACAGAGAGTCTAAAACAAGTGGCGTACGCGTGAAGGGGTGGTGCCCTCGCGGCGCCGAGGTGGCGATGCCCTTACCCGCCGCTGGGGCAGATCACGTGCGGCTCCTTGGCCCAGGCATGAGCGGTGGCCGTTGTTCCCTGAGGTGTAGAGTCAGGGCATGAACCGAAGCGCTGTAACACTCGCCGTGTTCCTGTCCACTGCGACTGCAGGCCTGTCAGTGGCCATGGATGCCCAGAGCCGGGGTTCGGGCCAGAGCTTTGGTCACTCCTCCACAACTGTCCCGGTCTCGGCAGTGGCCCTCGCTACGGTGGTTCAGCAACGATCCGGGAACGGCCTCGAACTCGATTTGCTGATTCTCTGGAGGGGGGCGCCAGGCTGGTTTGCGAAAGGCGGCAGCGCTCGTGAATCAAGCGGCGGGGGCTCAGAGGGCTTCGGCGGGTCGATGAGCCGCGGAGGCGTGGACCTGGATTACCAGATGACGTCACGGCCGCGCTCGTTGACCATCCAGGGCGCCGCCGTCGAATTGGGCAGCCACAACGTTGTGCTCGTTGACGATGTGGATGGACAGACCGGCCCCAAGGTTGCGTCCATGCTCTCGATTGGGCGGCAAGGGCTCGACGACTATTCGCAGATCGCAACGGTTCTGGCCCGGTCGCCGGAAATTGTCACATTTCTGAGATGCGGCGTTTCGCTGGAAAGTGCAGCCGGGAGGGCGGCCACCGAACGGGTGTGCAAAGAAATCGGGCGCGACTAGCGCTGCCCGGCGAACGCCTTCTGTATCCAGATGGGTGACGCGTACGTGAAACTCGAAGCGTCGTTGCTTGCGGGAAGTCGGGAGTTCGAACTGCAGGCACTGAACCCCACGAAGCGCAGCACCACTCACGGCCCGTATTCGATCGAGCTCAAGGAGGTCAGCCCTTATCCGTTCGGTCAGCCGATTTCGCCGGCGGACTATCGGGTCACGCTGCGAATGGCGAAGGATACTGAACCAGCTGGTTCTCGGCCTTGAGGAACAGGCCGCGCGACGTCCTAGCGGCCGCCGTGCTCGGCCATCATCGGGTCGTCACGCACGGTAACCGTGCCCTCGAGCGTCTGCCCGTTGACTCGCAAGGTGACGCGGTAGGTGCCGGCGCCGGCCGTGCTGTTGCCGATGGGCGAGCCGAACAGCGGGCGCCCGGCCGCCTCGCCGTTGAAGTCGGTCACCAACTCCAGGCGCACCCGATTGAGCGCGGCATCGGTGGAGGCGGCCGCCAGCGCCGTGCGCAGCCGGCCGAGCTGCTGGCGCCGGGTGGCATCAGCCACGCGCCCGTCCAGAAACGCGATGGCCGCGTCGAGACGGGCCGCCATGGCGGCGCGTTCGGCTGCGGTGGTCGGGAACTGGAAGTTCCAGTGCGCGCGATTGATGCCGGCCTGCGCACCGCCGCCGCCCAGACGCACGGTCGCGATGCGGTCACCGGCAAACTCCGAGACGTTCAGTGTCACCGGGCCTTGCGGCGCTTCGCGCAGCCAGAAATTGATCGAGGCGCCCGCTGGTGGATTGGCACCGCGAAACAGGAAGTCTTCCTGCATGCGCCCCAGGTCGATCGTCACCCACCTGGTGGCCACCTCGCTTCGGAACAGGTGCGCGGCCGTATTCGCCACGGCCGGCGTCATCTGCCGTAGGGGGGTGAGGTCATCGAGAATCCAGATGGCCCGGCCATGGGTGCCGGCAATCAGGTCTCCGTCACGCGGGTGAATCACCAGGTCAAGCACCGCCACGTTGGGCATGCCGCTCGACAGCCTGAACCAGGTGCCGCCACCTTCGGTCGAGGCGTACACGCCGAACTCCGTGCCCAGAAACAGGAGGTTCGGGTTCACCGGGTCTTCGTTGATGACGTACGACCCGATGCCGTCGGGCAGATTGCCGGTGATGTTGGTGAACGTGGCGCCAAAGTCGCGTGTCACGAACACATGGGGATTCATGTCGTCGCGCCGATGGTTGTCGAGCACCACGTAGGCCGTGCCAACCACGTGGTGGGAGGGTTCCACGCGGCTGACCCACACTTCGCCGGTGACGCCCGGAAGGTTGGCGCGCACATTCGTCCAGCGGGCGCCGCCGTTCCTCGTCACTTGCACGTTGCCATCGTCGGTGCCGGCCCAGATGAGGGCCGGGTCGAGCGGCGACTCACGGACGTCGAACACCGTGAAGTGATTTTCGCCACCCGTCACCTCGCGCGACAGACCGCCCGAGTTCGACGGATTGCGCCACTCGGCATTGTTGGTGGTCAGGTCGGGGCTGATGATGCGCCACGTGTCGCCGCGATCCACCGACTTGAACACGTGATTGCCGCCGAAGTACAGCGTTCTCGGGTTGCTGGGCGACATCGTCAGCGGACTGTTCCAATTGAAGCGGAAGTGCGGCGGCATCAGCGGCCGGTTGGGTTGCCCATACCGGAACCAGTGCTCTCCGGGTGCGATCGTGTAGCGGATGGGTGTTTCGGTGTAGCCCACATCGGAGTAGTCCGAAAAATTCACGACCGTCTCTGGCGTCGGCGTGATGAATGTCGGCTGGCGTGTTTCGACGTTCAGGCGCATCGCAAACCCGACGTGATTCACCATGTAGGTCACGCGATAGTCGGTGGGATCGACCAGGGCGGCAAAGCCGTCGCCTTCGCCCAGCCACGTGTTGTGCATGTTGAGGATGCCGCGGGTCTCTCGAGAATTACTCGGGCCGCTCCAGATCGCGTTGTCCTGCAGACCGCCAACCACCCAGTACGGGTCGCGCATGTCGACGCCGACCTTGTAGTACTGCCCGATGGCCATGTTGTCGAACGACAGAATCGTCTGGCCGTCGTCCACCGTCAGGTACGCGCCCTGGTCGGTGGCGGTATAGAAGATCTTCGAGTCGTTGGGCGCCATCCAGAAATCGTGCTCGTCCCCGCCACCGCCCCACCATTTGTCGCGCCAGGTGACGCCGCCGTCGAGCGACACCTTGAACTCGCGTCCAACCGAGAAGATGCGCTTCGGGTTGTTCGCGTCGATGTGCACCTGCCCGTGGTAGAACGGTCGCAGATGGGTCTTCAGAAGCCACTTCCACGACGCCCCCGCATCCTCGGAGATGTAAATGCCCGAGCCCGGCGTCTGCGCGCTGGTCGGTCGCGACGGGTCGTACGGAATGTTCTCGTCGGCTTCGTACGCCGCCACGACGATGTCCGGGTTGGCGAGGTGAATTGAGATATCGATCATGCCCGAGTCGCCGGCCGCAAGGCCTTTGCTCATCCGCTGCCACGTGCGGCCACCATCGCGCGTCTTGAAGATGCCGCCATTGGGTCCGCCCGAGTGCATCGTTGCCGGCTGTCGCAGGCGGTGGTACATGCCGGCGTACAGAATGTCGGGGTTGCGCGGGTCCATGATCACTTCGGTGGCCCCCGTGCGTCCGTCGTTGGCCAGGCCGCCCGCCAGCTTCGTCCAGGTGGTGCCGCCGTCGGTGGTCTTGAACAGGCCGCGGTCGCCTGAGTAGCCCCACAGGTGGCCGGGCGAGGCGGCGTAGGCGATGTCGGGATTGGTCGGGTGCAGCGCGATCTCCGCGATGTGGTGGGTGTTGGCCAGACCGACATGCCGCCACGTCTTGCCGGCGTCGGTGGTCTTGAACAGCCCGTTGCCCCAACCGCTCGAGTTGCGGTTGGCCGCCTCACCCGTGCCCACCCAGATGATGTTCGGGTTCGCCTCGAAGATCGCCACTGAGCCGATCGAGCCCGCGCCTTCGGAGCGGTCGAAGATCGGGTCCCATGTGATGCCCGCATTTTTCCAGAGAAACACGCCGCCCGAAGCTGACGCCACCACCACGTAGCGGTGGTCGGTGGACAGCGCCTTGATGGCGGCAATGCGGCCCGTCATGTTGGCCGGACCGATGTTGCGCCACGGCAGGTCGCGGGCCAGCGGATGCGTGGCCGCCGGGGCCTGCGCCAGCAGGCCTGCCACGCCACCGATGATCACCAAGAGAACAGCCGCGGAGCGTTTCACCATATGTCCCCCACTGTGTACCCGTTCGGGAACGGGTCTTCCGGATCCACCACATACGAAGCGAATCCCGTGATCCACGCGGTGCCCGTGATCGTGGGCACCACCGCCGTACGCGCCTGCGCGTCGGCACCCACCGTCGTCGTGGCGACCAGGCGCCCTGTGAACACCGTCCCCAGAATGCCCTCGTGGCGGAAGTCTTCGTGCAGGCCCAGCTGACCCTTGGCATGCAGGATCGCCATTTTCGCCGACGTGCCCGTGCCGCAGGGCGAGCGATCGATGACGCCCGTCCACGTGGATGGCTTGTTCCAGTCGAGTGTGCCGGTGGACACCGTCACGGCGTTACGACGCGAGTTGGCCGGGTCATGCGGCGGGCCGGACAACTGGCCGATCGTGATGCCTGCAAAGCCCGGTTGATCCGGGTGCACGACCGGCAGTTGTTCCGCGGCCGCGGCCTTGATCATCTCGGTCGTGCGGGTGATATCAGCGCCTTCGTCGGGCGTGAGCCTGAAGCCGAACTGCGCCGCATCGGCAATCACGTAGAACATGCCGCCGTAGGCGACGTCGACAGTCACCGTGCCCAGTTGTCGCACTTCGATGGGCTGGTCCAGGTGGGTGGCAAACGCCGGGACGTTGGTGAACGTGACCCCGCGCACTTTGCCGTTGCGGCACTCCGCGTGGACCCGGATCAGGCCCGCCGGCGATTCCAGCACCACGTCAGTGGCGGGTTCGGTCATCGGCAACATGCCGGTTTCGAGCAGGGTCGTCACCACGCAGATCGTGTTTGTGCCCGACATGCCGGGGTATTCGACCTGTTCCATGATGACGAAGCCGGCCTGGGCGGCGGGGTGGGTGGTCGGCAGGATCAGGTTGCAGTTGGCGGCCGGGTAGCCACGTGGTTCGCGCAGCATCCGGAGCCGCAGGTCGTCGCCGTGTGTCTGCAGCCACGTCATCTTCTCGAACATCGTCGTGCCCGGCACGTCGAGCACGCCGCCGACGATGACACGCCCCGGTTCGCCGGCCGCATGCAGGTCAACGGCCTGAATCATCCGGTTCAGTCGCATACGCGCATTGTAGCCGCAGCCCCGGTCTGTCGCAGCGCGACCACCGGCAGCGCCGGCAGCACCTCAATACAATTGAGGGTTGAGGATTGAGCGATTGGGGATCGGGATGGCTTGATCGCTGATGTGGGATTGACGATGGGAATTGTCGGATTGTGAGATTGTGGGATCGCTGATCGCTCCGATCGGGCGATCGCAATCCCCATCCCGCAATTCCCATCAACGATCAGAGGTCAGCAATGCGTCCAATCCCGATCCTCAATCGCTCAATTCTCAGCCCTCAATCGGGGAATTCACTGAAACTGCAGGCGCATGAGCGCGTCCACCCGCGCCTGGGTCGGCGGGTGGGTGGAGAACAACGAGCTGAACCCCTTCCCCGTCAGCGGCGATACGATGAACATGTGCGCCGTGGCCTGGTTGGCGTCCATGGGGA
>JBKJJZ010000489.1:0-7719 GCA_046597705.1 Vicinamibacterales bacterium | reverse complement strand
CTCGATCGGTACATCGGATCGCTGGACGTCGCGCCGGAGCAACTTGCGCGCATGGCGGAGAACGACCGCCGAGCGTTTTGGATCAACGCGTATAACGCACTTGTGCTGCGCACGGTGATCAATGCGTATCCGATTCGCGGCAAGGCCGCGCCCTATCCGGCATCGAGCGTGGCGCAGGTGCCCGGGGTGTTCGACAAGGTGCGCCATCGTGTCGCCGGGCAGGTGCTGACGCTGGACGAGATCGAAAACGGCATCGCGTCACTCGGTGATGCGCGGCTCCTCCTCGCACTGGGACGAGGCACGATCGGCAGCGCGCGCCTGCGGTCGGAAGTCTATCGAGGTGCCCGTCTCGAGGAGCAGTTGAACGACGCAGTGAAGGGCTTCGTCAAAGGCGTTCGTAACGTGAAGCTCGATCGCGAAGCCGGAACGCTGCGCGTCACGCCGTTGTTCAGTTGGCGCAGCGCGCATTTCATCGCGTCATTCTCCAAAGAGAAAGACAACGGCATGTGGGCAAATCGCTCCCCAATCGAGCGCGCCATCGTTGCGCTGGCCTACCCGTATCTGTTCCCGAGCGAAAAGGCGTTTCTGGCGCTGAACACCTTCAAGATGAGCTTCGGCGAGTTTGACTGGCGCCTCAACGACTTGACGGGCGGCATTCCAGAGTAGGGGCACCGGCACAATGGACCTGCAGTTGCGCGAAAAGGTCGCGATCGTTACCGGTTCGAGCCGGGGCCTGGGTTTGGCGTCAGCCTCCGCGCTCGTCGAAGAGGGCGCGCGCGTCACTGTGTGTGCTCGTGGGGAGGATGCGCTGCAGGACGCCGCATCGCGGCTGCGCGCACTGGCTGGACGCGAAGATGCCGTGCTCGCCGTCGCCGCGGATGTCTCAACACCGGAAGGAGCCGCGATGGTTGTGGCGCGGACGGTGGAGGTATTTGGGCGCCTCGACGTCCTGATCAACAACGTCGGCAAGGCCGGCGGCTCAGACATCGTCTCTACGACTGACGCGGAATGGGCCGGCGCTTTCGACCAGACATTGTTCCCCGCGATTCGGATGTCGCGCGAGGCCGTGCCCCATATGCGAGCCTCGGGCGCCGGCGTGATCCTGATCATCGCATCGATTTTTGGCCGCGAGGCCGGCGGACGCATGACCTACAACACGGTGAAGGCCGCCGAGATCAGCCTGGCCAAAGCGATGGCCCAGCAACTGGCGAAGGACAACATCCGCGTGAACAGCGTGGCGCCTGGATCAATTCTGTTCGAAGGCGGCAGTTGGTGGAAGCGCCAGCAGGACGATCCGAAAGGCATCGCCGAATTCATCAAGGCGGAATTGCCGTTCGGCAGGTTTGGCCGCGCGGAAGAAGTGGGTGCGCTCGTGGCGTTTCTGGCGTCGCCACGCGCCAGTTGGGTCTCAGGGGCCTGCGTCACCGTGGACGGATGTCAGTCACGTTCGAATATCTGAGGATCACATTACATGGCCGACGCGATTCAGGGTCTTGCTGACCTCATGTTCATGCCGTACATCGTGGTGGTCCTGTTGGGGACGGGACTGTTCCTGACGTTCCGCACACAGTTTGTACAGGTGCGGCGCATTCGCGAGGCGTTGCGCGCGATGGTGACCCGCCAGGCGGGAACAGGCGAGGGCGCGCTCTCACCATTCCAGGCGTTCATGACGGCCCTGGCCGCAACGATTGGCACCGGCAACATCGCCGGCGTGGCAACCGCGGTCATTTCAGGCGGGCCGGGCGCGTTGTTCTGGATCTGGGTGTACGGCTTTGTGGCCACCTCAGTGAAATTTTCCGAGGCCGTACTGGGTGTGAGATTTCGTGAGCACGTAGGAACTGAAACGCGATCAGGCCCGATGTATTACCTGCGCGATGGCCTGAAGTCTCCCTCGCTTGCGTGGATCTACGCGCTGGTCGCTGGAGTGGCGGCGTTGACGACAACGCCATTCACGCAGCCCAATTCCATCGCGGTGGCCATGGGCCACGTGTTTCCCAGCGGCGATATCACGTTGCCGCTATTGGGCACCGTGAGCCGGACCGCATTCTTCACGGGCGTGGCGTTGGCGCTCATGACGTGGGCGGTCATCATCGGCGGCATCAAGTCTATTGGCCGAGCCGTGGAGAAGCTCTCGCCCCTCAAGGTGGGCCTGTACCTGCTCGGCGGGGCCGTCGTGATCTTCACGTTCATCGACCGGCTGCCTTACGTGCTGTCGCTGGTGTTCAGCGAGGCCTTCACGATGCGTTCGGCCATGGGCTTCGGCATCTTCACGGCGATGCGATACGGCATCGCGCGCGGTGTCTACGCGAACGAAGCCGGTTACGGCACGGCAGCCGTGGCATACGGCACGGCGCGGTCGGATCGTCCGTCACAGCAGGGGCTTCAGGCCGTCATGGAAGTCTTTATCGTTTCGTTCGTGACCGGCACGATCAGCGCATTGACGATTCTGCTTTCGGGCGTGGCGGAGTCGTCGATTGCTGCGCGCGCGGCCGGCGAGGCCGGCGTCACCAGCACGGCGGCCGTGGCCACCGCCTTCAATCTTGCGATACCGGTAGCCGGCGGCTGGATCGTCGCCGTCTGCGCGTTCCTGTTCGGCTATACGACGCTGATTGGCTGGGCCTACTACGGCGAGCAGTTCCTCGAATACATCATGGGCCGATCGGTGACAACGCCTTATCGCTATATCTACTGTCTGCTCATCCCATTCGGCGCCATCATGAAGCCCGATCTGGTTTGGGCATGGGGCGACTTGATGAACGGCCTCCAGGTCTTCCCGAATGTCATCGGTCTGATTGGTCTCAGCGGGATCGTCGCCGCCTACGCGCGTGGAAAAGCTTAAGAGCTCTTTTCCCGTTCTGGGCGCCCTGGCGCTCATCGCCGCGGCCCTGGCGCTGTATCTCCTTCGACTTGACGGCGTCGCCGGCATCATTGGCGACGACGCCTGGTATGTGGTGCTGGCCAAGGCGATCGCTGAAGGATCGGGACCGAGGTTGATCAGCTCCGCCGGTGTGCAGTTCCTGTCTCCGGTGTATCCCCCAGGGTTTCCGGCAATCCTGTCGCTGGTCTTCCTCGTCAGCCCGCAGTTTCCAGACAACATGGCGCTCCTCAAGGGTGTCTCCATCGCGGCGATGATCGGCGCAGGTGTGCTGACCTTTCGTTACGCCGCACACCATCGCGCGCTCCCGCGAGCGCTCGCTCTGACGGTGGCTGCCGCGACCGTCATCACGCCGTCACTCGTGTTTCTGGCCACATCCACGCTGATGTCCGAACCGGTGTTCCTCTTCATCCAGCTTGCGGCGGTGCTCTTGATCGAGCGCACGGCTCGAGCTGTTGACGACCGGTCGGGTCGCGGGGTGGCCGTGCTGGCCGGCCTGCTGGCGGCCTTCGCATTTCTGACGCGGACGGCCGGTATGACGGTGGCCGCCGCCGGTTTGCTCTACCTGGCGCGCGAGCGGCGGTGGCGATCCGCCGCCGTGTTTGGCGCGGCCGCCGCGATGCTCGTGGTGCCGTGGCTCTTGTACGCGCGCGCGAATGCGCCGACGCGTTCGCAGCTCGTCGATCACGGAGGTCTGATGGCCATCGCCTACACGGACCAGTTCTGGACGACCGAAGCCGGCACCGTGACGGCGCCGCTGGCTACCGCTGACATGCTTCCGGCGCGCGTCATTGGCAACGTCACCAATATCGCCATTCGTGACATCGGCGGAATTCTTGTTCCGCTGTTGTTCCGCTCAGCCAGCGAAAACGGGTTGGAGGTGCTGGGGCTGGGGCCACCCAAGGAGCTGGAGACGCCCAGTATGGGCGCAGCTTTTGGAACGAAGGTTGTGTCGCTGATCTTCACCCTGCTCTGCGTCATTGGCTTCGCCGCGGCCTGCCGGCGCCGGATCACTGTGGCGGAACCGATGGTCGCGATGACGCTCGGCATGATCGTGCTGTGGCCCTTCTGGACATTTCGCTTCGTGCTGCCGCTCGTGCCGTTTCTCTTTGTCTACCTCGTCCTTGGCGCTGAAGTGCTCTCGGGCTGGCTCGGCCGTTTGCACAAGAAGATTTCCCCCGCGCCCTACGCCGCGTCCCGAATCGTCCTGATGGTAATCATCGGTCTCCATGTGCTGGATCACTCGCAGTACATCGCCCAGACGTACGGCGATCCGCGCGGCGGCATCTGGAGGTCGGAAGCCGACGACATCAACCAGGTGTTCGATTGGATCCGGCAGCATCCTGTGCCTGCAGGCGCCGTCGCGGCTGACAATCCGGCGTTGATGTACTTGCGCACCGGCCGGCAGACCGTGGCCCTCGACAGCTACGATGACAAATGGAGCCGATGGCGCCGGATGGGTGTGCGCTACGTGGCCTCGCTCATCCACGGCTCGGAACTCATTGACTCCCGCGCGGTCCTTCGCTTCAAGCTCAAGGACAAGAACGTCTGGGTCTACGAACTGCTCGATGAGGCGGCGGCTCAGTCCGTGGCTTCCACCACCCAAAGGCCGGACCGCGATGTCTTGAACAGCAGTCGATAGGGTAGCGCCGGGTCGGGCAGTTCCTCCGCCCGAAGCGAAACCACATAGCGAACGCCCAGTGCGCGCCACGCCTGCCACCGCCCGCGCGCGTCATCGATTGCCAGACCGTGGCGGCCGGTGCGCAGGTAAATCAACGCCGGGTTTGTGGAGGCCACTGATCCTGGCTCCTTGAGTTCACGCTGCATCCACTCGAGCAATTCATCCGCCTCGCGAGCATCCTCCAGCCACACGGCCTGCTGAATCTGGAGTCGATACAGGCCATGGTCGAGCAGGTGCAGGCTCAGCACGCAGGCGAGCGCGATACGCAACACCTTCGGCCACGCCGTCGTCAGCGCCTGAGCGCCGGCCACCAGGTAACCGTAGAGGAAGGGCGTCAGCGGCAGCACGAGACGGAACGCCCAGTGCGGAAAGAACACCACCGGCACCAGGGCGAGCGGCACGAAGTACTCGGTGATATCTGCGCCGCGCCGCCATCGCGCCACGAATCCGATGAGCGCCAGCACGCTCAGCAGACCGGAGACCGCCATGGTGCCCAGCGTGTTGCCCATGCTTCCAGTCGCAATCGTGCTGCGCTGTCCGCCCACCGACAGCGTTTCTTCGCCGCTCTCGGTGGGTGAGCGATATAACTCCGGCAGGATGATGGCGCCCACGTCGCGGCCGAAGATGTCGATGAGCGAATTAGCTGCGCGCGCGGGCAGATCGCGCGCCGTGATCTGTCCGGACAGGATGTCGCCGGCTCGCTGCATCCAGAACTGCTCCGAATACGTGAACACGTGCGCGCCGCCGTGGGCCAGGCGCTGCGCGAGCGGCGTGGCGTTCGCGCGAGCGTAGAGCGCCCAGGGCAGGATGAGGACGACCGTGGTCGCGACAAACAGCGCGGCCGCGCGCCGTTCGCGCCGCACCAGATACCAGGCGGCCGCCGCCACCAGAAGCGGCAACCCTGCCGATCGGATCAGGATGGCAGCGGCCGTCGCCATGCCACCAAGCACGGGGCGGTGCCGCGACACGAGCACGACCGCCGCAACCTGCGCCAGCGTGAAGAGTGGCTCGGACATCACAGTCGACGTCGCAAGCCACACGAAGGCCGGCGTCAGCACCACGATGAGCGCAAGGGTGACGGCAAACGGAAGCGGTATCGATTGGTCCCGGTAATAGACCACGGCCACGGCCCCCACGCCGAGCATCGCGATGACCGACACGATCTTGAGTGCGAGGATGTTCGCGGGAAACGCGGGTGTGAGAATGGTGACCAGCGCCAGGACCAGCGCGAACCCAGGCGGGCTCGACGGCAGCACCGCGGCAATCTCCGGCGTCGGTGCGTTGATCAGGTGATAGCCCTGGCCCGACGCGATCGCTTTCGCGAACATCACATACCACGCATCGTCCACATACATGCCGACGACGCCGTTCAGGCGGAGTGCGTACACGATGAGCGCGAGAGCGGCGGCTCCAATCGCAAGGATGCGCGCGGATGTCATGCGCGCCGGATCATACGTCTGCCGGGACCCGCCTGTATAATTGCCGCGCATGACACCGTCGCGGATGCACCGCATCCTCCACGCACGCGTGCCCATTCGGCGGTGGAGCGCTCACGTCTTCTTCGCGTGTATCGTGTGGCCGGCACTCACGATTGCGGGCACAGCCTATTCGCTCAAGAGGATGCCGTACTACTCGGTGTCCTGGCCCGAGGCGTTTCAGGCCGGCGCCCTTGGCGCCGTGATCCGGCTGCCTGACTTCGTGCTGGTCGGACTGATCTTCTTTGGTCTCTCGGGCTGCATTTTCAGCCGGTTCGGAGCGGAGGCGCGACCCGGCCGGATCGGCGCCGTGCGATTGGGACTTGAACCCCTGGTGATGTTCATCGCGGCCGCTGCCGGCATTGCCGTGTGGTATCCCGGTCTGCTGAGCGAGCCGCTGTTCCTGCTGATTGATTTCATTCCCGTTGCCGCCGCGTACGTGGTGCTCGTCGCCGTGTCTGTTCTTGGGGTTGTGGCCACTGGACGACCCGGCCGCCGGCTGCGCCTGGCGATCGCGATCTTCGCACTGGGGCTCGCCAGCCCTGGGCCGCTCTGGCTGCGCACATTCATCGAGCCAGGGTTTGGTGCTCCTCCGACGGCGCTCCTGCTCGGCGTCGACTCGCTATCGCACAGCGACGATCTCTCGGCTGTGTCGAATTGGGTTCAGGCCGATGGTGGCACGTGGTACGAGCGCGCTGTCACGCCGGGTCTCTTCACCAACGCCGTGTGGACCAGCATCCTGACCCAGCTGCCAATCCGAACGCATGGCGTGTATCACACCTTCATGCAGATGCGCGCCGAGGACGCCGCGCTGTTGCATGACGCGCGCAGCAAAGGGTATCGGACCCTCGGTATGTTCTCGGACCAACTGACCGCGGCACCTGGAGCAACCGCCGGGTTCGATCAGAGCCGAAGCGGAGCCGTCGGGTGGCGGCAGCTGTTGTTACCGATGGTCGCAAACAGTTCCTTGCTTGTTCCGGTGATTGGCAGCGCGCTGCCGCGGCCGTGGCCGGGCGCCTCGCAGTCCAACGAGGCTGGAACGTTCACCTACGACCTGGCTCGTGAGGTACGGACTCTCATGCGAGCCGGCCAGGACGGCCAGCGCACGTTTGTGGCGGCGCATCTCACCTATGTCCATTTGCCCGCCTACCCCAGTGTCCTTGAACTCTCGCCGGGCGAGTTCAAGGCCGTGCTGCTCGCGCCTGTGAGCGCCGTTCGCGACCGCACCATCGACTGGCAGGACAAGGATTTGCCTGACGATCCCGTGCCTCTGAACCACTGGAAGATCCGTCGCGTGCAGACCGTCATCGAGCGCGAGGTGACTCGCTCCGGCTTCGTGCGGAACGGAGGACAGCTGGTCCTGTTCTCCGATCACGGGAGCCGCGTGTCGCTCAATTACGAGAGCTTCGGCGAGGAGCGGTATCACCATGTGGTGCTGGCAACTTTTGGACTGCCGCCGCAGTGCCCGAAGGAGCCCATCTCGCTTATCGACATCGGAAGGCTCTTTGGATTTTCGGACGTCCACGCCGAGCCGACACTGGAGTTCGCATTCCCCGAGCCGGGGACGTGGCCCGAGTTCGCTGCCACCGCGAAACTTCGTTGGTCGGGTCAGGTGGACATGGATCCGCAGTTGGTCGCGCAGGTATTTGCCGGCCTTCGCCGAGTCAACCCGTGGCCGGCCACGGCCG
>JBKJJZ010000370.1:0-19059 GCA_046597705.1 Vicinamibacterales bacterium | reverse complement strand
GGAACGCTAAAAACGGAATGACGTGCACCCAGGCACGACGCCACGCGGCGAAGACCGTGGGAAAGCGCGCCCCCACGGGCCGGCCTCAGCGGCGGTGAGTGCCGCCTCTGCGGCGTCCGCACTCGCGGCCGTGTAGATCGGGCGCAACGCTGCCGCAAACGCCTTTCGTTCTTTCCACCCGGCGTAGGCCAGACTGTGGCGCAGCAAATGCACCACGAACGTCTGCAGGGTCGTCTGTGGGAAGACCGCATCGAGGGCCTCGGGGAGGCCCTTGAGTCCATCGGTGACGGCAATGAGAATGTCGCGCGACCCATCCGGCAGAATGGCCAGGGCCAGATAGACCGCTTTATTCTGCACGACCGCTTCGTCTCGCATCTTGACGCGCAGGGCGTCGAAGACCTCGACCGCATACATCTCGTGCAGAAACGCCGGGATGTCGCGCACCGTCAGCCCACGGGCATACAGCGCGAGAATCTTGTCGTCGAAGCCCGCAAAGCGTCGCTGATGCTTCGGGATCAAGACCGGCGCAAAGGGCAAGACCCCGTCATCGGTCAGCACCGTCTTGGCGCTCGTGCCATTGCGATGATTGGGCGGGGCCTCGGTCGAGGCGGTCTCGGCCTCCTGTCCCAGGTGATGGCTCAGCTCCGCCCCGAGCACACGCTCCAGGAGGGCCTGCTTGAAGCGCCGCGTCGCGGCCTCCACCTCGGCCGCCGACAAGATCCCCTCGGGGGCGAATTGATTGAGCACCGCGTCAGGGACGGGGGCCTGGCGCTCCAACGCAGGTCGGGACTCCTCATGCTAAGCCCCGCACACAAAATCCCTGACAGTCCTGCAATCCCATCAGCGATCCCTCAATCCCATCACCGATCCCTCAATCCCATCACCAATCCTCAATCCGCAATGCGTGCAATTCCGATCCTCAACCCTCAATCCTCAATCCTCAATTCCACGGATCTCGACGCTTCAGTCATGCCGCAGCGACACCAGCGGGTCGACGCGCGACGCACGTCGCGCAGGTAGCGCACTGGCCAGGACCGCGATCAGCAGCGGTATTGCCGTCATCAGCGCGAACGTCCACGGGTCCGTGGCGCCGACGCCAAAGAGCAGGTGCCGCACGGTGCCCGACAGCGCGAAGGCGCCCGCAAGGCCCACGCCCGCGCCGAGGGCCGCCACCGTCACCGCCTGCCGCACTACCAGCGCCACAAGCGATCCAGGTGTGGCGCCAAGCGCGAGGCGGATACCCAGCTCGCGCGTGCCCTGCGCCACCAGATACGCCATCACACCGCCGATGCCGATGCTGGCCAGCACCACCGCAATGCCGGCAAACAACGTGAGCAGCAACATCACAAACCGGCGCCGCGCCAGCGACCCCTCCACCCTCTGCGCCATGGTCTGCATCTGGTAGATGGGAAGCGCCGGGTCAAGCATGCGGACCGCCTGCGCGGCTTGCGTCATCAGCTCGCCTGGGTCGCCCTGCGCTTGCCCGCCGAAGCCTTGGCCTTGGGCCTGCCCGCCGTAGCCTTGGCGGAGGCGGGCCACAACGAAGAGTGAACGCGCGCCTGTCTGAGTGAGCGGGCGATAGAGCGCGATGCGCGAGTCCGCGTCGAGCGCGTACTGCTTCACCTGGCCAACGACTCCGACGATGGTTTCCCAGGGGGACGAGGATGCGGCATCGCCGAACTTCAGGCGCTTGCCGATCGGATCCGTGTTCGGGAACAGGTCTTTGGCGAGCCGTTCGTCGATGATGACCGCGCGCGGTTGATCGGGCGTGTCGGCTGGCGTGAACAGCCGGCCTCGGACCAGCGGGATCTGCATCGCTTCGAAGTAGCGTCCGGCCACGGTGCGCATGTCGGCGTTGATGAATGCTTCGCCGGCGGCCGGTACGCGGCCATCGATGGTGATTGGACCCCAGGCGAAAAAGTTGCTCATGGGCAGAGCGGTGACGCCGCCCGAGGCCGTGACTCCTGGCAACGCGTCGAGCGATTCCCACAGCCGCCGATACGCTTCGCGAATCGCCTCGGCATTCGGGTAGCGCGGCCCCGTCAACGTCAACTCCATCGTCAACACGCCGTTGGCGGAGAAGCCCGGTGAGACATGCTGCAAGCGCGCGTAGCTGCGCATGAGCAGCCCGGCGCCAATCAGGAGCAGCACCGAGAGTGCCACCTCGGCAACCACGATGAGGCCAAAGAGCTGGGCGTGCGTCAATCGCGCCCTTAAGAGCGCCGTGGTTCGTAACGCCGCCGAGCGGTCGCCGCGCAAGACAGCCTGCACGTCAAGGCGGCGCAGCCCCATCACCGGGGCCAGGCCGAAGATCAGACCCGCGATCATGGCGAGGCCGAGCGTGAAGAGCAGCACCGGCCCGTTGATGGCAATTGCACCCAGCCGCGGAACATCTTCGGGCTGCAGCCATTGAATCGCGCGGATACCCATGAAGGCGAATGCGGTGCCGAGTACGGCTCCGGCGGTGGCCAGAAGAAGGCTCTCGGCCAGCAGGAGGCGCGTGATCTGACCACGAGTGGCGCCGATGGCGGTGCGCACGGCCATCTCCTTGCGCCGATCGAGTGCGCGTGACAGGAGCAGGTTGGCGACGTTGGCACACGCGATGAGCAACACGCAGCCGACTGCTCCAAGCAGCAGCCACAACGTCGAGCGCACGTCACCCACAACCTGTTCCTGCAGCGGCACCACGCTGAACGTCAGTCCCCCATTGGGCGGATACACATCGGGATGCTCGGCGCGCAGGCTGGCCGTGAGGGCGTCCATTTCCTTCTGCGCGGCGCCGGCAGTGACGCCTGGGGCAAGCGTGCCGATGATGTTGTAGTCCTCGCGCGTGCGCACGGTGGCGGCGTTTGCAGCCATCGGCAGCGGCAGGTAGACGTCGCCGTCGGCCACGACGCCAAGTGTTGGGAGTACTTCGCGGGGCAGGCTGAAGCCCGGCGCGAGCACGCCGACCACCGTGTAGGGTTGTCCGTTGAGTTGAATGGTGCGCGAGATGACGCCGGGATCAGCGTCGTATCGCCGCCTCCACAGGCCGTGACTCAGGATTGCACTGGGCGCCTGCCCCGGGGCATCGTCTTGAGCGAGAAAGAGGCGGCCGTAGAAGGCCTGGGCGCCCAGCATCGGCAGAAGGCTGGAGGAAACGCGGATGGCACCGACACGTTCGGGTGCGCCATCGCCGGTGAGGTTGATGTTTGAGCCCAGGGCGAGCGCCAGTTGCTCGAAGCCACGGTGCCGCGTCTTGATGTCGAAGTATTGCGCCGTGGAAAACCAGTCCTCGGCGATGTTCAGGCCGGGGGAACGGTTCCAGAGGATGGCCAGGCGATCAGCATTCGCGTAGGGCAGCGGCTTGAGCAGCAAGGCATGCACCACGCTGAAGATGGCGGTGTTGGCGCCGATGCCGATGGCGAGCGAAAGCACGGCGACCGCGGCCACGGCCCGGGCTGACATCACGGATCTCAGGGCGCTTCGCAAGGTGAGACATGGTAATTGATGTGCGTAGGGCGTCGCTTCAGCGGCGCCAGCCCAAAAGCCAAATCCGGGCGTCCAAAGCCCCGTGCGCCCGCCTTGGCTTGACTTCCAAGGGGGCGGTTGACAGCATTCACAGGGAAACTGTTGTGACGCGTGTGTTTCGATCTCTTAATTTGCTGGTAGTGGCCGGCCTGTTTGCCGGCATGTCCGCGGCAGGCTGCTCGCCCCTGGGTCCCACCACTTCGCCTCTGGTTCTGCCCAACGCTGCTGTGACTGTGGAGAACTTCACCGGGGTGCTTGCCGTGAAGGGGACCGCCTTCTATTCGTTTTCGGTCGTCGAGCCCGGCACCACGTACCTGTCGCTGCTGAGCCTCAAGGAGGGCGGAACGGACTCCGCGGTCAAGGTGACCATTGGTCTTGGCACCCCACGCGGCACGTCGTGCTCCTCGATCAGCCTCCTGACCGTGGCCGCCGACGGCTCGCTTCAACTCTCCGGCACCACCAATCGCGGCGTGCATTGCGCCTTGATTTTCGATCCGGGTAATTTGACGGTGGACGCAGCGTTCTCCCTCAACATTACCCATCCCAAATGACGATGTTCCTGAGTGTTCGCGTCATTGCTTCCTTGGCTACACGCGCGGCAGTGGTCGCTGCCGTGTCTATGACGGCCATCGGGTGCAGCAGCACCACCGCGCCCAGCGAGGCCGACAGCGGCATTACGCCGCTGGTCTTCACGACCGAGACGTTTGCCGGCACGCTGCAGACCAAGGGCACCGCGTTTTATTCGTTCGTGGTGGGGCAGGCGGGTCCTGTGGGCGTGACCCTGGCGGCCGTCCAGACGCCGGGAGGCGCGGCGCTGGCCACGCCACTGGGCATTGGGGTGGGGATTCCGAGCGGTACGGGCTGTGCGCGATCCAGCACCCAGACCGCGCCGCCGGGACTGGCGGCGCAGCTGTCGGTGACCCTGAACCCGGGCACGTATTGCGCGGCGGTCCTGGACACAGGGAACCTGACGAGTGCCGTAAACTTTGCCATGCGGATCAGGCATCCCTGATTGCCGCGAGAGTGAGATCTGACAGCCATGAAACCCGCCCCTCTTCTCAGGACCACATTGGCCGCCCTCGTGCTGGCCTCATCGCTGACCGTGGCCGGTTGCGACAAAGACACGCCAGTCACACCCACGCCGACGCCGACGACCACCACCGTGGTGTTTTCAAGCAACCTGGCGATCGGTGGCGCCTCCACCCGATCGTTCGAAGTGAAGCGTGCCGGCACTGTGAGCGCCACGCTCGTGGCGGTGGGAAACTCGACCACCCTCAAGGCGGGGCTGGGTGTGGGGATTCCGTTGGGCGACGGCTCGGGTTGCGTGCTCAGCCGATCGGTGGAAACGCTGCCAGGCACCACGGCGCAGCTGGAACTCAACGTGGATATTGGCAAGTACTGCGTCCAGCTCTACGACCCGGGAACCCTCACCGGCGTTGCCGCGTTCACGATCAATCTCGTGTTCCCGTCGTAGCGGATCAATTCGGCGCCCCTAAAGGGACGCCCTACGTACTGTCCTCGGAGTACGTAGGGCGTCCCTTCAGGGGCGCCGCACACCGCACGTAGGGCGTCCCTTCAGGGGCGCCGAATTGCACCAAAGTACGTAGGGCGTCCCTTCAGGGGCGCCACACTTACATCAACAGCGCTGCGATGCACGCGGAGACGAAGTTCGCCAGCGTGCCGGCGAGCATCGCGCGGAAGCCGAGTCGCGCAAGGTCGTGGCGCCGCTCGGGGACCAGTGCGCCGATGCCGCCAATCTGAATCCCGATCGACGCGAAGTTCGCGAAGCCGCACAGCGCGAATGTCGCGACGGTGAATGACCGCGGATCGAGCGTTTCCTTCAGCGGGCCCAGTTGAGCAAAAGCCACGAACTCGTTCAGCACCATGCGCGTGCCCAGCAGGTTGCCCACGACCGGCGCATCGGCCCACGACACACCCAGGCTCCACGCCACTGGCGCGAAGACCCAGCCGAACACCTGCTGCAGGCTGAACGCCGGATAACCGACCAGGCCCCCCATCCATCCAAGCAGGGCATTGGTCAGGGCGATGAGCGCCACGAAGGAGATGAGCATCGCGATGACGTTCATCGCCAGGTGCAGGCCCTCGCCCGTGCCCCGGCTGGCGGCGTCGATGGCGTTGACGTCGGTGCTCTTGACGTCGAGCTTCACCGTGCCCATGGTCTCGGGCGTTTCCGTCTCCGGCACGAACATTTTCGCCATCATCAATGTGCCAGGTGCCGTCATGATGACTGCCGTCAGCAGATGCTTCGGCTCGATGCCGAACGCGATGTACGCCGCCATGATGCCGCCTGAAATGTGCGCCATGCCGGAGGTCATCACCGTCATCAGCTCGGACTGCGTCATCTTGGGCAGATAGGGCCGAACCGTCAGTGGCGCTTCGGTCTGGCCCATGAAGATGCTGGCGGCCACGTTGAGCGACTCGGCGCCGCTTGCGCCCATCACCTTGCTCATCACCACGGCAAAGAGCCGGACGACGATTTGCATGACGCCGAAGTGGTAGAGCATTGCGAACAGCGCCGCGATGAAGATGATGGTGGGCGCGATCTGAAAGGCGAAGATGACGCCGTACTGCGCGCCTTCAGGGCCCAGGACCGTGGTCATGATGCGGGACCACACCGGCTGATTGCCCAGGGCGCCGAAGACGAACGACGAGCCAACGGCGGCGAAGCTCAGCAGTTGACGGATTTTCTCGCCCGCCACCTCGAATGCGTACTGGCCGTACGACGTCTTGAGCACGATCAACGCGAACAGGAACTGAAGACCGAAGCCCCAGACCACCGTCCGCAGGCGAATCGCCTTCCGGTTGGTCGACAGGGAATAGGCGATCAGTGCGATGAGGGCAAGTCCGACCAGAGGCTGAAATCGTTCCATGGGCGCCAATGCTATCCCGGATTGGCCGGCGCCCAATCCCGGCCAACTCAAATTGAGGATTGAGGATTGAGGGCTGAGGATCGGGATTTGACGCATTGCGGAATGCTGATTGCTGATCGGATTGTGGATAGCGGAACTGTGGGATTGAGGGGCCAATCCCCCAATCCCGATCAGCAATCAGCAATTCGCAATCGATCCATCCCGATCCTCAACCCTCAATCCTCAATTCTCAATTGAGGCCGCGGCCCCAGCCGCGGCCCTGATGTAGACTGCCCGCGGCCATGCATTTAACTCCCCTCGACTGGTTCATCGTCGCGGCCTCGCTGCTGATCTGCTTTGGCCCGGCGCTGTTTTTTGCCAGACGCGCGGGCCGCAGCACATCCGAGTTCTTCGGATCGGGCCGCGCGGTGCCGTGGTGGCTGGCGGGCCTGTCGATGGTGGCCACCACGTTCAGTGCAGACACTCCCAACCTTGTCACCGACATCGTCCGGCGCACGGGCGTGGCGGGGAACTGGGTGTGGTGGGCGTTTGTGCTGACCGGCATCTCCACGGTCTTCTTCTACGCGCGCCTGTGGCGCAGGTCTGGCGTGCTCACCGACCTCGAGTTCTACGAACTGCGCTATTCCGGCAAGGCCGCGTCGGCAGTCCGCGGATTTCGCGCGGTCTACCTGGGGTTGTTCTTCAACTGCATGATCATGGCCGCGGTGAATCTGGCTACCTGCAAGATCGCCGGCATTCTGTTCGGTCTCGACCGTTGGGAAACGCTGCTCATGGTCGGCCTGCTCAACGTCAGTTTCGCGGCGTTCGCAGGACTGTGGGGAGTGCTGGTCATCGACATGATCCAGTTCTTCATGAAGATGGCTGCCGTCATTGCGGCCGCCTACTTCGCGGTCAACTCCGCCCAGGTGGGCGGGCTGCAGGCGATGATCTCGAAAGTGTCGGCGATGGAAGGTCCCGGCGGCCTGCACTATCTCGACATGTTGCCGGACTTCAGCAACAACTGGGACATGGCCGTGGCGGTGTTCATCATGCCGATTGCGGTGCAGTGGTGGGCGGTCTGGTATCCCGGGTCCGAGCCCGGCGGCGGCAGTTACATCGCTCAGCGCATGCTCGCGTCGAAGTCAGAAAAAGACGCGCTCAGCGCCGTGCTGTTTTTCAACGTCACGCACTATGCGATTCGTCCGTGGCCCTGGATTCTGGTGGCGCTCTGTTCGCTCATCGTCTATCCCGAACTTTCGGATATTCAGAGGGCGTTTCCCAACCTCGACCCGACCCTGCTGGGCCATGACATTGCGTATCCCGCGATGCTGACGCTGTTGCCGTCGGGGTTTCTGGGCCTGATGGTGGGTGGGCTCATCGCCGCAAGTTCATCGACGATCCTCACGCACCTCAACTGGGGCGCGTCGTACCTGGTGCACGATTTCTATCGCCGGTTCGTGAAGACGGACGCCACCGAATCGCATTACGTGATGGCGGGCCGCGTGGCCACCGCGCTGCTGTTCGTTGGCGCGGCGGCGTCTGTCTATCTGCTCGATACCGCCAAGGACATTTTCGACGTCATCCTGCAGGTGGGCGCCGGCACGGGCTTGCTCTATCTCGTGCGGTGGTTCTGGTGGCGTGTGAATGCGTGGTGCGAAATCGTCGCGATGGCCAGTTCGTTCATCGTATCGATCACCCTGCTGGTGCTGCGCGCGCAGGGCACCACGTTCAGCAGTTCCACGGCGCTGCTCACCACGGTGGCGATCACCACGATCTGCTGGGTGGCCACCGCCTACCTCGGTCCGCCGACGGACCGGGCCACGCTCATCAGCTTCTACAGGAAGGTTCGGCCGGCCGGCCCCGGCTGGGAGCCGATTCGCGCTGCGGTGGGTCCACTGACAGACGATGGCAGAACCGCTGGCGATAACCTGCCAATGGCCATGCTCGGCTGGTTCGCCGGCTGCACGATGATCTGGTCCGCGCTCTTTGCGATCGGCAACTACCTCTACGGCCGTATGCCGCAAGCGTGGCTGCTGACGGCCGTCTGGATCGTCAGCACCGCCGCGCTGACGCTGGTCATGCGGCGACTCAGGGCCGCATAGACATCGACCGGCGCCCCTGAAGGGACGCCCTACGTACCGGCGCCCCTGAAGGGACGCCCTACGTACTGGCGCCCCTAAAGGGACGCCCTACGTACGGCCAATCGGTCCTCGGAGGCCGGGTCTTCAGACCCGGCGTACACGCCGAATCATTCCGGGATCACCGCCGTGGCTTCGATTTCCACCTTGGCCAGGTCTTCCATCAGGCCCGAGACCTCAACCACGGACATGGCCGTGTTGTAACTGCCGATGAGTTCCCGGAACGCCGCGCCGATCTCGGCCGCGGCCGACAGGTACTCGGCCTTGCTTGTCACATACCAGGTCATGCGCACGATGTGCTCTGGCCGCGCGCCGGCCACCGCCAGCACGTCAACGATGTTCGAGAGCGCCTGTCGCACCTGGCCGGCCATGGTGTCGCCGACCAGGCGGCACTGGGTGTCCCAGCCGATCATGCCGGCGACGCACACGATGCGGCCACTGGCCGCCACGCCATTCGCGTAGCCGCGCGGCCGAGGCCACCCGGCGGGAAGAAGTACCTGTCGATCAGTGCTGTCCATGGTCAATCGCCTTGTCCTTCAAACGTGATCGGCGCGCAGTTGAAAGCGCTGCAGCTTACCGCTCTGTGTGCGTGGCAGCGCAGTGCGAAACTCGATGGCCCTCGGATATTTGTAGGGCGCGATGCTGGCTTTGACGAAGTCCTGCAGTTCCTTGACCAGCGCCGGCGACGCCTGGCCGCCTGCCGTGAGGACGACGATGGCTTTGACGATCTGGCCGCGTTCAGGGTCCGGCACGCCAATCACGCCACACTCCGCCACGGCTGGGTGCGCCAGCAGGGCGTCTTCCACCTCTGGCGCTGCGATGTTGTAGCCCGCCGACACGATGAGGTCGTCGGTCCGCGACTGGAAGAAAAAGTATCCATCGGCGTCCATCACGTACGCATCGCCGGTGTAGTTCCAGCGGTCCTTTACGTACTGCTTCTGCCGGTCGTCGGCCAGATACCGGCAGCCGGTGGGCCCCTTTACTGCGAGTCTGCCGACCTGTCCGACAGGTGCGGGCTGGCCGGACTCATCCATCACGCACGCCTCGTATCCGGGAACCACCGTGCCCGTGGCTCCGGCTCGCGCATTGGCCTCGTCGGCCGAAATGAAAATATGCAGCAGCTCGGTTGCCCCGATGCCGTCGATGAGTTCGATTCCCGTGGTGTCCCTCCACAACGTTCGCGTGGCCGCCGGCAGCGGTTCGCCCGCCGACACACACTTGCGGAGGCTGCTGCCCACAACGGGCACTCCCTGTCGCCCGAGCGCGATGGCGCGATACGACGTCGGCGCCGTGAACATGATCGTGGCGCGAAAGGTGTCAACCGCCGACATCAGTTCCGCCGGCGACGCCTTTTCGAGCAGGACCGTGGACGCACCGATGCTCAGGGGAAACAGCAGCAGCCCACCAAGGCCGAACGTGAATGCCAGCGGCGGACTGCCAATGAACACGTCGTCTGCATCGGCACGCAGGACCGCGGGAGGCCAGCACGCGCATGCGGCCATGACGTCACGGTGAAAGTGCAAGGTGCCCTTCGGCTGACCGGTGGTGCCGGACGTGAAAGCGATGATGCAGGTGTCGTCGGCGGCCGTGGCGACGTTGTGAAACGTGCCGGGGTGACTGGCCATCCTTGTTTCCAGCGGAGCTTCCAGCGTGGAGCCGCTCTCCGGAGTCCCGTTGTAGAACATCGTCTGCGGGGGCGTCGGACATTGAAGGATCGCGGCCTGTACTTCAGCTGCCAATCGGGCGTCGCAGAGTACGTGACTGATTTGCGCCTTCTCAATGACGGGCTTGAGTTCCCTGGCCCGCAGCATCGGCATGGTGCCCACGACAATGCCGCCGGCCTTGACGACGGCCAACCAGCAGGCGGCCAGCATGGGGTGATTGGGTCCATGCAGCAGCACGCGATTGCCCGGCACCAGTCCCATGTCGGATACCAGAACATTGGCGATGCGATTGGCTTTGTCCGCAAGCTCGGCGTACGTCCATCTCACTCCAGGGGCCTGAAGGCAGAGCCGAGCGCCCCGGCCCTCTTCCACGTGCCGGTCGAGCAACGCCGACGCGCAATTGAGCCGGTCCGGGAACTGAAGCTCTGGCAAGTCGAACAGGAACTCCGGTTGATCTTCGACCGGCGGCAGGTGGTCGCGCGCGAAGGTGTCGATGTGCGCGGTGGGCGTCTTCATCTGCGCGCGGCGTCTTTGAGCAGTTCACGAGCAATGATCAGTTGCTGCACCTCGGTGGCGCCTTCGTAGATGCGCAGCGGACGAATCTCGCGATAAAGGCGCTCAACCGGCTCGCCGCTGACCACGCCCTGTCCGCCGAACAGCTGGATCGCTGCGTCGATGACCTGCTGGGCGCCTTCGGTGGCCACCATCTTGGCCATTGCGGCTTCCTTCGTGACCACGCGGCCCTGATCACGCATCCAGGCGGCGCGGTAGGTCAGCAAGGCCGCGCTATCGATCGTGGTCGCCATCTGCGCGAGCTTGGCCTGCGTGAGTTGGAAGTCGGCCAGTACGCCATTGAACATCCGGCGCGTCATGGCGCGGCGCAGGCCTTCGTCCATCGCACGCCTGGCGAAACCCAACGCGGCGGCGGCGACGGAAGTGCGAAAAACATCAAGGGTTCGCATCGCAATCTTGAACCCTTCGCCGGAGCCGCCGATGCGCTGTGACAGCGGCACGCGGCAATTCGTGAACTGCAGCCGGGCCAGCGGGTGCGGCGCCATGACGTCAATGCGCTCGGCGATCTCGAGGCCAGGTGTGCCCGCATCCACGATAAAGGCCGAGATGCCGCCCGCCCCGAGCGCGTCATTGCTGCGGGCAAACACCACGTAGAAATCCGCGATGCCGCCGTTCGAAATCCAGGTCTTCTCTCCGTTCAGCACCGCGTGCTGATCGTTGAGATCGGCCTTGAGCGCCATCGCGGCCACGTCGGAACCGGCATCAGGTTCAGACAGCGCGAACGCGGCGATGGCTTCACCGCGTGCCACCCGGCCCAGATACCGCTGTTGCTGATCGGGCGTGCCGGCCAGTGAGATCGCGCCAGACCCCAGTCCCTGCATGGCAAAGGCGAAGTCCGCCAGTCCTGAATATCGCGCCAGTGTTTCGCGAATCAGGCAGAGGGCCCGCGTGTCCAGAATGTCGCTGGCGCCGCCATGTGCAACGCCGGCAACTGCATAACGAAGCCAGCCGGAAGTGCCCAGCGCGCGCACCAGGTTACGGCACGCCGTGTCGACATCCGCGTCGTGAGTCTGTGCAATGTGTGTCGAGGCCCAGTCGTCGACATCGCGCTGCAACTGCCGGTGCCGATCGTCAAAAAACGGCCAATCAAGATCGCTCATGTCAGTCGCCCTCGAACCGCGGCGTGTCCTTCGCCAGGAAGGCGCGGTACGCCCGGCCGAAGTCCTCGGTCAGCATGCACAGCGCCTGCGCCTGGGCCTCTGCCTCGATCGCCTCATCGATCCCCATGCTCCATTCCTGATGCAGCATGGCCTTGGTAAGGCCGTTGGCGAACGTGGGTCCGGCAGCCAGTTCGCGCGCCCAGGTCGTGGCATCGGGCAGGACCGTTTCGGGCGAACACACCCGGTTCAGGAATCCCCACTGGAACGCTTCGTCTCCGCTGAGCGCCCGGCCCGTATAGAGCCATTCGGCCGCGCGTCCCTGGCCAACAATGCGCGGCAGGATCGCGCACGCGCCCATGTCGCAGCCGGCCAGGCCGACGCGATTGAACAGAAACGCCGTCTTGCTGCGCGAGGTGCCCAACCTGAGATCAGATGCCATCGCGATAATGGCGCCCGCGCCGGCACAGACACCGTCGATGCTGGCGACAATCGGTTGCGGGCAGTGGCGCATCGCTTTGACTAAGTCGCCCGTCATCCTCGTGAACTTCAGCAGGTCCGGCGCCTTCATCCCCACGAGCGGGCCGATGATGTCTTTCACATCGCCACCCGAACAAAAATTATCGCCGGCGCCGTGAATGACGACGGCCTTGACGTCACCGGCGTGGCGTAACGTTCCGAACAGGTCGCGCAGTTCGGCATACGACGCAAACGTCAGGGCGTTCTTCCGCTCCGGCCGGTTCAGCGTGACGACACCGACGCGGTCGCTGACGACCCAGCCGAAATGTTCCGCGCGATACTGACTCGTGTCATCGGTCATGTGTTCCTACCAGTAAGTGCACCAGTTCCGTCAGTTCCGCCAGTTCCGCCAGTTCCGCCAGTTCCGTCAGTTCAGAACTCAGTAATGGCCTGTCCCGTGATGGACGCCGCGGCATCGCCGCACAGCCGCAACACCGCTCCGGCCACTTCCTGCGGCTGCAGAATACGCCCTTCCGGGTTGAACGATGCGAACTCCGCGCGCAGGGCGGCCTCGCTGCGGCCCGTCCGCACCATCACGTTCTCGATGCCGGCCCGAAGGATTTCTGTCTCCGTATAGCCAGGGCATACCGCGTTCACGGTGATGCCCTTGTGCGCCAGCTCCATCGCCAGCGATCGCGTGAGTCCAACCACACCGTGTTTGGCCGCCGCATACCCCGACGCGTACGCATAGCCCTGCAGACCCGCGGTGCTGGCGATGTTGACGATCCGTCCCCAGCCGCTGGTGAGCATGTCGGGCAAAGCCGCCTGCGTGCAGATGAACGTGCCGGTCAGGTTGACGGCCAGCATGCGCTGCCAGTCCTCGAGCAACATCCGGGCGAACGGCGCGCTCATGGCCTGGCCGGCGTTGTTGATGAGGATGTGGATCGGTCCCAGTGTGGCTCGTGCCTGATCGAACGCTGAAGCGACGCGGCGTTCGTCACTGACGTCCGCGGCCACGGTGGTGAACGACGAGCCCTCCGGCAGCCGGCGGGCCTGTGTCTGCAGCGCGTCCGCGCTCCGTCCCAGCAGAGTGACGGCCGCACCGTGTTGGGCCAGAGTCATCGCGATTGCGGCACCGATGCCCTGTGACGCGCCGGTCACGAGCGCGTGCCGGCCTGCGAGAGCGAGGCCGGTCACGTCTGTGCTTTCGCGCGCGCGAACAGTGTTTCCATCTGAGTTTTTCCGAGCAGGTACTGCTTTGGCCAGCGGACGGCGGTGTAGCCGATCTTCGCGGCCTCGGTCAGAGTCCAGGCCGCATTGGCCAGGTGCGGACGAGCCACGGCGCACAAATCCGCGCGTCCCGCGGCGATGATGCTGTTGACGTGGTCGGCTTCGGTGATCGCGCCGACGGCGATCGTCGCAATGCCGGCTTCGTTGCGGATGCGGTCGGCAAACGGCGTCTGGAACATCCTTCCGTACACAGGTCGTTCTTTCTTGCTGACCTGCCCGGACGAACAGTCGATCATGTCGGCCCCGGCATCCTTGAACGCACGTGCGATCTCCACCGCGTCGTCTGGTGTGATGCCTCCGTCCACCCAGTCGTGCGCCGAGATGCGAACCGAGATCGGTTTGTCTTCTGGCCATGCGGCGCGGATCGCGCGAAATACCTCCAGCGGATACCGCAGGCGATTCTCCAGCGCTCCGCCGTACTCGTCATCGCGGTGATTGGTGAGCGGTGAAATGAACGATGACAGCAGGTAGCCGTGCGCACAATGCAGTTCCAGCCAGTCGAAGCCGGCGTCCTGCGACCATCGGGTGGCTTGCACAAACTGCGCAGTGACCTCATCCATGTCGGCGCGTGTCATTGCGCGCGAGACCTGACTGACGCCTTCAAGGTACTGCTGCGGTGACGCCGACATCAGCGGCCAGTTTCCCGAGGGCAGCGGCTGGTCGGTGCCCTCCCACATCGGGCGCGTTGAGGCCTTGGCGCCCGCGTGGCCGAGCTGCATGCCGAACTTCGCATCGGTATGGGCGTGAATCCAGTCGGCAATGCGCGCCCAGCCGTCCTGATGACCTGGGTCATAGAGTCCAGGGCACGCGGGAGAGATGCGCCCTTCGGCGCTGACACAGGTCATCTCGGCAAAGACCAGGCCCGCGCCACCCATCGCACGCGCTCCCAGGTGCACCAGGTGGTAGTCGCTCACCGCGCCGTCGATGGCCGAGTACTGGGCCATTGGCGAAACGACGACCCTGTTCTTCAGCGTCACCCCTCGCACGGTATAAGGCGTGAACATCGGCGGCGGCGGCGCAGCGCCTGGCGCGACCGTCACGCCGGCGCGCTCCGCGAACCACCGCTCAAAGCCTGCCAGCCAGGCGGCGTCGCGCAGCCGCAGGTTCTCATGCGAGATGCGCTGCGATCGCGTCAGCATCGAGTACATGAACTGCTCGGGCGGCAGCGTGTCCGCGTAGCGGTGACCGACGGCTTCGAACCACTCCATCGCGTTCCAGGCGGCGTTCTGCAGTCGCAGCACGTCCACCGCACGCAATTCCTGATACCGCCGCAGCACCTGCGGGATGGCCGCCGGGTCGTCACCAAGCTCGGAGAACTGGCGGGTGAGTTCGATGGCGTCTTCAATCGCCAGTTTCGTGCCCGAGCCAATCGCGAAGTGAGCGGTGTGGGCCGCGTCGCCCATCAGCAGCACATGGCTGCGGCCGTTGAAGTGTGACCACTGGCGGCACGTGATTCGCTGGAAGTTCTGCCACGGCGACCCCTGCTGCTGCCGCGCATTGGTCATCAGCTTGTGGCCACCCAGATGTTCGGCGAAGAGTTGTTCGCAGAAAGCTACCGACCGTTCCGAATCCAGTGCGTCCAGCCCGTGCGCTTTCCACACGGCTTCAGGGGTTTCGACGATGAAGGTGCTGGCCTCGCCGTTGAATTTGTAGATGTGCGCCTGGAACCATCCGTGTTCGGTTTTCTCGAACCTGAAGGTGAACGCATCGTACAGCTTCGTGGTGCCCAGCCAGATGAAGCGGTTCGGACGGGTGACCACATCGGGTTTGAAGACGCTTGCGTACTTGTGCCGGATCTTCGAGTTGATGCCATCGGACGCGATGATGAGGTCCGCGTCCGGAAAATCATCGTCGGAATCAACTTCGGTCTCGAACACCAGGCGCACGCCTAACGCTTCACAGCGGGCTTGCAGAATATTGAGCAGCTGTTTGCGGCCGATGCCAACAAAGCCGTGGCCTCCGCTGCGCAGCGTGCGGCCCTTGAACTCGAGGGAGATGTCGTCCCAATGATTGAGCGCCTGCTGGATGGCCGCTGCGGAAAGTGAATCCCACGCCCGCATGGTGTCCATCGTTGCGTCAGAGAACACCACGCCCCAGCCGAACGTGTCGTACGGCTTGTTGCGTTCCACCACTGTGATGTCGTGCGTGGGCCGCAGTTGTTTCATCAGAAGCCCGAAGTACAGGCCGGCCGGCCCGCCGCCGATGCAGACGATCTTCATACTCGACCCGAATCATACCCTTGGGGTGGAGAGGGTATTGAATGGGGCAATGGGGCAATGGGGCAATGAGGCAATGGAATGGGGCAATGGGGCAATGAGTCAATGGGCGCATCTGGGAAAGCGGCGTCCCCACGGGCTGGTCTCTACGACAGTGAGCGCCGCCTCTGCGGCCTCCGCACAACGGCTTGTCCCGCATCTTGACGCCTCATCGCCTCATCGCCTCATTGCCCCATTGCCCAATTTTCCTCGCTCCTACTCTCCCAGGAAATCTCCCCAGGGCTTGAGGTCTTCGACGTGGTCGCAGACCGACTTGACGACCATCATCATCGGCACGGCCAGGAACATGCCCCAGGTGCCCCAGAGCCACGACCAGATGATCAGGCTGATGAAGACGGCGACCTGGTTCATCTGCGCGGCTCGACCCATCAGTCCTGGCGTCAGAAACCATCCCTCCAGCGTGGTAATCAACAGTCCCGTGCCAGCCACGGTTGCCGCCATCGAGAGCGTGCCGAACTGCATGAGCGCAACCATGCCCAGGCCGCCTGTCACGATGATCGGCCCCATGTACGGAATCGAGTTCAGCACGCCGGCGGCGATCCCCCAGAACATGGCTTGTTCCAGCCCCAGGGCCCACAAGGCCAGACCGGTCACCACCGCCACGGCCGTGCTGGTGGAGAGCTGCACCAGCAGAAAGCCGGCGACCTGTGTTTCGATTTGATCGAGGATCGTCACGGTGATTTTTTTGTGTGACAGCGACGCGCCGAAGTTCGAAAGCAGCTTCCGTTTGAAGAGGTCGTTGGCCACGAGCAGGAAGAACGCCAGCAGCATCACCATCAGGCCCTGCGAGACAAACGACGTAATCTGGGTCGTTCCCCAGCGGAGAAACTCGGCTCCCCAGTACGTAGGCTCCTCGACCTGAACCCGGACCACACCCTCCGGGACCGCTGGCTTGGACACGCTTTCGGCCGCGGTCTTGTCGAGTTCGGTGGCGGCTTTCTGGATCTTCGTGATGGTGCTGTCCGGCGCGCTCTTGTTCGGCCGCATCACGGTTCGGAGATTGCGGGCGGCCTTGGGAAGGTTCTCGATGACGCTGAGCGCTTCATCGCGAACGCTGTAGACGGCCCAGCTACCTGCGCCGAGCAACGTGAGCAGCACCAGCCCCGCTCCCAACGCGCGTGGCACCTTCATCTTCTGCAGCCAGTCCACCACGGGGTCGAGGGCATAAAACAAGAGGGCGGACAGCACCAGGGGGACGAACACGTCCCGCGAGTTCTTCAGGAAGAAAATGACCGCGATGATGGCGAGAACCGAAAGGGCGAGGCTTCGCTTGTTACGCACAGAGCCAAGCGTGCGTCAACCGGCTGGCGCAGTCTGTGCCAATTGGCACTGTGCAATTGGCGCGGCTAAAGCCACGCCCTACGTACAATTGGCGCGGCTAAAGCCACGCCCTACGTACACTTGGCGCGGCTAAAGCCACGCCCTACGTACAATTGGCGCGGCCGGAGCCACGCCCTACTTACCGCCGAACGCCTGCAAGACCGCGTCTTCGCGCTCGAAGATTTCAAAGATGGTCTCGAGGCGAGTGACATGCAGCAGCCGGCTGGTGCGGTCCGTCAGGTGCAGCAACCGCAGCATGCCGCCGCGGTTCTTGACCGACATGTACTTGCCCACGAGCATGCCGATGCCCGCGCTGTCCATGCGGGTCACGTCCGTCATGTCCAGCACCACGTTCGCCCGCCCCTCGGCCAGCAGGCCATCGACGTGGTTGCGCAGGACCATGTCGCCGTCATCGAGTTCGAGACGGCCTTTCAATCGAAGGATGGTGACGTTCCCGAAGCGCTCCTCGACGATTTCCATGGGTGTTGACACGTGTCTTCCCTCCAGTCAGTCGAGATACTTGATGCAGATCACTTCATTGCGCGCCTCGTTGTAGATCAACTCGTCAACGAGTGAGCGCGTCATGGCCAGCCCGAATCCGCCTGGCCGGATGCCTTTCTCCTCGCGTTCCACGAAGTGCGCCAGCGGGTCATCTGCCGGGTTGGAGATGGCAGCGTGGCGCAGTTTTTCGATGTCAAAGCCCTTGCCCGGATCCGAGATGCGATAGATCAGCATACGCTTCGCGCGCACGCAGGAGATCCGGACCGTCTTCTTCGGATCGAGTTTGCCTCCCCACTCGATCGCGTTCGTCAGCAACTCGCGAAACGCCTGTGCCACCGACTCGCGCACCGCCTCGGGCAAATCCGCCTCGAGGTGCATCACGAAAGACTGGATGCGATCGGCCATCTCGAGCGAACACGGCGCGATGACTTCCAGCCACTCAGGCTTTGCGGACACCACTTCGACCGACAACGCCGCTGCCGGCGCGGTGGCCACGGCGGCGGCGATGATCTCCACCACTTCGTTCGGCGCGAACGGTTTGCGCAGGTAGCGATACGCCTGGCGGCGCACGGCTTCGAGCAGCGTCTCGGACGTGTCGTCGGCCGTCATCACGATCACGAGCGGCGGGTTGCGAAGCGCACGCGCGTGTTTGAGCACCTCAAGGCCGCTCATGCCCGGCAGTCCGAGATCGAGCAGGACGATGTCGATGGCGCCGCGGTCGAGCTTTGACACGGCCTCCGGTCCATCACCGGCCGCATCAACGGTGTGACCAGCGTCGGTAAGCATTGTTGAGAGCACGAGCCGAAGCCCGCGGTCGTCATCGACGAGCAGGATTCGTCGTCCGGCAGAAGGGGCGGGGACGGCCATTATGCCGTAGTGTAATGCGGTGGAAGAAGAAAGTCCGCAGCAACAGGTGCTGTATGTCACCGCGCGCGCCCTGGCGGAGTCCGAGACGCTGGAGGACGCGGCTCCCCGCATGCTCAAGGCGGTGTGTGACGCGCTCGGTTGGCAATGCGGCGCCATCTGGGAAGTGGATCGGGCCCGAAACGTCCTGCGATGCGTGGCGACCTGGCACCCGCCAACGCGGCCATTCGAAGCGTTCGAGGCCGCCACGATGGAGGCCCGTCTGGCGTCTGGCGTCGGGTTGCCTGGCCGGGTCTGGGCGGAGCGCAAGGCTGCGTGGATTCCAGACGTGACGCGCGACGTCAACTTTCCGCGCGCGCCGTTCGCCGCCGGCGCCGGGTTGCACTCCGCGTTCGGCGTGCCTATCTGCCAGGGGTCGCACGTCCTGGGCGTGATGGAGTTCATCATCGCCAACTGGCTTGAGGTAGGTTCCAGAATCCCGCGGCTGAAGAACTCCA
>JBKJJZ010000359.1:0-15163 GCA_046597705.1 Vicinamibacterales bacterium | reverse complement strand
GGCAAGAAAATGACGTCGGGAATCTTTTTTATCTAAAAAGATTCCCGACGTCATTTTCGGTTTCCGGACGCTCACCGCCTGATGGCCGTCTCGCGTTGAAGCTCCATGATGTCGGCGTCCGTTGGCGCCCACCCAAGCAGATACCTGCAGAAGTAATCGGCGCGCATGGCCGCCGACCAGTCGCCGGCATCAGCGTACCCGTGCCGTTTGCCGGGAATGATGTGGAAATCAAATCGCTTGTTCGCTCGAATGAGCGCGTCCACCACACGGAAGGTATTAGCCGGGTGCACGTTGTTGTCGATATCGCCCGTCATCAGGAGCAGCTTGCCTTTCAGGTTCTTGGCCAGGTCCTGGTTCTTGTCGATGTCGTATTCGAACGTGACCTCGCCGTCTTTTTCGACTTCCTTCACACCGTCGTGCTTTTCGCTCCACGCACGGTTGTAGACGCTGTTGTCGTGGTTGCCCGAGGTGGACACCGCCACTTTGAAGAAATCGGGATACACGAACATCGCCGCCGTTGACATGAACCCGCCGCCCGAGTGGCCATAGATGCCCACCAGGTTCGGATCGATCCACGGATGACGCTTCGCGAGTTGCTCAACTGCCGCTTTCTTGTCGGCCAATCCGTAGTCGCGCAGGTTGCCATAGCCGAAGTTGTGATACCACTTCGACCGCTGCGGGTTGCCCCCGCGGTTGCCCACCTCAATCACAATGAACCCGAACTGCGCCAGCATGACGTTGGCCTGCCGCGGCGAGAAGGTCTTCGTCACGCTCTCGGTCTGCGGACCGGGGTAGACGTACTCGATGATGGGATACCGCTTCGCCGGATCGAAGTCGAACGGCTTGTACATCACGCCGTAGAGATCGGTCACGCCATCGTCTGCCTTCACGGTGAAGGCCTCGGGATATTTGAAGCCGGCGGCGAGCAGCGCGGACACATCGGTCTTCTCGAGGTCCATCACCTTGTTGCCGAGCGAGTCGTAGAGGGCCGATTCAGGGGCCATGTCGATGCGCGACCAGTTGTCAACGGCGAAGGTCGCCTTGTCGTTCATGCTGGCCGAATGCGACCCGTTGCCCGGCGTGACGAGTTTCAGGTCGCCCGTGTCGAGATTTACGCGATACAGGTGCTGGTAATACGGGTCTTCACCTTTCTCGCGTCCCACGGCATGGAAGTACAGAATCCGGCTCTTCTCGTCAACGCCGACGATCCCGGTGTTGACGAACTCGCCTTGCGTCAACTGACGGATGACCTTCCCTCTGTAGTCATACAGGTAGTAGTGGCCCCACCCGTCGCGCTCTGACCAGTGGATGAGTTCCTTGCCACCCGCAGCGTTGGTGATCAATCGGATTGGCTGGCTCTCGATATACGTATTCAGGCGCTCGGCGACGACCACCCGTGCCTCGCCCGTGAGCGTGTCGGCCTCGACCACGTCGAAACGCTTCTGATCGCGGCTCAGCCGGGTGTAAATCATCTTGTCACCGGCCGGTGTGAGCCAGCGGGACGCCGTGTCACCCTTCTCACGTTGAAGGTTGGTGAGAGACATCGTGGCTTGGCCAAGGTTCTGATCCTTGAAGGCTTCGGTCAGCAGCTTCACTGGCTTGCGAGCGGCGATGTCAAAGACCTGCAGTTCCGACTGCGGCTGATTCACTTCTCCGGGCATGCCGTACTTGTAGGTCTCGAGGCGCGGACGGGGATTCGCGAGCGAGTTGATCACCCAGAGGTCGCCCACCTTGCGCGAGTCCGTTCGCTGCAACGAGAACTTCTTGTTGTCCTGCGACCAGTTGACACCCACCGAGCGGCGTCGCGGTCCGAACTTCTTGTCGTTCTCGTGCGTGGCCGCCGCGGCGCCCTGGCCGGTCTGCTGGCCGCCGCGTCCACCGACCTGTTCCTGGTCCTGCTCATCTTCCGCACCGCCCATCTGCGCGGGCGCGTAGCCGTAGTACTCCACGCCATCCGTGGTGAGTTGCACTTCAGCGACGGAAGGGTCGTTCGGCGTCTTCTGGGCGATGGCGTAATTCTTCGCGTCCATCATGAAGAGGTTCTGGCCGCGCGCGAAGAGCACCGTCTGCTTGTCGGGAGAGACCTGTGCCCAGGCCGGTGTGGCAGGCTCGGGTTCGTACGTGTCGTTGAGCACCACGTTACCGGAGGCGATGTCGTATTCGAGCCACCACGTCTTATTGCCGGCAGGCGTCGTCGCGCCACCCGCACCACCGCCTCGCCCTTGTCCACCACCGCCGCCGCCGCGTCCGCCACCACCGCGGCCGCTTTGCTGCTGTTGCCGAATCTCGGCCTCAGTCAGCTTCATCCCATTCATCTCGGCCCCGGAAGACGTGACGACAACGGATTCGCGCGGCAGCGAGACGCTGAACCGAATCTTGGTGTCGTTTTCGAAAAAGCGAAGCTGATTCACGGGCAGGTGCTCGGAGTCGTAGGGCGTGCGCAGGATGCGCGTCAGCTGCGCGGCCAGCTTGGCGTTCTCGAACACCGGGGCTTTGGTCTTCTTGACCGGATCGACCATCCACCACTTCATGCCGGCCGGTGTTTCGTACTGATACCAGAAGCGATCACTGAACTCGAGCCAGTGCGGTGTCACGGCCGTGCTGAACACGTACTTGCCCACCTTGGTGGACGTCCAGCGAAACGCGAGATCGTAGTTGGGCTTCGGCAGTTCCCGGCCGGCGGTCGCGGTGGACATCGCGGCGGACGGGCCCTGCTGGGCCTCCATGGACAAAGGGGCGGCGGTGGCCGCGAAAACGAGGATCAGAGCAACGCGGGCGAGGTGTTTCATAGGGACTCCTTGGGCAAGCGAACTATACCCCGGGGACGGGTGTCGCCCTGTGAAAAACTCCTGGACATCACAATCAAGGTCCGAAGAGTTTTCCACAGGACGAGACCCGTCCCCCTATGTCGACCCCGTATACTGCCCAGTGATGAAACGCGTCGCGATGGTTGCGTTCGCTGCCGTGGTCGCGAGTGTCGGGACCACCGCACAACAGCCCCCTCAACGGCCGCCGGTGTTTCGATCGGCGACCGAACTCGTTGAAATCGATGTCGTGGTCGTTGACCAGGCCGGCCAGAAAGTGCACGGCCTGACCAGGGACGACTTCGTCCTCAACGATCGGAACAAGCCGCAGCTCATCGAAACCTTTACCGAAGTGCAACGCGAAGTGGAACGGGCGACGGAACTGCCGCCGCTTCCTGCTGAAACGCGGGTGGACGTGGCAACCAATACCAGCGCGAAGGCGGGCCGCCTCATCGTTCTGGTGCTCGACGACCTGCATGTGTGGAAGGGCCGCGCCGACACGGTGAAGGACATCGCGCGCAAGATCGTGCGCGACCTTGGACCCGAGTCCTCGATGGCGCTGATTCAGACGGGCGGCGAGCACGGAGTCGAGGTCACAGACGATCGGTCACGGTTGCTCACAGCGGTCGAAAGGTTTCAGGGACGACGGCCGACACGGCGACCGCTCGAAGTCTGCGAGCCGATCGGCAAGCCACGTGACGTTGAGACTGCGACCGCTTCCAATTTTGATCCGGGCTGCGAGATTCAGGACCTCAACGCAAATCGCGGACTGACTCGCGCGCTCGAAGATGCCGCTCGCATCCTCGGTGCGGGTGACAAACGCCGCAAGGCATTCATCCTCGTTTCGGAAAACATCGCGAAGGACATCAGCGGGCTATTCGATGGCGGTGAACAAATTTCAACGATGCCCACCCATGACGTCTGGGTGCCGGCACCCGCTTACGAATACCAGCTGCTCAACACGATGAACGCGATGCGACGCGCGAACGTGGCGACGTATTCCATCGATCCACGCGGCCTGATCACTCCTCAAAAACTGGCGGAGGAGTGTTTTCCGCCCCCCCGTGGCGCGCGGGGTATTGGTCCTGACCCGTGCACCGGCGATGAAGCGTCGATTCGCGATGAATCTGGGGAGGTCAGCGGCGCTGTGAGATCCCCGACAGACTGGAACGCATGGGTGCGCAAAGCCCAGCACGGCCTGGAGATCATGTCCGAGGAAACCGGCGGCTTCGCAGTGGTCAACACCGACGACTTCACGTCGGGAATCTCGAAGATCATCAGCGACCTCGACAATTACTACCTGCTCGGCTTCTATCCCGCCGACATGAAGAGCAAGGGGTATCGCCAGATTGATGTCGAGCTTAAGGGCCGGCCGGATCTCACATTGCGGTATCGCCGGGGATATCAATTGGAAGGCGCGCCGCCACCGCCGAAGGAGACGGATGAACTTTCGCGGCTGATTGGTGGCGCTCTGCCGACCAATGACCTGCCTCTTCGGCTTCACGCGATTCCGATGCCCGGCTCAGATGCTCCCTCACCAGGGCGGGACGCGAAGGTGGTCGTCGCGCTGGAGCTGACGGTGCCGACACAGTCGATGAAGGTGGCGGACACCGACAAACTTCTTGATGACATCCGCTACGGCCTCTATGCCATCGACCTCAAGGGCGCGAAGGTCCGTGAGCGCACCGGCTCAGGAGCAAAGGTTGCGCTGAGGCCGCGGGCGGGCCTGGCCGTGGTGCCGGACAAAGTCACCTACGAGATCATTTCGGAACTGATGCTGGCTCCGGGCCAATACCAGCTGCGCGCCTCGGCGACAAGCGACAAGCTGGCGGCCGGTGGCTCGGTCTATCTCTCCTTTGACGTCCCCGATTTTTCGAAGGCGGATCTGCTGCTGACTGATCTGGTGCTCGCCTATGCGGACGGACCGCATGTGCCAATCGCCCGCGATGTGCCGAAGAAAGTGACGGCGCCGGCAACAACCTCCGCTCGCACCATGACCACGCCGAGCAATGCGGAGGCGGGCCTGGGGCGCCCACCCGGCGCGGCTCCGGAGGTTCTGCCGGCGGCACAAGTGCGGGAACCACTGCCCGTTCTGCCCTTCGATCCCACGCTCGACCGCGTCTTCACCGCGCGTGACACGTTGCGGCTCTTCTTCAAAGCCGTCCAACTAACACCTCAGGCGCTGACGGCCACCATCTCGGCGCTGACGCCGGATGGCACCGTGGCCCTCACCTTTGAACGATCGCTCAGCGCCGGTCGCCAGTCCTCGCTCGATATTTCGCTGCCGCTGTCCCAGCTCCCGCCAGGCGCCTACCGACTGCAGGTCAAGGTGAGCGATGGCGCAATGTCGGACACTCGCGAGATTGGCTTCGTTGTTAAATAAAAGCCGTGAAGTAGGAGTACATGAAACCCCTCAGAAAAATCACACCCCGTTTTCGCGTGTCCGGTGGACGAAAAGTCCGCCTCAAGGATCACCCCACGAACTGGACTGGCGGTCCTCGCGACGATGCGCAGGGCGAGGCGATGCTGGCCGAGGGCGTGCGGCAGCTCGCCAAGATGCAGGAGCGGCTCTACGCGCAGAATACCTACTCGCTGCTCATCATCATCCAGGCGATGGACGCCGCCGGCAAGGACGGCACGATCCGCCACGTGATGTCGGGCATCAATCCGCAGGGCTGTCAGGTGTTCAGCTTCAAGGCCCCGTCGGCCGAGGAGCGCGACCACGCGTATCTCTGGCGATCGATGAAGGCCGTGCCGGAACGCGGACGCATCGGCATTCACAACCGATCACACTACGAGGAAGTGGTGATCGTGCGCGTGCACCCCGAGATCCTTTTCGGACAGCAGCTGCCGGACGAAATCAAAACGGACAAACACATCTGGCAGCAGCGGTTCGCGCACATGAACGACTTCGAGCGCTACCTGACCGAGAACGGCACGGTGGTGCTCAAGTTTTTCCTGCACGTGTCTCGCAAGGAACAGAAAAAACGGTTCCTCGAGCGGATTGGCGATCCATCCAAGAACTGGAAATTCTCTGCAGGCGATGTGCGGGAGCGGGGCTTCTGGGCGGACTACATGAAGGCGTACGAAGACGTCTTCACGCACACAAGCACCACCTGGGCACCGTGGCACATCATCCCGGCCGACAACAAGGCATTCATGCGCCTGGCGGTGGCGTCCATCATTGCGGAAACGATGGAAGGGTTGACGCTGGACTATCCGATGGTCGGCCCCACCCAGAAGCGGGAGCTTGCGGCCGCGAAGAGGGCGCTGCTGGCCGAGAAGTAGGCCTCAGCACGTAGGGCGTCCCTTCAGGAGCGCCAACCATTCGCCTACCCGCGACCGCCCCAGGCCCCGGCCGCACCGGCCAGTCCGCCAATGGTCCAGAAACTGTTTCGGGCCGACAGCAGGGTCGGCTTCGTGGACCTGCAACGGATCTTCAACGAGTCGGCCTACGGCAAGCAGGGCATGGCCAAAATCGGCGCGTTGCAAAAGACACTGAGTGATGGCCTCAGCGCCCGCGCACGGGACATGCAGGAACAGCGATTTCCAGCGGATGCAACGCGAAGCGCAGTTTGCCGAACAGGAGGCGCAGGCGCAGGTCGAGCAACTGCAGCAACGCGTGCTGGCCAACTTCGAGGCCCTGGTGCGGCCGGTCATCGAGTCTGTTCGGAGCGAAAGGAATCTGTGGGCGGTCTTTGCTCTTCAGCGGGCTCAGGACGCGGCAGGAACACTCTCGCTGATCGCGGCCGACCCGGCAATTGATCTGTCGGCCGAAGTGGTTGCGGTAATGAATCGGCAATCCAACATTTGAAATGAGCTCGGAGGCGAATTGCGACCCCGCTATTTCGCCTCCGAGCTCAGCCAATGCATGGCGCCCAGCAGGCGCTCCATGAACTCGGCCGTGCCGAACGCCGCGGGATCGACCACGGCGATTCGGCCCGCGCCGAGTTGGTGCCGCGCTTCGGGCCCCTCGCCGCCCGCCAGCACCATCACGGAACCGCCGTCGTGAATCCATCGCGACAGAAGAGTCGACGTGCGCCAATCGCCGATGCTGTCCCACGCGCGATCCACGACGAGGACCTTCGTGTGCGCGAGCCGTTCGCGAGTCAGGTAATCCCTGCTGGGCCGGACCCAATAGCCATCAGCGCCCAGCAGTATCGTCACTGAGAGCGCCTCACCGGCGGCCACGCGTACACGATCCGCGGCGTCATGGACCATGACCGAGGGGCCTCGCCGATCGAACGTGCGCGTTGGAACCAACTTCCAGCTGCGCTCCCGGACGCTCTCAGCCGGCCAGGCGCCCGCGGCCACACCCACCAGCGTGATTATCCCTCCAGCGACGAACGCCTCTTTCACCATGCCGTTGACAACTATACACGTTACGGATATACATGTTCAGCGCTGATATGCCTGACGACATTCCTCCGCTCACACCCGCGGTCTTCCACGTTCTGCTCGCCCTCACCGGAGGCGACCGCCATGGCTACGCGATTCTCAAAGACATCCAGCAGCGCACCAACGGCAGCATGAAGATGCAGGCCGGCACGTTGTACGGCACGCTGCAGCGGCTGCTCGACCTGGGGTGGGTAGATGAAATTGATCCGCCCGATGATGAGGCCGATGCGCGTCGGCGATACTACCGGCTCAACCGCGAGGGACGCACCGCCATCCAGACCGACGTGCAGCGCATGGACACGCTGGTCAAAGCCGCGCGGGCAGCGCGCGTCCCTCTGAGACCAAAACGCGCATGACCGCCCGCAACTCCGCTCTCGTCGATCCGCCCCTCGTCCAGGCCTACAGATGGATGACGGCCGCCTATCCCCCGGCGTTCAGGGTGACGTTCGCAGACAGCATGACCGCGGACTTCCGCGACGCCCTTCGTGACGCGCAGCGAACCCGCTGCACGAAGGACGTCATCGTCCTGCTGGCCCAGGTCGCGTGGGATCTCCTCCGGTCGGTCACCGCCCAGTGGGCTCGCACCAGTGTCCCGTGGCTGACGATGGCCTATGCCGTGGGGCTGGTGTGTTTCTGCGAGGCATTGGCGTCTACGCTGCGTGGCAGCCAGTTCAACTGGTTGATCGTCGTCCTGTTGCTGCCGCCGGTGTCCGCAACCACCTTCACGCTGTGGTTTCTGCTGCCGCACGTCCGGCAGCGCCGATCGAGTCCGCCGTGCTTGAAGTCCGCGGCCTGACGCGCCGCTACGGCGGGTTGTTGGCCGTGGACAAGGTCAGCTTCACCTGCGCGCCTGGCGAGATCCTCGGATACCTGGGCCCCAACGGATCCGGTAAGAGCACAACTATTCGCATGCTCGTGGGCCTTCTGGAACCAGACGACGGCACGATCATTCTGGACGGCACCTCGCTCGGAGTTGATCCCATCAGCTTCAAGCGCCGCGTTGGCTACGTGCCGGAGGAGCCGCAGCTCTATACGCACCTGTCCGCGATTGAGTACCTGATGCTCATTGGCGCGCTGCGCGAACTGGATGCGGCCCAATGCCGCGATAAAGGCGAACGGCTGCTCGACTTGTTCGGCCTTCATGATGCGCGGTACGGCGCGATGTCCACGTTCTCCAAGGGTATGCGCCAGCGCGTGCTCCTCACCGCGGCGTTGCTCCACGATCCGGAGCTGCTGGTGCTCGACGAGCCGTTTTCCGGGCTCGACGTATCGGCCGACTTGTTGTTCCGCACGTTTCTCCAGACGCTGGCTCTAGAGGGCCGCACAATTCTCTTCAGCTCTCACCGGCTCGACGTTGTCGAAAAAGTCTGCGAACGCGTTGTGATCCTGCATCGCGGAAAAGTGGTGGCCGATGGCCGCGTGGCGGACCTTCGCAACGATCGCACGCCGACACTGGAGCGAGTCTTCGCGGAGGTCACCCAGCAGGAAGACTACGCAGCCGTCGCCGCAAACATCGTCGCCGCTGTGCGCGGCCGCTGAACACGATGCGCGGCCTGCAAACGCTGGTGCGGCACTTCCTCGACAGCCTCATCGGCCGGGGCGTGTTGCAGGACGATGGCGTGGAAGCCGTACGGGGCCTGCTGTTCGGTGTCATTGGCCTTCTGATCAGCGTCGGCTGGCTGTTGCCGCGCCAGTTTTCACGACAGTACCTGGAACTGAGCTACCTGCTTGACCCAGAGCCGTTCCGCAGGGCGATGATGACCGATAGCATCTTCATGCTGACGTTGCCGTTCCTGCTGGCGATGGTTGTGGCCGCACTCGTCGCCCCGTCAATGTTTCCCGACGACGTGGACTACCTCACGCTGGTGCCGCTTCCCATCACGCGCCGGCGCATCTTTGCCGCCAAGCTGGTGGCGCTCGTGATTTTTGTGGGCGTGCTGCTGCTCTCGCTCTCGATGTTCGCGGCCTTTGCCTTCCCGATGTTCACACACCGGCGGTGGTCGCAGGGATCGATCTGGGTCCGAATGTTTTCGCATGCCATCGCGGCCACGGCCTCCGGCGGTTTCGGCTTCGGCGTGGTCCTGGCCGCACAGGGGCTCGGATCGACGTTTGCGCCACGAAGCTGGTTACCTCGACTTGCCGTGATCGTCCCGAGCACCGTGATCACCGGCGCCATTCTCATGCTGCCTTTCGTGTTCCAAATACCCACCCAGCGAGTGTGGGTGGCCACGCAGCCGAATGCCCTCACTTTTTTTCCGCCGGCGTGGTTCGCTGGACTCGAGCGTGTCCTGCTTGGCATCGCGGATCCGTACTGGCAACGGCTGGCCTGGATTGGAGCGGTTGGCGTCGCCGCCGTCATCGCGATCGGCGCCTTTGCGTTTGCCTGGCTCTACCGCCGCTTTGAACGGCTCGTGCTTCCCCCGCCCAGAGATACGAGCCTCGGCCGCGGTCCCGGCCGCCTTCGGGTGCCGGCGATGGGCGTCTGGCGATTCACGCAAGCCACGCTGCTTCGGAACCGCCTGCCGTTGCTGCTGTTCCTCGTGTTCTCGGCGATTGGCGTGGGGCTGATCACCTGGTCGCTCCTGCGCGGCTTTCTGGACGAAACGTTTCGATGGGACGAGCCGGCTCCCCTGGTGATGTTGAACGCCGTCATCTCACTTCCGCTCGTGCTTATGCTTACCGGACTCACCGGGCTTCGGACTTCGTTTCTGTTGCCGGTGCAATCTCGAGCGAACTGGATCTTCCGCGTGACCGATGGACCGGCCACGCGGGCCACGCATCTGGCCGCAGTGGACTACGCCTGCCGTCGCCTCGTCCTGCTCCCAGCGTTGGCGCTCGCCGGGCCGCTGCAGTTTTGGGTGATTGGCGTTGACGCCTGGCGGACGATGTTGCTCGCGTTCCTGGCCGGACTGGCGATGGCCGAGTTGATGCTCATTGACTGGCGGCGAGTTCCGTTCACCTGCACGTGGATTCCGGGCAAGCGGCCGCTGGTGTTCACCATCGTGGGCGCGGCCGGGATCTACGTGCTGGTGACGACTTTTCTGGCCGCGTTTCTCCAACTCAGTCTGTTTTCATGGCCGATGTTCTTGTTTCTGTCAGGTGTGCTGTTGATGCTCACCGCTGGTGCGCGCCACCGGCGACAACAGTCGTGGGCGAGCCAGCCGCTGCAGTTCGAGGACGAGGCGTTCCAACTGCAGACACTTGGGCTTCGATGAGGCGCTCTTGATTAGGCCAACAATGTTGGTGTGGCCTCCGCCGTGACGAAACCTGCGCTGGAAGCGTTGCGAGAGGAGCGATCATGAACACCCTGCTGACGTGGCTGACGGGTGAGGACGCCGCGAGCGAGATCCTCGGCGATCTCGTCGAGCGGCGGGGCGGCTCGCTCGGACATCGCCTGTCCGGCCAACGCTCTGGTTCTGGCAGGCGCTGACTGGCGTCGCGTTCTTCATGGGTGTTCGCCGAGGAATCGACGCGATGCGCCGGTGGGTGGACAGCGGCTTTGGTTCCGCCGGCGGTATTTGGCGTAATGGCGATGACCACGGCACGTCGGACGCGCGAGGTCGGCATTCGCATGGCCATCGGCGCCACGCGGGCCGACGTCATCTCGCACCTGCTGCGCGAACAGATGCTGACCGTAACGATTGGATTGTTGGCCGGTGCGGGCCTCGCACTATGGGCGGCGCGATTCGTGCGTGCCTTTGTCTATAAGGTGGACGTCTACGATCCGTCGGTCTGGGCAGTGGCCATTCTCACGATCCTCGCCACGGCTATCGTTCGGACACTGGTGCCCGCTTCGCGCGCAAGCAGGATCGATCCGGTGAAAGCGTTACGCGCTGATTAGCGAGTCACGACAACCGCGCGAGTGATCCGGTCGAGCTTCGGAAATTCGCGGTCGAAGAACGCGTTGCCCTCGGCGAACCCTGGGTCCTGTTTGCCCGCGCGGATGCCACCCATACCCTCGCCGTATTCCGCATAGAAGGCGTCGGCGGTTTCGATGCCTTCAACGACGCGCCCAAAGGGCACGAACGGCTCCTTGTCATGTGTGGCGGAGTTGTCTTTCAGGTTGATGAACATCTGGGTCGTGCGGCCGTTCGGTACGGCAAAGGCAAACGCGACGGTGCCCCGCACGTTTGACTGTCCAATCGGGGGGTCGTCGGCGAACGTCATTGGCCGCCAAGCCTGCGCCGCTCTGGGATCACCAGCGATACCAAATTGGACCCACGTCTGCGGGCGCACCCGGAAGATCCTCGCATCGTCGTAGAAACCATGCCGCACCAGGTTCACGAAACGAGCGGCGCCCAGAGGCGCCCATGCGCGAATGACCTCGATAACCAGCGGGCCTTTGGTCGTGTCGAGCCGTACGCGTGAGACCGCCGGGGCGGGCGCGGTGAAGGCCGGGTCTGTCGGTGTGAGCAGTTTCTGGCGATCGGAAGCAGACTGGGCGATCGGATATGCCGCAAGGGCAACAGCTAGCGCGAGAACGGAAGCCGCAACGAGTGCTCGCGCAAACGACATGAGCGCATCCTAGCACCCGATGTGAGCCGGGTCTTCAGGCCCGGCAGCATCGGGTGACTGATGATTTTTCAACAAGATGTTGCTTTTTCAACGCTACCTCTGGTGCCCGCGCTTGAGGGTGAGGTTCTTGCGTTGCAAGGCACAGGCAGTGCGATGCCGGTCGGCATGCCGTCGCCCAGGATGAGGAAAGCCGCCTGCGCAGTGAACCGGCTCAATTTGGCCATCGCCGCCATTCGTTAGGAAAACTACCAACTCCGGTGCGCCCGGAGACGTCTAGTAAAGCACCATGCTCGACGACCTGAAAGCCGCCTTTCGCTCCCTCCGGTCCTCCAAGACCTTCACGATTGTCGCTTTGGCGGTGTTGACGCTCGGCATCGGGGCCAGCACCGCCATTTTTTCGGTCGTCGACGCCGTGGTGTTGCGCGGACTTCCCTTCAACGAACACGACCGGCTGGTCGCCGTTGGCGAACGGCACCTGCCACGCCCCGGCGAGACCAACCGCACGCCTCCCACCGACCCGGCGGCCGTCTCCAGCAGCGCGCCCCAGAACTACGCGGACTGGGCCAAACAGCAGCAGGTCTTTGAGTCGATGGCGGCGATTGCGGGCGGCGCCTTTACATTGCGCGAAGCCGGCGCCGAGCCGGAAGAGATCCGTGCGCAGCGCGTGACCGCCGACTTCTTCAAGGTGCTGCGTGAACAACCCGTGCTGGGCCGCTCGTTCACCGTGGAAAACGAAGTGGATGGGAATCACCGCGTGGTCGTGCTCAGCGACGGGCTGTGGCGGCGTCGTTTCAACTCCGACCCTGCTATTGTCGGCAGGTCGATCCCGCTTGAGGGCGGTTCGTATGAAGTCATCGGCGTGATGCCATCGGACTTCGCCTATCCGGTCGGCGCCGTTCGCCCGACGGAGATGTGGGCGCCATTTGTGGTGCCCGCGGACGAACGCATCCGGAATCCCAACAGCATCAGCATCTATCTTTCGACCATCGCGCGTCTGAAGCCCGGCGTGTCAATCGACGAGGCGCAGGCAAACCTGGACCAGATCTCGGCGGCGCTCAAGGCAGCCAACCCCAAGTGGAACGAGTTCACCCTCGCCGGGGTGCGCCCGCTGCGCGATCACGTCGTCGGTGCCCGCACCAAGCAGTGGATGTTGATGTTGCTGGGCGCCGTGGGCATCGTCCTGCTCATCGCCTGTGCCAACGTGGCGAACCTGCTGCTGGCGCGCGCGAGTTCGCGGGAACGTGAAGTCGGTATTCGTGCCGCGCTCGGAGCAGGACGATGGCGACTGGTGCGGGGCTTGCTGGTGGAGAGTTTGCTGCTGTCCGTGGCCGGCACGGTGCTCGCACTCTTTCTGGCCTGGTGGGCGGTCAATGTCCTTCGCACGTCGATGCCGGATGGCGTGCCGCGGCTTTCGACCATCGCCGTTGATCTGCGCGTGCTCGGGGTGGCCGCGTTCGTCTCGCTCATCACCGGCGTGCTCTTCGGCATCGTGCCTGCGCTGCAGCTTTCCCGTCCCAATCTCACCAACGCGCTGAAGGAAGGTGCGCGCGGCGCCAGCAGCGGCATGGCGCAGCAGCGGATGCGCAACCTGCTCGTTGTCGTCGAAGTGGCGCTCGCCGTGGTGTTGTTGGTGGGTGCCGCCCTCTTCATCGGCAGCTTCCGCTCACTGATGAAAATCGATCCGGGCTTCAAGCCCGACAATGTCCTGACGGTTTCCCTCCAGCCGCGCGTGGACCGTAGCGTGGCAGGCGCAGCCTTTCCAGACTTCGCGCCTCAGCTGGAGGAGATTGTGACTCGCCTTCGTCAGGCGCCTGGTGTGCGGTTCCCTTCTGTCATCTCGGGCGGCATGCCCATGGGGGGAAGCATGAGTTCGACCAGCATCACGGTGCCTGGGCGGAAGCTGGAAGGTCGCGACGGCAGCATCAGCATCCGCCGCGTCACGTCGAACTACCACGAGGCCATCGGCATTCCCTTGCTGCAGGGCCGGCTCTTCAACGCCACCGATCGGGCGGGCTCGCAGAACGTGGTCATTCTGAATGAGTCGGCGGCCAAGCGACTCTTCCCGGGCGAACAGGCCGTGGGCAAGGCCGTGGGCCTCAATGGCGACCGCACCGTCGTCGGCGTGGTCGGCGACGTGTATCAAAGCAGCCTCGAAACCGACCCGGTGACGGAGGCCTACGTGCCGCTGACACAGGGACGCGTGACGTTCGCCGAACTGGTGATCCGTACCGGCGAAAACCCCTTGGAGGTTGTGCCATCGGTCAAGGCTGCCGTCCTTGCCGTGCTGCCTGACGTGCCGCTGCGCAATGTCCGAACGATGGAGCAGGTGATGGGCCGGCAGGTGGCCCAACGACGGCTCAACATGTTGTTGTTGGGATTGTTTGGCGTTCTCGGCCTTGTCATCTCTGGCGTTGGCATCTATGGCGTCATGGCGTACCTGGTGGCACAGCGGACGCGCGAAATTGGCGTGCGTATGGCGCTCGGTGCCACGCGTGGTGCGGTCGTGAGCATGGTGCTGGTTCGCGCCGGCGTACTGGTAGGGATCGGACTGATCGTGGGCGGCGCCGGCGCATGGTCCTTGAGCTCGACGGCGAAGACGTTTCTCTTCCGGATGGACACCACGGACTGGCGTGTGTTCGCCGCCGCCATCGGCGCACTGACCGCGGCCGCATTGCTGGCGTCAGCCATTCCAGCGCGACGCGCCGCTGGCGTCAATCCGATCGAGGCGTTGCGATCGGAGTAATCGCGTCTGGCCTGGAGCGTCCCTCGGCAGGACGGAGCTTCAGGTCCGTCTGGACTCTTAGAACCGCTGCTCGTCGGCCGACGGGCCGTAGATGGCAGGAACTTTGGCGCCCATCAGGCGCAGGTAGACCGTCATCTGTCCGCGATGGTGGACCCAGTGGTTGATCGTGTCCTGGATCATCTCGAAGCGCGGCGCTTCCATCACCACCTGGCCCCTCGCCTTGAGCTGCCAGTTCGTCTTCAGGTGTTCATCGGTGGTGCCGTCGAACGCGGCGCGCGCCTCCGCGGCGGACTTGTCGAGAGCGGCGAGGTACTCCGCGCTCGTGTTGAGGGGCGTCCTGTCCATTTTGGCGCCGTCAGCCGGCGCGATATCCAGGTCGGGACGAGTGATCTGCATGGTCACCCACGACGGAATGGTGGCGACCATACCGGCCAGGTAGCCGAAGATCATTGACCGCTCGTGCGGCTTCCAGTCGTGCTTGTTATCGGGAACCTGTTCCAATGCCTTGCGGGAACGCTCGACCTCGCGATTCAGCTCTGCCAGCAGCAACGCTTTCATGTTCATCGGAGTCTCCTGTGTGGGGGTTCGTTCAAGCGGTTTACCATCCTGCCATGGACCACGAGTCTGCGCGCGGACTGCACCCAATTGGGGCCCCTGATGGGGCGCCCTACGTACGCTCGGACTGAGCGCAATTGGCGGCCCG
>JBKJJZ010000223.1:0-4359 GCA_046597705.1 Vicinamibacterales bacterium | reverse complement strand
GGTGCCGCCAAATCGTTGCTGCCAGACGGCCCCCACGTACGGCGCGAACTCGCGCCGGACTTCGAATCGCAACCGCAACCCGGCCTCGACGGTACTGACGCCGGCGCCGATCTGTTGTTCGGGTATCGCCTTGGAGAAGAGATTGAGTTCGGTCAGCGGCTGCAAAACGAGCCGGTTCGTCACCAGCAGTTCGTATTCCGCCTCCAATCGCAACGCCGCTCCGGCCTCGCCGGCGTAGGCGGTCGCTTCGACCTCAAACCACTGGGGCGCCAGCCCCTGAATACCAACCGCCGCCCACGTCTTGGATCCCGGCCGAAAGTCCTGCCTGACACCTGCCACCAAGTCCCACCAACGTGCGATGGCTCGGCCGTACATGGCGTGAACTTCTGCGTGCTCGAGTTCGTCGCGGTCCGTTTCACCTTCTGTCCGTAGCCACAGCCGGTTGACGTCGCCGCCGATCCAGGACTTGGTGTCCCAGCTCAGCCCCTGGGTTCCACTTGCCGCCTGCCATTCGAGTTGATCGAACAGCACGAAATAGTGGACGGCGCTGTCGTGTACAGAGTGGCCTTGAGCATCAGGCGGAAACGCCGCCGCCCGATCCTCGTCGGTCAGCGGTGGCACCGGTGTGGTCGCGCCTTCGTCATTCGTTCCTGCAGCTGCCGGCTTGGCCTCTGGCATCTGGTGCCCAGCGTGCGGGTCGGGAGTCGTCTGCGCCAACGCAGGTCCGGTAGCTCCCAGCAGGACCCCGGCTAAGACGAGCACGATCGTCCTCAAGGTCCTCATTCTTCGACCCTCACCTCACGGAACATCCCCGATTCCATGTGGAACAGCAGATGACAGTGGTAGGCCCATCGACCGAGCGCATCGGCACGCACGCGGTACGAGCGCTTGGTGCCGGGAGGCATGTCAATGGTGTGTTTTCTGACTTGGAATTCGCCGGCGTCGTTTTCCAAATCGCTCCACATCCCGTGGAGGTGGATCGGATGGCTCATCATCGTGTCGTTGACGAGGACGATGCGCAATCGTTCGCCATACGTCAACTTGAGAGGGTCGGCGGCCGAGAACTTGACGCCATTGAACGACCACGCGAAGCGTTCCATGTGTCCGGTCAGATGCAGCTCAATCGTCCGCCCAGGTTCGCGTCCGTCAGGATCCTCGAAAGTGCTGCGCAGGTCTGCGTAGCTGAGGACCTTGCGACCGTTGTTTCTCAGACCAATACCGGGATCGTCCAGTCGCGAGGCCGGAGACATGCTCTGCATGTCGACGAGCGGATTGCCATCCTCTGTTGCCGGGTGGGCTTGCATGTCCGACCCCGCCATGTTGTGACCGGCATGCGGATCGGCAGGAGCAACTGCGGGCGGCGGCATCGTATGACCAGCGTGTGGATCGGCCGCACCAGGCGCGGCGGGAGTCTCCGCCGGCATCTCCATCCCGGCCATGCCGTCCATGGCGCCGTGTCCCATGTCGGCCATGGTGAGTAGCGCGCGCGCATCCATTTCGGGGACGGGCGGACGCAGCCCGTCGCGCACGCCGAGTGTGCCTGCGGCGAAGCCGGTGCGATCGATCGACTGCGCGAAAATGGTGTAGGCGTCCTGGCCCGCCGGTTCGACGATCACGTCGAGTGTCTCGGCAGTCGCGATTCTGAACTCGTCAACGCTGACCGGGTGGACGTAGTTACCGTCGGCCGCAACGACCGTCATCTTCAAGCCCGGGATGCGGACGTCGAAATACGACATCGCGGAGCCGTTGATGAACCGCAGTCGAACACGTTCCCCCGGCTTGAACAGTCCAGTCCAATTGCCGGCAGGCGCGACGCCGTTCATCAGATAGGTGTAGGTGTATCCCGACACGTCGGCGAGATCGGTGGGGTTCATCCGCATCTCGCCCCACATTGTGCGGTCTGCGACTGTCCGCCCCAGGCCCTGTTCGCCGACGTCGCGCATGAAATCGCCGAGTGTGCGCTTTCGGAAGTTGTAGTAATCGGACTGCTTCTTCAGCTTCGCAAACACGCGTGCAGGATTCTCATCGGTCCAGTCACTAAGCAGCACGACGTGCTCGCGATCGAACGCGAATGGCTCCGGCTCGCGAGGCGTGATCACCAGCGGACCATACACACCCTGTTGCTCCTGAAACCCCGAGTGGCTGTGATACCAATACGTGCCGCCTTGCCGCACCGTGAACTGGTAGGTGTAGGTCTCGTTCGGCCGGATGCCATGGAAACTCAATCCAGGGACCCCATCCATGTTGGCGGGGAGAAGGATGCCGTGCCAGTGAATCGAGGCATCTTCGGATAGGGCGTTGCTCACGCGTAAGGTAACGGTGTCGCCTTCCTTCCACCGGAGTGTCGGAGCGGGCACTGAGCCGTTGATGGCAAGAGCCGTCCTGGCTGCGCCGGTGATATTGATCGGCATTTCACCGATGCGCAGGTCGAATTGTGTGCCGCTCAGGATTGCGGGCACCTTGCGCGAGTCACTCTGCGCGAAGCCCTCGCTGACCCGGACGACTCCGAGACCGAGCGCGGCACCGCTGAAGGCCAGACCTTTCACAAACGTCCGGCGCGAATAGTTCGACGACAATTTAGTCATGATGTGGTTTCATCGATGGCGGCGCCGGGGCGCCGCTCGTCCCTTCGAGGAAGCGCCGTGCTTCGTCCGCTTCCAGAATTTTCGCTGGGCTCTGCGGGTTCAAGGTCTCCATGTGCGCAATCTCGTCGGCGGTTAACTTCGGCAGCCGCCGGATGAAATGCACCAGAGCCCACGACTCGTTCTCGCCATCCTCGGTTCCCGTGCCCCACGCGGGCATACCGGTGAGACGAATGCCATTCTCGATGATCGAAAACAGCTCGCCGTCACTCAACGATTGCGTTCGTACGAGCCGCATATCCGGCGCTGGCGGATAAAAACTGCGGCCCATCTGCGTCGCGCCACTGCCATCATTCGCGTGGCAACTCGCACAATGGTCGGCAAAGTGCTCAAGAGCTCCGGTCACGACCTCGTCGGAGGCCATCGCAGGATTCACTCGGTCCCGATGTGCGACGGGCGTGGCCAGCCGCCTCATCGTCAGCGCGATGGTGGTCTCAGCAAGCGATGGCGATGTGCGAGTGCTGAGACCACGGCTCACGATCGAATACGCCACGAGGCCGCTCGCCACGATGGCGATGGTCAGCAAGACGATCAGGGCCCTAAGAAGAGGTTTCATCCGTCAATGAGGAAGCCAGCCAGCTCCCTCATTACAGGCTACGTCCCCGGAGGTCGGCCACCGATTAAAACTCGTTAACGATTCGACAGATATCCGGTCACTCTGGGTCTTCGCGGTATCATCTGCGCTATGAAAATGCGATCGCTGATCGCGGCCGTTGGAGGGGCCGCAGTATTGGTCAACCTGCCGGGTTCCGGCGCGCGCAGGGTGGACCGTGGCAGCTGCTGACGACCGAATCACCGGCGGCTAGCGCGAGTGCACAACCGCAACTCACGGTTTCCGCTCGCGGCATCCTGCTTAGCTGGGTTGAGCGTGCTGGCGATGCGGTCTGGTGTGGCTCGATGGCCGAGCCATGAAAACGGGCCACGGTGAACATGGCGGCGGAGACATGAGCGTTCGTGGAGCGACCTTCACCGCGGACGGCAAGGCGCTCGCGGAAACAACGGTCGACCTGCGCGTCTGCGAATGTTGCCCGACCACCGCCGCCGTCACGGCCGACGGGCCGATCGTCGCGTATCGGGACCGCAGCCCGGATGAGGTCAGGGACATCTACGTTGCGCGGCTCGTGGCGGGCAAGTGGACCGAGCCAGTGCCGGTGCATCGGGACAATTGGCAGATCGCTGCCTGCCCGGTCAACGGCCCCGCCCTTGCGGCGAATGGCAAGAACGTGGCACTCGCTTGGTTTACGGCAAAGGGTGACGAAGGTCATACCTTCGTCGCTTTCTCCTCGGACAGCGGCAAGACGTTTCACGCCCCGATCCGGCTCGACGACGTGTCCGCGCTCGGCCGCGTCGACCTTGCGCTACTGCCCGATGGCGCCGCAATGGCGACTTGGATCGAGTTCGCCGCTGGCAAGGCCCAGTTCAAGATGCGTCGTGTGACGGCGTCTGGCGAACGGTCTGCCGCGTTCGCGGTCTCGGGAATGGCGGCGAGCCGGGCGAGCGGCTACCCGCGAATGACCTACGCCGCCGGCGACCTGATGTTCGCCTGGACTGAGGGCTCTGGAGCCTCTTCGAAGGTTGTGACCGCGCGCATCGCGATGCGTTAGGAGGAGCCCAGTGGTGACAGTTCAGGAAGCAGATCGATGAGCCAATTGCAGAGGATTCGCGTCGCGGTCAATGGCTACGGCGTGATTGGTAAGCGCGTGGCCGCGGCGGTGGT
>JBKJJZ010000203.1:0-5347 GCA_046597705.1 Vicinamibacterales bacterium | reverse complement strand
GTTTGAGAAGCGGTTTCTGGAGTGGGACGGCAGCCCCAATCAGATGCCCACCAAGGACAAGCGGTTCATCTGGGTGGACATGTATGCGCGATGGCGCATCACGGATCCGCTGAAGTTCTTCCAGCGGTTGCGCGACGAGCGCGGCGCGCAGTCGCGGCTGGATGACATTCTGGACGGCGAAACGCGCAACGCCGTGGCCAGTTATGACCTGATCGAACTGGTGCGCAGCAGCAACCGGCCTGCCGACACCATTCCAATCGAGAGTGAAGAAGAGCGAATCGTGCTGGAACAGATCGCCAAGGGGCGGCGGGCGATTGCGGCCGGCGTCCTGGCCGCGGCACAGGCCCGTACGCTTGACCTGGGCATCGAGGTGCTCGACATCCGGCTCAAGCGCATCAACTACGTTGATGAAGTGGCCAAGGATGTCTACGCGCGCATGATTGCCGAACGCCGGAGGATCGCGGAACGCTTCAGGTCCGAAGGTGAGGGTGAAGCGGCGCGGATTCAGGGCGAGCGCCAGCGCGATCTGCTGCGCATCCAGTCCGAAGCCTATCGGCAGGCACAGGAACTGCGCGGCAAGGCCGACGCCGAAGCCACCGCCATCTACGCAGAGGCCTACGGCCGCGACCCGGACTTCTACGCGTTCTTCAAGTCGCTGGAAACATACGAACGCGTCATCGACGGCAAGACGTATTTCATCCTCGGCACGGACAGCGACCTTCTGAAGTACCTCCGTTCGCCGAAGTAACGCACCAGGGTATGGCGCGTAGGGCGTGGCTTTAGCCGCGCCAATTCACAGTACGTAGGGCGTCCCTTCAGGGGCGCCGATGGCCTGTGTGAATCTAGGTGCGACGACCTGGCCGCTCGAGGGGCCCCTGACCCTGAAGTCTGCGGACGCTGGCCGTTGGCGCATCGCTGGAGATCCTTCTGGTATTTCTTGCCGCGATTGTCGCAGCTGTCTTTCTCAGCAAGGCCGGGCTATCGCTGCTTTCAGCGAACGGCGGCGTGATGGGCTGCGCGGGCGAGACTTTCAGGTGACCGACCCCGACGACCACCTCGTCGTTCGCCTGCGGTCGCCCGATGCGCGCTCGTCGGCGCGAAGTACGTGTCGCCGATTTTCTATGGCGTCACGATCGCGGATCCGGTGACACACGTCAGCGTAGCGTTGCTGCTTGGCCTCACCGCCGTCGTCGCGACATGGCAGCCGACGCGGCGCGCCGCGCGCATCGATCCTGCCATCACCCTCAGAGACGAATAAGCGGAAAAAAGTTCGCTACTTCGCGCTCACGATGGGGAGATGTCAGTTCAGCGGCCACCGCTCCGACTGAGTCCGACCGGCGTCCCGCGAGATCCACGCAGCACTGTTCGAGGTCGAAGAGGAAGTCGCGCACCGGACTGGGCGGCGACACCGACGATCGTGAACGCCGTGTCGTTTACGGTGAGAGTGGTGGAGTTCGTTACTTCGCGCCGGCCGCTCCGGCTCTGCGTACAAGGTCTTCGAGTCCCTGCAGGAAGTAGAGGGGCGAGGGGCGATCGGGCACGTTCAGCAGGAAGCGCTGGCCATCCGGGGCGACGTCGTACGGTGAGAAGAACGAGCGAGCAATGTCATTGAGCGGCCGTACGAACAAGCGCTTCGGCTCGCCGATCGTCAACGTGCTTGCGCCTGGCGTCACATCCACGGCCATCATTTCGTCACCAGGACCCAGGAAATAGAGTTCACGACCGTCTTGCCGCCACCGCGGATGGCTCCCACCGCCGTCCGATACCGGCTGCGCCTTGCCGGTGCCGTCCACCGATCGCACGTAAACCTCGCTCTGGCCGCTGGAGTCGGACGTATAGGCAATCCACTTCGTGTCCAATGAAAACCGGCCCTGCTCTTCGTTGAACTCCGTTGCCAGCCACGCGCGCTGCGTGTGTGCCTGCATGTCGTAGAGCAGGATGTCCTTCTCGGTGGCGTTGCCGCCGCTGACGAGTCCCATCAGGACCCACCGGCCATCCCGCGACATGTCGGTGGGGAGGCCCCGGCTTCCTGTGAGCTCCGCCGGCGGGGTGTCTGCATCGACGGAGTGGATCCACCCGCCGCTACCCTGCTGATAGATGATGCTGCTCCCCACCGACCACACCGGCGCGACGGCCGCGCCGGATGTCAGGCGCGTCTTCCGATTCGCGGAGTCCAACACCCAGATATTGCTGCCCAGGTTTGCGGCCACCCGCCTCCCATCGGGAGACAGCGCCATCGTCCAGTACCGCGCTGTGTCCGCCAGTGTGCCCGCCGGGGCGCCGTCACGAGTGACCCATTGCAGTCTCGCCAGCGGGTCACCGGCGTCTCCGGTGTCGGTGTCGCGATCAGACACGATGCTGACCAGTCGATCGCCGGCCGACGCCACGGCCATCCACCCTTTTGGCGTTCCAGCCACACCGGAGACGGTGGCGATCGGGCCGGTCAGTGCGCCTGCGTCCGCGTCGAGCTTTTGCGCGGTCAGCACACTGTTTCGGTTCAGCAGCAGGTAGCCGGCCGGTGCGTAGCCGAACGACCAGTTCCCGAGCGGGAGACTGGTAATGAACTTTGGGTCCGTGCCGTTGCCATTGGTCAGGTACACGCCAAACGTGTCGCCTGCGCCCCCTGCATAGAGAAACCTTTGACCATCCGCCAACCAGATGGGCCGTGACGCCCTGCCAAGGCTATCGATGGACACCGGCCCACCGCCGGCGGCCGGTACCTTGAAAATCCGCGTGTTCGCTCCGAGCTGAGTCGCAAACAGAATCTCGTCACGCGCGTTCCACGATCCGAGCGGGAACAGGCCAGACACGGTGCAGATCGTTTGAGGGTTGCCACCGTCCGCGGGAAGGCGGCGCACTTGCCCTTCCACGAAAAAGCCAATGTGGTCGCCCCGGGGGGACCAGAAGGGATACATCGCACCATCCGAGCCGGCGATTGGTCGGGCAGCAGCCGCGCCAAGGCGCCGCGTCCAGAGTTGTTTCACGCCCGATGTGTTTCTGGCGGCGAACACCAGAGTCTCGCCATCAGGCGAGAGCGCAAATCCATCATGGAAGGCGGTGACCACGCCCGGCGGCGCGGGAATCTCAGCCACGATTGACGCGGGAGCCGCGGTTCCAGGCGTTGAAGCGCGCCCCCAGTACGTCGATGCCATCCAACCGACAACGAGCGCCGCGGCCACGAGACCTGTAGCAACTTTCCAGAAGCCGCCTCGATTGCCAGGCACCGCTGTCACGCGCGGTCCACGAAGCGCCTCTTCGATGTCCAGGCGCGCCGCGCCCATGGAGTCCAGGCGTTGGCGTTTGTCCTTGGTCAGGCACCGCGCGATCAGCTGTCGAATCTGCGCGGGCGTGCCGGCCGGCAGTAGCGCCAGGTCCGGCTCGCTGGTCAACACCGCCGCCAACGTATCGGTGACGTCATCGCGGCCGAAGAGACGACGGCCCGTGAGCATTTCATAGAGCACGACACCGAAGGCCCAGACATCAGCACGCCTGTCGACCGCCTTGCCCTTCGCCTGTTCCGGCGACATGTAGGCGGCCGTGCCCAGGATCATTCCCAGCGCCGTCATCGCCGGCGATGTCATCGTTCCGCCTGTCCCTGGCAGCGACCCGGACGTGTCGGGCGACATCGCCTTCGCGAGGCCGAAATCGAGCACCTTGACCGTGCCGTCGTCTCTGACCTTGATGTTGGCCGGTTTGAGGTCGCGATGAATGACGCCAGCCTCATGCGCGGCTTCGAGTGCCTCGGCGATCTGCCGCGCGATCGGCAGAGCCTCGGCGAGCGACAGGACGCCGATCTTTTCCGACAAGTCTTCGCCCTCGACCAGCTCCATGACGAGGGCTCGTCCTTCCAGACCATAGATCGCCGCGATGTTCGGGTGATTGAGGGACGCGAGTGTCTTCGCCTCGCGCGAAAAACGCATCAGCCGGTCTGCATCGGCGGCAAACGACTCCGGCAGGACTTTGATCGCCACGCTCCGATCGAGCGCCGTGTCGCGCGCGCGATAAACCTCTCCCATCCCGCCCGCACCGAGGGCGGACACAATTTCGTAGGGGCCAATGCGAGTGCCTGGAGGGAGGGCCATGGAAAATCTGGCGCATCATACCGCAGCGTGTTCAAAACGTTCGTGTATTCTCAGCACCATGCGCACATCACTCCTGCTCTCGCTTGCCTTTGCCACCGGCCTGGCCGCGATCGACCGCGCGCCTGCCGCTGCCACGCCCTGCACGACCGCAACGCCTAATTGCACCGCATGGGTCCTGTTCGGCAAGGGGCCGGCAAAGACCATGGTGTATGCCAGTTATCCGCTCACCGTGCGCAATGACAACATCCGCCGCGCGCTCATCATGGTGCACGGCACGAACCGGAACGCCGACCACTACTTCAGCACCGCGATGGCCGCCGCCTTTCTCGCTGGTGCTACGGAAGACACGATCGTCATCTCGCCGCACCTGATCATCGCGAGCGATCCGAAGGCCGAGAACGAAGTGATGTGGCCCGGTGGGGGCGATAGCTGGCGATCGGGAGGCATGTCTCCGACGAATCCCGAACTCTCGTCCTTCGACGTGGCTGACGAACTTCTGCGTCTGTTCGCGGACAAGAAAGTCTTCCCCAACATGAAGGCGATCGTCGTCACCGGTCACTCTGCCGGTGGGCAATACGCAACGCGGTACGCCATGGCCAACAAGGTGCACGACACGCTCGGTGTGCCGATGACTTACGTCGTGGCGAATCCCTCGAGTTACGCGTGGCCCGCGGCGGTGCGACCGCTGCCGCAGGACGATGCGGAGCCGGCGGCAGCGAAGGACGGTTGGAGCCTGACGCCTGATACCGCGGCGCACACGAAGTTCACGTATGGCCCCTACGACCCGGCAGCGAACAAGTGCCCGAACTACAACAATTGGCCGGCCGGCCTCGCCAGTCGGCCAGGCTACACAGCGAAGATGACCGACGAGCAGCTCAAACAGCAGCTGGTGTCACGGCCGATGACGTTTCTTGTCGGCCAGGTGGATACCCTGCCGCTTGGCGGCTTCGACAGTTCCTGCACGGCAATGGCGCAGGGACCCACACGCCGATCGCGCGGCGAGGCCTACGTCAAGTACCTGAATGAACAGCTGGGCGCGAAGCACGAGATCCAGGTCGTTTCCGAGTGCGGCCACAACGACCGCTGCATCTTCACGACCGACGCCGTGTTCGCAAAGATCTTCCCGAAGTACTGATCGGCCGCTTTCGGGATTCGAGGAAGGCGATATCGTCAGCGTCACCGGCGACTGATCGCGCCGCTGCGGCCGTTCTCTTCAGCTGCAGAAGGTCTTCCTCCGACGCCATTAGCAACGACTGTCCGCCAAT